>JAIXZV010000172.1 GCA_027489365.1 Sphingomonadales bacterium
ATCAGAAGGTCAAGGATGTCGAACCGCAGGTGATGGAAGTGGTGCGCGGGCATTTCCGCCCGGAATTCCTCAACCGGCTCGACGAGATCGTGTTGTTCCACCGGCTGGGCCAGGCGGAGATGGCGCCGATCGTCGACATTCAGGTCGCTCGCATCGCCAAGCTGCTCGACGATCGCAAGGTCGGGCTCGAACTTACCGATGCGGCGCGCACCTGGCTGGGGCGCGTCGGCTATGATCCGGTGTACGGCGCGCGGCCGTTGAAGCGCGCGGTGCAACGCTACCTGCAGGACCCGCTCGCCGACCTCATCCTGCGCGGTGCGGTGCTGGGCGGCGCGACCGTCAAGGTCGATGAAGGCGACGGGAAGCTCGAACTGCAGGTCGGCTGAGTGCCAACAAAAAGGGGCGGCTCCGTTTCCGGAACCGCCCCTTCTCAGGCCCTCGCTTGGTAAAGCGTTAGAACTTGAAGTTCGCGCCTGCCTTGAACGCGCGGCCGATGATGCCGGATGCGGCCCAGGCCGGGTTGTAATTGTTGCCGCCATAGGTGTTCGGATCGAACGGTGCCTTGGCGTCGAACAGGTTCTGCACGACCATGTAGAACGAGAATTTGTCGTTCACCTTAACCGTGCCGTTCAGGTCGACGCTGAGGAAGTGCTTGACCGTGCACTGCAGCGCGTTGCCGGCAACCCGCGACACATCCCCATTGTAGAGATAGGTCGAAGCCGGCGTGTCGTTCGGGCCGCAGCTGCCGACGCCGTTATAGTCGGCGGCATAGCCCTTATACCCGCTGGTGAAATAGGTCGTCGCGGTGAGCGAATAGGCCCCTGCTTCCAGCGTGTTCTGCCAGTTGGCGCGCCAGCGCGGCGTGCCCGATGCCGAGGTCGTGTTGTACGGCCCAAGCGTACCGAGATAATCGTACACCCCGTTGACGCCGGTGTTGACCTTATACTCCAGGATCAACGTCCCCTCCAGCGCGGAGGTCAGCTTGATCCCGCCGCCGAGCGGGACGCTCGCCGAAATCTGACCGTCGATGCCCGAGGTCTGCAGCGACTGACCGTTGATATAGGCCGCGTTGATGAACGCAGGCGTCGGACGCAGGCCGGGGAAGGCCGGGTCGACCGGGTTCGGCGTCACGGTGATGCCGGCCGGCAGCGTCCCACCGTTCAGGTACGTGTTGGCATAGGTCGAGTCCGCCGGGTTGAAGATCAAATCCTTCTTGTGGATGTTGTAATAATCCACCGTCAGGCTGAGCCAGCGGACCGGCTGGAACACCGCGCCTGCCGTGAAGCTGCGTGAGGTTTCCGGCTTCAGGTTCGGGTTGCCGACCGAGTTCAGACCCAGGCTGTAGGTGCCGACATAGGAATTGCCGCCATGCGCATCCTGCGTCGCCTTGGGCGGGGTATAGTTGACGAAGCCGATGACGTTGCCGCTCGTCTCCGGGATCGACGGCGCACGGAAGCCTTCCGAATAGGTACCGCGGATCGCCAGCTGCCGGATCGGCGTGAACTTCGCGCCGATCTTGGGCGAGAAGCGGCCGAACCCGGTCGAATAGTGATCGTACCGGCCCGAGACGTTGACTTCGAGCTGCTTCAGCACCGGCGCGTTCACTTCGAAGAAGCCCGACGTGACGTAGCGATGCCCGATCGCCGAGAAGGCGTTGATGTCGAGGAATTGCGAACCCGGATTCGGCGTGGGATCGTAGATGTTCTCGTAACGGAATTCGCCGCCGACACCGACGTTGAGCGGGCCACCCGGCAGTTCGAAGAACGAATGCGTCAGGACGCCTTGCACTTCGGCGGTTTCGGAGTGGGCCTTGCTCTGCTGGTTGGGCGAAATCAGCGCCCGCACCGCCGCCGTGTTCTGCGTCGGATCGACGAAGTTGTACGCACCCGTGTTGATCGCCTGGGTCAGGCCGGCGATGTTGATGTTGCCGGTGCGATCCTGCGTCAGGTCGGTGCGCATGTAGGTGCCGTGCAGCGTATAGCCCCAGCCGCCATCGGTGCCGAACTTGCCATCGATCCCGCCCGCGATGCGGTACGTCTTCGACGTGTTCTTCAGCGTCGAGGCGATGTCGCCGAAGCGATAGAAGATCAGCGCGCCCTGGCCCGATGCGGCATAGGGGTTCTGCGGGTTGAGCGCCCCGTTCGACAGCGTCGCCGGCAGCACCAGGCCAAAGGTATAGGCCGGGTTGTTCGACCGCAGCGAGCTTGGCGTGCGCTGCTGGAAGATGATGCTCTCATAGAAGGTGCCGACCAGATAGGCCTGCGCATTGGCGCCGATGTTGGCGGTCAGATGCGCCGTGCCGCCGAAGCGCGTCTGGTCGGGAAGGATCTGGGTGTAGCGATTGATCAGATCCTGCTCGCAATACTGTCCGTTCACATTGCTGTGCGCGATGTTGGTTTCGACCGCACCAGCGCAGCCGCCTTGCTGCAGCACCTGATAGGTGCCGCCAACGATCGGCACGCCGCTGAAAATGTTGCCCGCGGTGTAGGTTGCCGGACGCACCACCGCTGCAGTCGTGCTGCTCGACGCGGCGGTGTTGGGCGCGAAGAAGTTGGTGTTGCCGTTGGCACCGGTATAGCCGCCGCCCGTCTGGATCGAGGACAGGTTCTTGGTGTTGTACGGGAATTCACGCTGGTTCGCGAACAACGCGTTCTGATGCTGATATTCGCCGCTGACGTAGACGTTGAAACCCTGATCGGCCAGGCTGCCATAGCCGACGGTCAGGCGGGCGCGCTGCTGCCCCGCGTCGCCCCGCTCGGACGCACCGGCCTCGACATTGCCGCTGATGCCGCGGATTTCCTTCTTCAGGATGACGTTGACCACGCCGCCGACGGCGTCTGCGCCATAAGTGGACGACGCGCCGTCGCGCAGCGTCTCGACCCGATCGATGATCGCGCCGGGAATGGTGTTGAGATCGACGAAGCTGCGCTGGCCGTCATCGGCGAGCGGATAATAAGCCGGACGCAGGCCATCGAACAGCACCAGCGTCGAATTGGTCGAAAGGCCGCGCAACGACACGCCCTGCGCGCCCGAGGCGAAGGCGTTGCCGAAGCCCTGCGGCACGCTGCCGCCGTTACCGGCCGAGATCGACTGGATCACGTCGGCGGTGTTGTTGAGGCCGCGTGCCTCGATATTGGCGGCGGTGATGACCGAGACCGGCGACGGCGTTTCGGTGTTGGTGCGGCGGAAGATCGTGCCGGTGACGACGATGTCCTGGCCGCTGTCGGCATTGGCCTGCGCGTCGGCCGGAGCCGCCTGCGTCTGGACCGCGGCCGAACCGGGCGTGGCGGCATCAGCGGGTGCGGTCGGCGTGGTCTGGGCCATTGCGGGGGCTGCGGTCAGCGACAGCAGCAGCGCGCTCGTGGCAGCGCCGGACAGCAGGGATGGCTTGCGAAGCGTAGACGGAATTCGGGTCACAAATGGTTCCTTGCGTAACGCGCGCACCGCTTTCCCAAACGGTGCGCCACGGAGTGGCAAGTCTCGTGATCCGACGCATCAACACATGCTCGGCCCCCCGAGACATGGCGGCTGGATGCGACCGGGCAGTGCCGCTGTAAAGCAGGCTTGGGCGGCGCGATGCTACTTTTGGATGACCCTGTAACAGAATAGCAACAAACTGTAACAGTATCGAAACGAACGCTTTATTCGCTCCGCGGCATCGGTCCGGCGACCAGCAAGGGGTCGATCTTGGCGTCGCGCCACTTCAGGCTCCAGTGGAGATGCGGCCCGGTCGCGCGGCCCGTCATACCCGACAAGGCGACCGGCTGCCCGCGCGAAACATGCTGCCCAACGCGCACGTCGATCCGCGACAGGTGCAGGAACGCGGTGTTCAGCCCCGCGCCATGATCGATCATCAGCAGATTGCCCTCCAGCGTGAAGGGATGGTCCGCCGCCAGAATCACCACGCCATCGGCGGGCGCCAGGATCACCGATCCGGTGGGCTTGGCCACATCGACGCCCGAATGATACGATCCGGCCTCGCCATTTTTGTAGATGCGCTGCGACCCGAACAGCGTCGAGATGCGTCCGGTCGTCGGCCACAGAAAGGTCTGCCGCCAGCCTTGCGAATCGGACTGGATACGGCGCGCGGCGTTGATCTGCGCGAGCTCGGCCGGGCGTAGCCGGTCGAATTCGGGCTGCGGCAGCGGAATCTTGGGCAGGCTGTTGAGCCGCGACACGTCCCAGCCGCGCGGCGCGATGGTCAGCGTATCGCGCACCTGCCGACCATCGTCGCGCGTCGCGATCAGGGTCGCGGTCGGCCCGGCATCGCGATCGAACCCGATCAGGAAACGGCCATCGGCGGCGACCGGCACATCCGCGCCGTTGAAGCTCAGCAAGGTAGTGCCGCTCGGCGCGATACCGATCACGATGCCGCCCTGGATCATCGATCCCGAATAGCTGAAGCTGTCGCGCACCGGCCCTTGGCGTGGCTGGACGGTCGGCGTGCGTTCGATCGCAGTCGGCGGGAGCGGCTGGATTTGCGGCCGATCGGGCACGGTCGCGCAACTGCCCAGGACGAGCATTGCCGCGAGGCCGATCGTCCAGAATGCCGGCTTCTTCGAGCGCCCCCCGCGCCGTTTCATGCCCGCGTCATTCGCTCATCGCCGCAGTGGCGAGCGCAGCACTGGCATAGGCTTCCTGCCGCGCGACGCTCCAATAACGCAGATCGTCGAGCGCGATCCGCATTCCCGACGACGCGCACACGACATGATCGCCGGGGCTGAGCACGCGAAAGCCGTTCGCCATGAAATGGAGCCGCGCTGCGCGATCGGTATTGGACATCAGCATCAGGTCGGCTCGCTTACAAAAGGGTCGGTTGATCGGGTTTGGTGGCAGCATATGCCTTGGGGCCGCCGCGCTCAACCTTCGCGTCGACTTGCCCGTCCCGGAAATGGAGCGTCACCGCGCCAGCCCCACGCGCAGCCTCGGCCGATCCGACCACTGCGCCTGAGGCGCGCGCCGAGACGAAGGCATAGCCGCGATCGAGGATCGCGTTCGGCCCGAGCGATTCGACCAGCCGCCATGTCGCGGCAACGCGGTCCTTCGCGCGCTCAAGCTGTCGTTCCAGCGTCGACAGCCGCAGCGCCGCGCCCGAGCGGTCGAGCTGCCCGCGCGCAATCGTCACGCGCCGTTCAAGCCCGCGATCGAGCCGCGCGCCGAGATCGTCGGCACGCTGCCGCTGCGGCCCGAGCAACGCGTCGCGGCGGGGCAGCACGCGGACCAGCGCGTCGAGCTGCTCGCGCCCGCGCTGCTGATAGCGCCGCGCGCATTTCTCGGTGCGCTGGCCGTAACCGCTAAGCGTCAAGCGCAGATCGGCGAGCACAGGCACCGCCATCTCCGCCGCAGCCGTGGGCGTGGGTGCGCGCAGATCGGCGGCGAAATCGGCGAGCGTGGTGTC
>JAIXZV010000318.1 GCA_027489365.1 Sphingomonadales bacterium
CCGCCACTTCGCCAGCTCGTCGCACCACGCGGCGACATGCTGCGGCCCGCGCAGATTCTCAGGCGCCGCCGCCGAGAAAATCGCCGCCACCGCGCCCGTGCCGAAATGCACTTCGCCCGCCTCGCGCCGATAGTCGATCCAGTCCCCGCCTTGCGCGACGTTGAGCAACCCGGATTCGCCCTCGATCATCACGCGCCGCACGTCCTGCGCGGTGGCGCCGACCAAGGCGATCCGCGCGTTCTTCACCGTCCGCGCGATCTCGCTCACCCACTCCGCCCCCGCGCGCGTCTTGCCAAAGCCCCGCCCGGCCCGGATCAGCCACACCCGCCAATCCCCCGGCGGCGCGATTTGCCCGCGATGCGCCCACAGCCACCAGGCATTGTGCAGCTCGCGCTTCTGCGGCTCGGTCAGTTCCATAATCGCGACACGCCGACGGTCGGGCGGCAAAGCGGCGAGCCGCCAGACCAGTGCACGCAAGGCCTCGCTCATGTCGCGCTCTCCAACTGCTTCGCCATCATGTCGAGCTTGTGCAGCAACGCCGCCTCGACCTCCTCGATCGGCACGCGGACGTAGCGCGGCCCAGCATTCGCTCCGACGCCCCCGCCGCTGCCGAACCGCGCGGCAAGCCGGTTGCGCTGCGCCAGCAATTTCAGCGCGGCATCGGCATCGAACTCTGGCACCACCGTATCGGGGTCGGCCGGGCAATAGTCGTCATCGCCGAGCACCCGCGCGAGCAGCTTGGCCTCAAGATGCTCATAGCCCGCCTGCAGCGCCGCCGACCATTGCTCGGCAAATGCCGGATCGCGCCGCCGCAGCGCATAGCACGGCCCCGGCCACATCCCCGCCGCCGCCGCCGAGGCCTTCACGTTGCACGTCGCCGACAGGTGATCGAGAAACGTCGCACGCCGCTCGGGCGTCCACTCCACTGCCACGCGCCGCCGCACCTGAACGCGCCGGTTCTTGCCGCCCCTGTTCGCAATGCTGACCGCCTTTTCCATGAATCCGCTCCGCCAAAACGAAAACGGGGCCAAAGGCGTCGCCGCCCGGCCCCGAATCGCAATTCTGCATCGTTCCTGATATGTACCAGAACAGCGTGACGCTGTCAAGCGTTTTTGTACCGGTTTGGTTATTACAAGACCGCTGCAGAGGGAGCCCTTGATCTACCTCTTGCTGTTCTGCTTGCAAGAACGTAACGAATACACCCACGCTGCCCCGGAGATGTTCAAGCCATGCACTCGATCGAGTTCTGCGCCGGTGCGGGCGGTCAAGCGCTCGGCCTCGAACAAGCCGGCTTTCGTCATGCGGCGCTGGTCGAAATTGAACGCGATTATGCCAAGACGCTGACGCTCAATCGGCCCAATTGGAATGTCCTGGCACAGGACATGAACGATTTCGACGGACGGCCCTATAAGGGCGCGGACCTGTTTGCAGCGGGTCTCCCGTGCCCCCCCTTTTCGAGCGCAGGCAAACAGCTTGGCGCACTTGATGAACGTAATCTCTTTCCGGCGGCGCTGCGTCTGATCGACGAAATCCAGCCCAAAGCCATCATGATCGAAAATGTCCGCGGCTTTCTGTCGGCGGTGTTCGATGATTATCGGACCGCGCTGAAGCAGCAACTCAAGAAGCTTGGCTACACCGCCGATTGGCGCTTGCTCAACGCGTCGGACTTTGGCGTCCCACAGCTCCGTCCACGCGTCGTGATCATCGCCGTGCGCGACGACATGGCCGATTTGTTCGATTGGCCCGAGGTGCAGCGCCACAACCCACCGACCGTGGGACAGACCTTGCAGGATTTGATGGCCGCCAATGGCTGGCCCGGCGCGGCCCGCTGGGCCTCCGGTGCGAATGACATCGCCCCCACCATCGTCGGTGGCTCGAAGAAGCACGGCGGCCCCGATCTAGGACCGACGCGGGCGCGCAATGCTTGGGCGACGCTTGGGGTCGAAGGGCGCACCCTGGCCGAGGAAGCACCGGCAAGCGACTTTGTCGGGATGCCTCGGCTGACCATCCCGATGGTCGCGCGCTTGCAAGGCTTTCCCGACACGTGGAAGTTTTACGGCCGCAAGACCACTGCCTATCGCCAGGTCGGGAATGCCTTCCCGCCGCCGGTCGCACGCGCCGTTGCCAACAATGTGCGCATTGCCCTCGGCGTCCGCCGCCTGTTCGCCGTCAATGCTGCTTGAAGATCGGAACGGTCGCCGGGTGCTCGATCCGGGACATCCGGATTTTGCCGAACTCGCCGCGCTTGAGGCCGACCTACTGATCGCAACGGGCGGGCAAGCCTTGCTCGAAGAGAAATTGCGGAGCTTCTTTCGCTCGGCGATCGACGAGGTCATTGACACCGCTCGCAGCGGTCGCTTCTTTTTCAGCCAACTTGAAAAAACCGAAAAAACCTATCTCGGCACGAAATTCGAAATCCTGCTGCGCGATTGGCTGCAAGTCCCCAAGGGCGTCCGGCTTGATTTGTTGATCGGCGGACGCGAAGTCGATGTGAAAACGACTACCAGCGCGACCGGAAATGGGTGGATGATCCCGCCCGAGGCAGTCGATCAATTCTGCGTCCTGCTGCGCGTTAATGAGCAGGATGCGCGCTGCGCGGTCGGGTTGGTGCGCTGCCGACCCGATTATCTCAATCGCGGTACCAATCGCGATGCGAAGGCCACGATAACATCGCAGGCGCGACGCAATATCTGGTGGCTGGTGTCGGACTTTGCCTACACCCCTAATTTCTGGGACATCGTCGATCCTGCAAGCCGCCACGAGATCATGGCCGAGCGCAGCGGCACACGCCGCCTCGCCTTACTGTTCGAACGCTATCAGGAAGTCGCGATTTCACGCGTGCAGATCATCGCCGTCGCCGCACAGGACGATGCGCTGAAGCGGTTGCGTCGCAACGGCGGGGCACGCGACATTCTTGCGCCCAAGGGTATCGCCATCCTCTATTCCGAAATCGATCGCGAAGTGATGGTCGCGCTGGGTCTGAAATTTGGCTACCGCGAATTCATGTCCTACAGGCCAAGGACCGAGGCCGAAGCGGCTTTGCTACGGCGCGCGGGCCATATCGACTAATGACAACAGGCGCCCGTTCGTGGCTTTGGACGACCGACACTTGATCCTTGAGTACCAAAAACCCGTATGAGCGCAATCTTCGGCATCCTCCGTTTCGACGGCAATGAAGTCGCGCGTGCCGATCTCACCCGGCTGCAGACCGCACTCACACACCATGCGCTCGACGGCGCCTCGCACGAAGCGCTCGGGCCGATCGGGCTCGGCGCGTGCATCGCGCGGGTCAATCGCGAGGATGTCTTCGAAGCGCAACCGCTCCACGACGACACGACGCGCACGGTCCTCGTCGCCGATGCGCGGCTCGACAATCGCGAGGACCTCGCCGCCGCGCTCGGCATCGCACCCGCCGCGCTCGCCACCACGCCGGACAGCGCGCTGATCCTCGCCGCGTACCAGAAATGGGGCGAGAGCTGCGCCGGGCATCTGCTGGGGGACTTCACCGCCGCGATCTGGGACGGGCGCGCGCGACGGCTGCTGCTGCTGCGCGATCACACCGGCCAGCGCGCTTTGTTCTACCACCACGGCCCCGACTTCATCGCCTTTGCCAGCGAGCTGCGCGCGCTTTGGGCGCTGCCCGACGTGCCGCGCGACTTGCCCGATGCGATGGTCGGCCGGATACTGATCCACGCGATGGACCCGCGCCCCGGCGAAACGCTGTTTCCCGGCATTTCCAGCCTCACCGGCGGCCACTGGCTCGCCGTGGCACTTACCGGCACGGCCGATCTCCAGCGCTATTGGACCCCCGCCGCCGATCCCGCGCATGTCGGGCGTGATGAGGCCTATTATGTGAAGGCGTATCGCGACGTGCTCGGCGAAGCGGTCGCCTGCCGCCTGCGTCGTCTCGCCGCACCGCCGGGGCTGCAATTGAGCGGCGGCTATGACAGCAGCGCGATCGCCGGGCTCGCCGGGCCGACGCTCGCCGAAACCGGGCAGCGCCTGATCGCCGCCAGCTCGGTGATGCCCGCCGACTATACCGGCACGATCCGCCATGCCGGGCGCTGGGTCGATCTGTGCGAGCGCGACATGCCGTGGCTGCGCGTCGAACGCGTCACGCGCGACGGGATCGATGCGCTGACCGACCTCGACACGCGGCTTGCCACCGGTACGGGCGGCGGGGCATATGGCTTCGTTCACGCC
>JAIXZV010000139.1 GCA_027489365.1 Sphingomonadales bacterium
AGCCTTCCTTGTCGATCACCACGCGAACATAGCCGCCGCCGGGCGTGACCAGCACCGCCGACCCATTCGGAATGCGCGGGCGGAACACGACGAGGCGCGGGCGGGAGATGCCGTGAACTGCGCGGTCGGTAAGCGAGGTGTCCTTGCTGCGTTCATCGACCGTCTCGACGATCGCCGGGCCGATCTTGCCGGGTGCGCCCTTCGGCCACAGGTCGATCGTTTCGTCAGGCTCGGGCAGGCCCGCGACCGGCGTGCCCGAGCCGATCCGCGGCGGCGCGGTCTGCGCCAGCGCGGGCGCGGCCAATCCGCTTGCCAGAGTCCCCAGAATCGCGGTGCGACGGTCGAACATCGGCGGGGCTCCTGCACAAAAAGACGGACGCCGCCATCGCGATGGCGACGTCCGGAGGGGAGAAAAAGTGTTCTAGACCTACATTCTGAAGCGCGCACCGAACAGAATGGTGCGGCCGAAATGGTTGTTTTCATAAGCCCGATTGGCATCGAGATCGGTGTAGCGATCGCGATACGTATCGGTCAGGTTGGTGCCTTCGATCGAGACCTCAAACCAATTGGTGAAGCGATAGCGCATCGAGGCGTCGACGTTGGTCGTCGCGTTATAGCCTTCAAAGATGTTGCCGGTCGCGCTGTTGGCATCGACATAGGGCCCGCGATAGCTGATCGACGCGCGCGCGCTGAACTTTGAGTCTTCATAGTAAAGCGTGCCGTTGAACGCGGTCTTCGATAACTGGAACAGCGTGCTGCGGCGGGTAGAGGTAATCAGCGGCCCGAAAGTGCAGGCGGCCGCTGCTGTGGCACCGGGCACGCAGGCCGTCACCGCCGGGCCCGACACGGTATAGGTGGCGCTCGAATCGACGAAAGTCGCGTTGGCGATGCCGCCGAAGTTCTTGAGGAAGCCAGGCAGGAATTTGAACGGTGCCTGTACCGACAATTCGATGCCCTTCAGGTTCGCACCGGTGCCGTTGACGTTACCCGTGATCGTCCACGGCTGCCCTTCGGGTGCTTGCGCGGCGGGCGAGCCGGGCGGCAACAACGACAGCGGCAGCCCGGTCGAGGCGTAGGTGCCGTTGAACGGCTGCGACACCGGGAAGCTCTCGATGTCCTTCTTGAACACCGCGACCGATGCGATTGACTGCGGCGCGAAATACCATTCGAGTGCCAGATCGAACGCCGTCGCGCGGAACGGATCGAGCTGCGGGTTGCCGAAGGTGATGCGGTAGTTGAACCCGTCGATCGTCCCGCCGGGGGTCAAATTGCCCAGCGTCGGGCGTGTAATCACCTTGGCCACGGCACCGCGGACGATGACATTGTCCGTCGGATAGAGTGCGACGTTCAGCGCCGGCAGCCAATCGTCATAGTTGCGGCGCACGGTTACGTTGACGCCGCTGTTAATCCCGTACGAGCTCTGGTCGGTCTTGACGTAGCGCATCCCGGCATTGAGCGCGTAGCGCAAGCCGAGCAATTCGCCCTTGGCGTCGAATTCGAGATAACCGCCGGTCACCTTTTCGACGACGCCGCGCGTGTTGCTCGCGTCGATCGCCGGGGTGCGCCCATAAAGGTTGGTGAACGCCGTGCTCGCGGGCAGGTTCGGCACGACATAGGTGCTGGTTGTGCCGGTCGGCTGCCCGGCGTTGCCGAGATTGACCGTCTGCGCCAGCGCTGCGGTAACCGGGAAGCCGTATACTGCGGTCGGGCCGAACGCCGAGCTTGGCGAGCACGTGATCGTGCCGAGAACGACGTCCTTGCCGCCAGCCGTGGGGCAAACGACCGTGTCGCGCGTGAAGCCCGCCGTGTCGAAGCTGAAGCGACGATAGACACCACCCGCCTTGACCTGGAAGCCGTCTGCCACATCCCACTCGACGCGGAGTTGGGCGGTGCGGAACTTATTAATCGTGCTCGATGGCCGGTCGCGGATTTCGGCGAGCTGGAAGTTCGTCGGGTCGGTTACGCTCGTGCCGAAGCTCAGCAGCGGGCTGCGCGAATTGGTATAGTCGTATTTATACCCTTGCGCGTCGCGATCGTCGAAGATGATCGTCGTTTCCTGCGGAATGCTCGCATTGGATTTGGAGAAACCACCGAGGAGCGTGAAACGGAGCTTGTCCGTCACGTCTTGATCCCAGGTGCCGCCGAGCTGATAGAATTCGGTCTGCGACTCCCGCCGGTAATGTTCGGCACGGACCCACGCATCGTTCAGCGTCGCGGAGACCATATTGTTGTTATTGTCATAGGTCGGGTTGACCACGTCGATCGAACGCTCGTTGCCGCGCAGCAGGACTTCGATCCACTGCTCGTCACGGACTTCCTTGAAGCGGGAATAGAGGCCGTCGATCGAGATCTTGGTGGCGTCGGTTGGCGCGAACTGCACGCTGCCGGTGATGCCCAGACGCTCGCGATTGCGCGTGATCACGCCGTAGCGCGGGATACGCGGGTGAAAGGCGAGGGCGGCCTGATTGCACGCCGCGCTGGACCGGTAAAAGCCGCCGGCATTGGCGACCGGCGTGGTGCTTGTGTTGGACGTATAGAAGCACGGCGTGCCGTTGACCGAGTCGAAGCGTGCCTGCATCCAGCGCGTGGTGTTGTTGCCAAGCTCAAGCGTGTCGAGCTTCGAATAGGCAGCCGATACCGAGGCGCCGAACGTGCCCGAATCGTTGCGCCACGACAGCAGCCCGGCAACGCGCGGCCCCAGCGTCTTGGCGAGATCGTTATACGATCCCTGGACCGACAACGCGCCCGAGAAACCGGCTTTGGCGGCAAGCGGATTGCCGGTGTTGAGATCGACCACCGCGCCAAGCGAGCCTTCGTCGAGCGAGGCTTCGGCGGTCTTGTGGACGACGAGACTGCTGAACAGTTCGGAGGCGAACACGTTGAAATCGAATGCGCGGTCGCGGTTGGCCGATGCGCCATCGGTCGAGGTCGCGACCGTCTCCATGCCGTTCACGCGCACGCGCGTGAATTGCGCGCCGAGACCGCGCACGGTGATCGCGCGGCCTTCGCCGCCGTCACGCTGGATCGAGATGCCGGGGATGCGCTGCAGCGATTCGGCCAAGTTCTGATCGGGGAATTTGGCGATGTCTTCGGCGACGATCGAATCGACCGCAGCGACCGAGTTCTTCTTCACGTTGAGCGCTGCCTGGAGCGACTGGCGGAAACCGGTGACGACGATGTCCTGCCCGGCATCGTCGCTCGCCGTCTCGGGCGCTGGCGCGGTCGGTGCCGGGGCGGCCGGTGCGGTCTGCGCGGCGACGGTCGCCGGGAGCAGCAGCGCGATCGCCAGTGCGCCGATGGAGACGCCACGCTGGGCCGTCATGCTGCTGAAAACCTTAGTCATCTTTCATCCCCTCTGCGCGTCGCAGCAATCGCGACGCGAATTGACACCGGTGGCCGCGGCGAGCCTGTCGTGACCGCGCGACACTGTGCAGAAGGGAAGACATGCGCGCCTGAATCGCGCTTCACTCCTCTCCTGCGTGACGGTCGCTCTTGCGGCAGCTCGTCTGATGCCCTGATTGTCGCCTTTGGTAACCGGTGTCAACGCTGAATTTTATGCTTTATGTTCCAGGCTGGATGTAGGGCACGCGCGCGAACAGTTCCCGCTGCCAGCGGCGTGGATCGTCCTCGGGCTGCGACACCGAGTCGAAGATCATCGTCGTCCGGTGGGCGAGATCGTAGCGCGGCCACGCTTTCAGCCCGCGATGGTGCGGGTCACCGGTTTTGGCGAAGGCGACGAAGGCATCTTGCATCGCCGCGCTGGTCCGGCGCGCATCGTCGCCCGTGCCGGTCTGCGATCCGCGCGCGCCGAGCGTGCCGAACACCAGCGGAATGTCGATCGTGTGAAACGCCCCGCGCCGCGGATCGGTGCGCGAGCTGAAATCCACCTGATAGACCCACGCCGGTGCCCCGGCCCGCGCGCGCGCCTCCGCCTCGATCACTTGACCGCGCCAGCTCCGCCCCGCCGTCGTCGCGCCGTAAAAGACTTCGGTCGGGGACCAAGCGGGGAAGTGCGCGCGATACTGCGCCACGACCCATTCGGGCAGAATGTCGATCCGCAGCTCGGGCGCCATCCGGGCCGCGAGATTGTCCCACGTCAGGCCCTTCACCTTGTCCGAATCGGGCGAGAGGAAGCCGCGCGTCTCGTCATGCGTGTTGCCGAGGATCAGCGGCACCGACAGCCCTTGCGGATTGGCATCGGGCCAGAACGGGTGGCGCGTCAGCCACGTCATGTCGAGCACCGGCCCGAAATAGACCCCGCCGCCCAGAATCGGGTCGGTCGCATCGAGCGCCGCGACGAGTCGCTCCTGCGGTAGCGTTAGCAGCGGCGAGAGATCGCTTTCGCTAACCCCCAGCTTTGCCAGATAGGCCCGCGTCCGCGCGGTCGCGTTGAGCGGGCCGGAGGCGGTCACTTGTTGCCCGCTCATCGTCGCGGCGCGGTGGAACAGCCCCTTGGCGGCGGGCATCCCCAGCATCGTCGCGATCTTCGCCCCGCCGCCGGATTGGCCGAACACCATCACCCGCCCCGGATCGCCGCCGAACGCCGCGATATTGTCGCGCACCCATTTGAGCGCGACGATCAAATCTAGCTGCCCGGCATTACCGCTGTCGGGAAAGCGCGGGTCGAGGCGGGCGAGATAGAGGTAGCCGAACGCGTTTAGCCGGTGGTTGACGGTGACGACCACCACATCGCCGCGCGCCGCGAGTGCGTGGCCGTCGTTGAGCGGATCGGTGACGCTGCCGCCCGAATAAGCACCGCCGTGAATGTAGACCATCACGGGAAGCTTTGCCGCGGTATTGGGATTGGCGGTCCAGACGTTGAGGTAGAGGCAATCCTCGGACTGCGGACCGTAGCTACTGCCGGCTTGCGGCGCGACCGGGCCGAACGCGGTCGCCTGCCGAATTTGGCCGGGCGTGGCATAGGCCACCGGCGCGCGAAAGCGCTCGGCCGTGCCATAGCGAATGCCGCGAAAGGTAAACACGTCGTCCTCGACCGTGTTGACGAACAGGCCGGAGGGCGCCGTAATCCATGGCGGTGCCACCGCGCCCGCGCCCCCCGCGAGCAGCAGCGCCGTACCGCCGCCGATCAGCGCGCGGCGCGTGACTTCAGCGGCGGACATCAAGCCCGCCGGCCAGATATGCGTCCACATCGGCCTGACGGAAAAGGCTCGCATCGCCGGGCAGCGAGTGTTTCAGCGCGGCGAGCGCGAGGCCGGTGCGCGCGGCCTCGGCACTGTCGCCGCCCGAGCGCAGCGCGTGCAGCACGCCCGCCGCGAACGCATCGCCCCCGCCGATGCGGTCGACGATCCCGGCGAGCACGACTTCCTCGGTCTGGGCATGGTCGCTGCGCGTATCGATCCGCGCCGACAGGCGGTGGAGATCGACATGCTCGACATGCCGCGCGGTCGACGCAATCGTCTGCAATTTGGGGAAGGCCGCAAACGCCGCCTCGGTTGCTTCACGACGCCGTTCCTCGCCATCGCTGGAGAACTCACGACCGAGCAGCAGCGCGATGTCGCGGTGATTGCCGAACAGCAGATCGGCCTGCGCGACAAGCTGCGTCAGACTACCGCGCGGATCGCTGTCCCAGCGATCCCACAATTTGCCCCGCCAATTGCCGTCGAAAGAGATCGCGATGCCGCGTGCCGCCGCCGCTTCGGCCGCCGCAATGGCGCTGGCGGCGGGCACCGGCCCCAGCGCTGGGGTGATGCCCGACAGATGCAGCCGATCGACCCCGGCCAGCAGCGTGTCCCAATCCCACGCCTCGGTCGGTGTTTCGGCGAAGGACGAATAGGCGCGATCGTAGATGACCTCGGTTGCGCGCATCCCGGCGCCCGAGGTCACGAAATACAGCCCCATCCGATCGCCGCGAAACTGGATGCCGCGCGTATCGACGCCCGCGCCACGCAAGTTCGTCAGCGCCGCACGCCCCAGATCATTGTCGGGCAGGGCGCTGGCAAACCCCACATCATGCCCAAGCTTGGCGAGCGCCACCGCGACATTTGCCTCGGCCCCGGCGACCCAAACATCGAACTTCGGCGTCTGCATCAGCAACTCGCGCCCGGGAGGCGAGAGCCGGAGCATGATTTCACCGAAAGCGAGGAACCGGCCCATCATTAAATCTCCGTTCGGGCTGAGCCTGTCGAAGCCCTGCCGTTCTTCTTGGTCGAGGACAGTCCTTCGACAAGCTCAGGACGAACGGAGGGGGGAGGTTTCACCGCGCCAGCCATCCACCATCGACCGCCAGGATATGCCCCTGCACATAATCCGCGGCATGGCTGCACAGGAACACCGCAGCACCACCCAGATCGCTCGCATCGCCCCACTTGCCCGCTGGAATGCGGTCGAGGATCGCGGCGTTGCGCACCGGATCGGCTTGCAGCGCGGTCGTATTGTTGGTGGCGATATAGCCCGGTGCGATCGCGTTGACGTTGATGCCGTGCTTCGCCCATTCGTTCGCCAGCAGCTTGGTCAGCCCGCCGATCCCGCTCTTCGATGCGGTATAGCTCGGCACGCGGATGCCGCCCTGGAAGGTCAGCATCGAGGCGATGTTGACGATCTTGCCCGAGCCTTTCGCGATCATGTGCTTGCCCGCCGCCTGGCACAGGAAGAACACCGATTTGAGATTGGTGTCGATCACCGCGTCCCAATCCTCCTCGGTGAAATCGACCGCGTCGGCGCGGCGGATGATGCCGGCATTGTTGACCAGAATGTCGAGTCCGCCGAGCTTTTCCACGGCTTCATCCACGACTCTTTGCACAGGCTCGATCGTGGAGAGATCGGCGGAAATGATTTCCGCACGGCGGCCGAGCGCGCGGATCTGCGCGACGGTGTCCTCCGCCGGGGTGCGGCCGACGCACGCGACATCGGCACCCGCTGCGGCCAGCGCCACGGCGATCGCCTGGCCGATGCCGGTGTTGGCACCAGTGACGACGGCAACCTTGCCGGAGAGATCGAAGGGAGAGGTCATCTCAATCTCCTCCCCGCCCGCGTGCGGGAGGGGGTAGGGGGTGGGCTCGCGCTATCCGGTCAGGTCAGCGCTTGGGGAGAGCGCGTGCCCACCCCTCGGTCCCCTCCCGCACGCGGGAGGGGAAGTCACTCACGCCAGCTGGCAGATATCCAGCACGCTCATGTCGGTATAATCCTGATTCTCACCCGCCATCGCCCAGATGAAGGCATAGGCCTTGGTGCCAGACCCCATGTGGATCGACCACGGCGGCGAAATCACAGCTTCCTCGTTCGCCATCACGATGTGGCGGGTCGCTTCGCCTTCGCCCATGTAATGGAACACGCGGTCCTTCTCGAGATCGTCGAGCTCGAAGTAGAAATAGATTTCGCTGCGGCGTTCATGGATGTGCGGCGGCATCGTGTTCCACACCGAACCGGGCTTCAACACGGTCAGGCCCATCACCAATTGCGCGCTGTCGCAAATGCCGGGGATGACCATCTGATAGATCGTCCGCTCGTTCGATTCGGCCAGGCTGCCGCGCTCCAGTGCGGTTGCATCGGCGACCGAGATCATCCGCGTCGTGAACGCCTTATGCGCCGGGCACGACGCCAGATAGAAACGCGCGCCTTCGCCCGCGAACTGCACGTCCTTTGCGCCCATCGTGACGTAGAGGCAGTCCTTGTTGCCCAGCGTGAAGACTTCGCCGTCGACGGTGACGGTGCCCTCAACCTTGCCGACATTGACCACCGCCAGCTCGCGCCGTTCGAGGAACGGGTGACCCGCCGCCGACGCCGGCTCGGTCTGGTCGGGCAGCTTCACCGCACCGCTCGCCACCGCAACGCCGCCGATCACGAAGCGGTCGGCGTGCGTATAGTTGAGCACGCACTCGCCCGCGCGGAACAGGTCCTGGATCAGGTAGCGGTCGCGCAGTTCGTCATTGGAGACGCATTCCATCATGTCGGGATGCGTGGCGTAATAGGTACGGTCGAACATAAGGGAGGCTCCGGGTCAGGCTGCCTGGGCAGCAATTGCAGGGGAATCGATCTTGTAGGCGCGCCGCACCAGGCCGCTGGTCAGCTCCTGCGCCAGCTCGGCGGCTTCCCAATCGGCAATGCGGTGCTCGGCGACGAGCCGCGCGAGGAAGCTGCAATCGACGCGCCGCGCGACATCGTGCCGCGCCGGGATCGACAGGAACGCGCGGGTATCGTCGTTGAAGCCGACGGTGTTGTAGAACCCCGCCGTCTCGGTCGTCATCTCGCGGAAGCGGCGCATCCCCTCGGGGCTGTCATGGAACCACCAGCTCGGCCCGAGCTTCAGGCACGGGTAATGGCCCGCCAGCGGCGCGAGTTCCCGCGCGTACACGCTCTCGTCGAGCGTGAAGAGGATGATCGACAGCTCGGTCGAACTGCCGAACCGATCGAGCAGCGGTTTCAGCGCATGGACGTACTCGGTGCGCATCGGGATGTCCGCACCCTTGTCGCGCCCGTGGCTGGCGAACAGCGCGGCATTGTGGTTGCGGAAGGCACCGGGGTGGATTTGCATCACCATCCCGTCCTCGACCGACATCCCCGCCATTTCGGTCAGCATTTGCGCGCGGAACAGCTCGGCATCGGCCGGGGTCCAGCTACCGCCGACGATCTTCGCGAACAGCGCCTCGGCTTCGACCGGCGACAGGTTGGCGGTCAGCGCGGTCGGGTGGCCGTGGTCGGTCGCGGTCGCGCCACAGCGGCGGAAATCGGCGCGGCGCTTGCGGTGCGCGGCGAGATAGCCCTTCCAGCTATAGACATCCTCGCCGGTCAGCTCGGCAAAGCGCCTCATCGCCCCGGCGAACTGCTCATGCTCGACATCGATCACGCCATCGGGGCGATAGGTGGTGACGACGCGCCCGCCCCAGCCCGACGCGCGCACGCGCTGATGCGCACCGAGATCGTCCTGCGCGCCCTCGGTCGTGGCGAGGAAGTCGATCTTGAAACGATCGAACAAAGCGCGCGGGCGGAACGCCGGGGTCGCGAGCTTTTCGGCGATCGTGTCGAAATACAGGTCGGCGGTACCGGTCTCCAGCGCCACGTCGAACCCGAACACCTCGGCAAAGACATGATCGAACCACAATCGCGACGGCGTGCCACGGAACAGCTGATAATTCTGTGCGAACACCGCCCATGCAGCGCGCGGATCGGTCGCCGGCGTGCCGCTGCGCCGCGGAATCGCCAGCGCGTCGAGGTCGATCCCCTGGCTGTGTAACATGCGATAGATGTAGTGGTCGGGCGCGAGCAGCAGGCTGGTCGCATCGGTCCACGCCGCATTGTCGGCGAACCACCCGGCATCGGTATGGCCGTGCGGGCTGACGATCGGCAGGTCGGCGATCTCCGCGTAGAGCGTGCGCGCGATGGCGCGGGTCGCGGGATCGGCGGGAAACAGGCGGTCGGGGTTCAGTTCGAGCGGTCGCGTCATCATTGATCCTCCCTACTTGCCCCTTTTTCTCGGTCGCGCTGGTAACCGGTGTCAGGCAGCGTCGCAAGCGCCTTAATGCGACGGCGCTGCCACCGAACCCCGCCGAATCAGCGTCGACAGGAACAGCGACGGTTCCTCGACAATGTCTTCCCCGTCCAGCCCCGCCGTCAATTTCAGCGCGGCGGAACGGGCCATCGACGCGATCGGCCAACGCACCGTGGTGAGCGGCGGCCAGACGTGCGCGGCGACCGGCGTATCGTCGAACCCGACGATCGACAAATCCTTTGGGATATCCAGCCCGCGTTGCCGCGCCGCGTGCATCACGCCGGCCGCCATTTCATCATTGGACGCGAAGATCGCGGTCGGCCGCGGCATCAGATCGAGCAAGCGCTCGGCCGCGGTCAGGCCCGATTCGAAGGTGTAATTGCCGTCGGCGATCATGCTGCGCGGCAGGGCGATCCCCGCCTTGGACAGCGCCTCTTCGAACCCAAGCCGCCGTTCGCGCGCCGAGCGGAAGCCGTGCGGGCCAGCGATCAGCCCGATCCGGCGGTGCCCCTGCGCGATCAGATATTCGGTCGCGGCGCGCACCGCCTCCAGATCGTTCGACGCGACCATGTGATCATTGTCGTCGAGCGGGGCGGAACCCATGCGGACATAGCGACAGCCGATTTCGGCGCAGAGCTTGGCGATCGTGTCATTCTCGCTGATCGGCGGCAGCAGCACGAGCCCGAACAGGCGCTGCCGCTCGAGGAAATGCCGCAAATCGACCAGCATCGTCGCCGATCCGCGATCGACCGGGCGCACCACCAGTTCGAATTCGGTGCCGTGCAGCGCTTCGAGGATGCCCTGCTGCACGTTCATCACCATCTGCGCATTGGGATTGTCGTGAACGAGACCAATCAGGAAATTGCGGCGCAGAGCCAGCGCGCGCGCCTGCGGGTTGGGAATATAGCCCAGACTGCCGATCACATCCTCGACCCGACGGCGCGTATCGTCGTTCAGCAAGGGCGAGCGGTTGATCACCCGGCTGACGGTCTTTTTCGATACCCCCGCGATGCGGGCGACATCGTTGATCGTCGGCTGGCCTGTGCTCTTCATGTCCCCCGCATAACCGTGGCAGGGTCGGCTTGGCTAGTGCAGGCGCGGCGCAGCACCGCTTGCCAACGCCCCCACGCCTGGGGCAAAGGCCTGATACCGGTTACCAAGGTTAGTCATCGCGCGTGCCCAAAGCCCTGCTGGTCCATCCCGACGATAGCGTCGCAACGCTGGTCGAACCGGTCGCGGCGGGCGAATGCGTGACCTTTGCGGCGCAAGCCGTAACCGCGCTGTCCGACGTGCCAAGTGGCCATAAGGTCGCGATCCGCGATATCGCGGCGGGCGACCCGGTCGTGAAGTTCGGCTTCCCGATCGGCACCGCGCGCACCGACATCGCGATCGGCGCGCATGTCCACACGCATAATCTGGCGACCGCGCTCGACGGCACGCTCGACTATCGCTTCACGCCTTCGGTGCCGGTTGTGCGGGAAGCGCAGGCCGAAACGACAACCTTCCAGGGCTATCTCCGCAGCGATGGCCGGGTCGGCACGCGTAATGAGATCTGGGTCCTGCCGACGGTCGGCTGTGTCGCGCGCACCGCGACGCGGATCGCGGCGCTGGCCGATGCCGCGCACAGCGGGGCGGTCGATGGCGTCCACGCCTTCACCCATCCGTTCGGCTGCTCACAGCTTGGCGAGGATTTGGACGGCACGCGCAGCATCCTCGCGGCGCTCGCTTGCCACCCCAATGCGGGAGGCGTGCTGATCGTCGGATTGGGCTGCGAATCGAACCAGATCGCCGCGTTGCTCGCCGAAATCCCAGAGGCACGGCGCGGCGCGATCCGCACGCTCTCGACGCAGCTCGCGGGCGACGAAATCGACGAGGGGCTGGCGCTGGTCGCCGAACTCGTCGCGCAGGCGAGTGCCGAGCGCACCACGGTCGGCATCGACAAACTCGTGCTCGGTGTGAAGTGCGGCGGGTCGGACGGGCTGTCTGGCCTCACCGCTAACCCATTGGTCGGGCGGATGAGCGAGCGGGTGGTCGATGCGGGCGGCGCGGTACTGCTGACCGAAATCCCCGAGATGTTCGGGGCCGAACGGCTGTTGATGGACCGCGCGGCGGATGAAGGCGTGTTCGATCGCACCGTGGCAATGGTCAACGCCTTCAAACGCTATTTCCTCGATCACGGCGAGCCGGTGTCGGAAAATCCCTCGCCGGGCAATCTTGCCGGCGGCATCACCACGCTGGAGGAAAAGTCCCTCGGCGCGGTGCAGAAGGCGGGCCATGCCATGGTGACCGACGTGCTCGGTTATGGTGGGCAGGTGCAGCGGCGCGGCCTGACCTTGCTGGAGGCACCCGGCAACGATGCGGTGTCCTCGACCGCGCTCGCCGCAGCCGGCGCCACCGTGATCCTGTTCACGACCGGCCGGGGAACCCCGCTCGGCTTCCCGGTGCCGACGGTGAAGATCGCCTCGAACAGCGACCTTGCCGCGCGCAAGCCGGGCTGGATCGACTTCGACGCAGGCCAGGTGCTGGCACAAGGCATGGAGGACGCGACCGCCGCGCTGCTCGATCGGATCTCGGCCATCGCATCCGGGGCCTCAACGGCCGCCGAGCGCAACGGGGAACGTGAGATCGCGATCTGGAAACGCGGCGTCACGCTTTAGAAGGCAAAAGGTTCCCGCCGGAATGCGGCCAACGCATGCTGCGCCGCGGCGGTCCGCATTTCCCCTGGATTGATGCTGCAAGCTGAACGGGTTAGGCCCGAAAGCGGGGACGTCATCGGGGTGGTGGATATGGCTGAGTTCTTTGTTTTCGTGTACGCAATGGCCTCGGGGTTCGTCCTGCTGACGATGCAGCGCAATCGCCGCGAGCAGCGCGCCGACGCACCGATGGTCACGTTGGTCGGCTGGGGCCTTTTCTCGCTGTCGTCGACGCTTGCGCTGCTGCTCGGGGCAGTCGCGCTTGCCCTGGCGCTGGGCCTGCGCATGCCGCTGCCGGCGGGCTTCGAGACCTTTGCACTGTAAGCCTGCGATGCCGCTCTATGCCTTTGGCGGCAAGGCGCCGCAGATCGCTGCCGACGCCTGGGTCGCACCAAGCGCCGACGTGATTGCCGAGGTGCATCTGGGCGCCGGCGCCAGCATCTGGTTCGGCGCGGTCGTGCGGGCGGACAATACCCCCATCATCATCGGCGCGCGCAGCAACATCCAGGAAGGGGCGATGCTCCATTCCGATCCGGGCGCGCCGCTCACCATCGGCGACGACGTGACGGTGGGCCATCATGCGGTGCTGCATGGCTGCACGATCGGGGACGGCACGCTGATCGGCATGGGCGCGATCGTGCTCAATCGCGCGGTGATCGGTCCGGAATGCCTCGTCGGCGCCGGAGCGCTGGTGACCGAGGGCAAGGAGTTCCCGGCCGGCCATCTGATCATGGGCAGCCCGGCGCGGGCGGTCCGCCCGCTGGACGAGGGCCAGCGCGCGATGCTGCGGGCAAGTGCGGCGCTCTATGCCGCCAAGCAGCGGGACTATACCGCCGGGTTGGTGCGAATCGACTGATTCGCGGGATTCGCGCATTGGTTTGGCGCCTGGCCTTCCCATCAAGGTCGCGTGCCGTAACGTCCGACATGCTTGCCTAGACACGCTTCATAGCTGCGGTATCACTCAGGCATGGCGCTACCGGCACTCTTCGATCGTCTGCGGCTTCCCGTCATCGGCTCGCCGCTGTTCATCATCTCCTGCCCCGAACTGGTCATCGCCCAGTGCAAGGCCGGCATCGTCGGCTCGTTC
>JAIXZV010000216.1 GCA_027489365.1 Sphingomonadales bacterium
ACTTCATTGCCGGGGATCTGCTTCGAGGAGAAGACGACGGTATCGCCGGAGTCGAGGCTGATCGGATGCTGGCCGTTGGCGACACGCGCGAGGGCCGCGCGGTCCTCGCCCTGCCCGCCGGTCGCAACGACGAGCACCTTGTCGCGCGGCAGGCGCATCGCGGCATCGGCGTCGATCGTCTCGGGGAAGTCCTTGAGATAGCCGGTCGCCTTCGCAACCTTCAGGATGCGATCGAGCGAGCGGCCCTGCACGCTCAACTGCCGACCGGTCTCGCGCGCGACGACGCCGAGCGTGTGGAGGCGCGCCGCGTTCGACGCGAACGACGTCACCATCACCCGGCCCTTGGCCTTGCCGATCACGTCCATCAGGCCCGACAGCACGTCGCTTTCCGAGCCAGATGCCTCGGCATTGAAGACGTTGGTCGAATCGCAGACGAGCGCCAGAATGCCCTCGTTACCGATTGCTTCCAGTTCATCGGGCGTCGCGGGATGGCCGATCACCGGGGCGGCATCGAGCTTCCAGTCGCCGGTGTGGAAGATGCGGCCGAACGGCGTATCGATCAGCAGTGCCGAAGCTTCGGGGATTGAGTGCGACAGCGGCACGAAGGTGACGCCGAACGGGCCAAGATCGAACTTGGTATTGGGCTTGATCACCTTCAGCTTGACGCGATTGGCATTGCCCTCTTCCTCCAGCTTGCCGCGGATCAGGCCGGCAGTGAAGGCCGTCGCATAGAGCGGCACGCCGAGATCCTCGGCGAGATACGGCAGTGCTCCGATATGGTCCTCATGCCCGTGCGTCAGCACGATGCCGACCAGATCGTCGAGCCGCTCCTCAATGAATTGCAGGTCGGGCAGGATCACGTCGATGCCGGGATATTGCGGATCGGCGAAGGTGATGCCGCAATCGACCATCATCCACTTGCCGTTACAGCCGTAGAGATTGACGTTCATGCCGATCTCGCCCGACCCGCCCAGGGCCAGGAAAAGGAGCTCGTTCTTGGGTTTGGTCACGTAGGTCTCGTTCTTTCACATGCGGCCTCGCGGGACTCGCGGGCCAAGGGTTGCGCACTCAAGCGCTTGATTTCGTAGAGATCGGGGAAGCGGGGCACCGCGTAGCCTAGACTTTGGCGGGCGCGCACACGCTGACTCTAGGCCCCCATATGGGCGCGATCCCACAGAATCGCCAGCCCCTGAATGGTAAGATCGGGTTCGACCGCGTCGAACATCGTCGTATGCTGTTCGAACAGGATCGCGAGGCCGCCGGTTGCGACGACGGTGATCGGCCGTCCGACCTCCGCCTTCATCCGCGCGACGAGGCCCTCGATCATCGCGACATAGCCCCAGAAGATGCCGATCTGCATCTGGCTGACGGTATCGCGCCCGATCACGCTGGTATCGGCCGGTGCCTCGATCGCGATGCGCGGCAGCTTCGCGGCGGCGGTGACGAGCGCGTCGAGTGACAGATTGATGCCGGGCGCGATGATGCCCCCCTTATACGCACCGGTGTAATCCACCACATCGAGCGTGGTCGCGGTGCCGAAATCGATCACGATCAGATCGCCCTTATGGATGGCGTGCGCGGCGATCATCGTCACCGCACGGTCCGCGCCGACACTCCTGGGTTCGAGCACGTCGAGCGCCATGCCCCATTCGACCGGCGGCTCGCCCGCGATCAACGGCTCGCTGTTAAAATATTTGCGCGCCAGCGTCTGCAGATTGTGCAGCGCGCGCGGCACGACGGTGGCGATGATGACGCCGTTCACCTGGCTCCGGTCATAGCCTTCGAGGGTGAGCAACTGGCTGAGCCACACGGCATATTCGTCGGCCGTGCGACGCGGATCGGTGGCGATGCGCCAGCGCGCCTTGATCTCGCGGCCCTCCAGCAGTGCGAAAACGACATTGGTGTTGCCGGCGTCGATGGCGAGCAGCATTGGGTGATGACCTTTACCTGTCCGTTCGTGCTGAGCGTGTCGAAGCACTGCCTTGCTTGGTCCGTCAGAAGGACAGCCCTTCGACAGGCTCAGGGCGAACGGGTGAAGAAATCTATAGCAAAAACACGTCGCCCGCGTGAATGACACGCGTGGTGCCATCCGCCAAGCGCAGGTTGAGCGCCCCGTCCAGATCGAGCCCGCCGAACAGTCCGTCGGTCGCACTGCCATCGGGGAGCCGCGCGGTGAGTGCGGTGCCGATCGGGTGCGCGCGCTCCAGCCAGCGGGCGCGAACGGGGCCGAGCCCCTGCCCGCGCCAGACGCCGACCCAGCGCGCGAACGCATCGGCCAGCGTTTCGGCGAAGTCGCTCGGGTCCGGCGTAACGCCATTTGCCGCGAGGCTGGTTGCGAGCCGGTCGGTGTCGTCCGGGTGATGCGCCAGGTTCACGCCCATGCCCACGACCACCGCGTCGCCCGCGCGTTCGAGCAGGATGCCGGATAGCTTCGCGCCGTCGAGGAGAAGGTCGTTGGGCCATTTGATGGATAACCCCTCCCCCACATCGGGAAGATAGACGCGAATAACCTCTTCCAACGCCACCGCAGCGACCAGCGCCAGCGTCGCAGGCGAAGGATCACCGCCGCGCACCCGCACCACCGTCGATCCATAAAAATTACCGACCGGCGAGGCCCACACCCGCCCCTGCCGCCCGCGCCCGCCGCTTTGCCGCTCGGCGCGCAGCCATATGCCCTCGGCAATGCCCGATCCGGCAAGCGCAAGCATATCGGCGTTGGTCGACCCCGTCTCGGCGACGGTCCGCACGCGCTCGCTCAGAACAGCGCCCTCGCCGCCGTGCTGGTCCACACGCCGAGCGTGCCCAGCGCGATCCAGCCGACCGGCGAAACGGCAACCGCCATCACCGCGATCAGCCCGCCCTCGACCGGCGTGGCGCGGCCCGAATAGGCTTCACCCGGCGCATCGAAATACATCACCTTGATGACGCGCAGATAATAATAGGCACCGATTACCGAGGCCACGAAACCGACCACGGCGAGCGGATACAGCCCGGCATGGACCGCCGCGGTGAACACCGCCAGCTTGGCGAAGAACCCGACCAGCGGCGGAATGCCGGCGAGCGAGAACATGAAGATCGCCATCGCCAGCGCCAGACCCGGCCGCGAGCGCGACAGGCCAGCGAGGCTCGCGATCGTCTCGACAGGATGCCCTTCCGCATCGCGCATCTGCAGCACGATGATGAAGCTGCCCAGCGTCATCACGACGTAGATCGCTAGGTAGAACAAGGTCGCCGCAACGCCCTCCTGCGTTCCCGCCGCAAGCCCGACCAGCACGAAGCCGACATTGTTGATCGAAGAATAGGCGAGCAGCCGCTTGATATTGCTCTGCCCGATCGCCGCGACAGCGCCGAAGATGATCGACGCGAGCGACGCGAAGATCACGATCTGCCGCCACTGGTCGGTCGCCGGGCCCATCGCCTCGACCGCAACGCGCACCGACAAGGCAATCGCCGCCACCTTGGGCGCGGAGGCGAAGAACGCCGTCACCGGCGTCGGCGCGCCTTCATACACGTCTGGCGTCCACATATGGAACGGCACCGCGCTGATCTTGAAAGCGAGCCCGGCAAACACGAACACCAGCCCGAAGGTCAGCCCGAGCGAATGCCCCGCGCCATAGGCGGTCGCAATCGACGAGAAGAGCGTTGTCCCGCTGAACCCGTAGACGAGGCTGATGCCGTACAGCAGGATCCCGCTCGCCAGCGCACCGAGCACGAAATACTTCAGACCCGCCTCGGCCGAACGCGTGTCGCGCCGCATGAAGCTCGCCAGCACGTATGCTGCCAGGCTCTGCAGTTCGAGGCCGACGTACAGCGTCAGCAAATCGCCCGCCGACACCATCATCCCCATGCCCGCCGCCGACAGCAGGATCAGGACCGGATATTCGGGGCGGAGCGCGTCACCGCTTCCGGCGGCGAAGAAGCGCGGCGCGATGATGATCGCCACCGCCGACGCGCCATAGATCAGCACCTTGGCAAAGCTCGCAAACGCATCCGCGCGGTACAACCCGCCAAACGCCGCGCCACCGCTCGACGCAGGCCCCGTCAGCGCGATCCCCGCGCCGATCAGCACCGCGACCGAGGCCCAGGACACCAGCTTGGTCGAGCCCTGCCCACCCCATGCCGCGACCAGCATCAGCGCAATCGCGCCAACCGCCAGCACCAACTCCGGCAGCGTCATCAACAGA
>JAIXZV010000196.1 GCA_027489365.1 Sphingomonadales bacterium
ATCGGTCACGCGGATCATCGTGTGGAGGTATTTCATCAGTCACGCGGCTCCTGTCGGCGGTCTTGGCCCAGATAGGCGCGGTGACCGTCCCACGCCAGTGCGATGGCGCGATCGAACGATATCAAAAGCGATTATGGCTTGGCGTCGAACTGCTTGAGCGCCGCCGCCGCCGCCTTTCCCGCCGCGCTGTCGGGGCGCAGCGTCACCGCTTCGCGCCACGCCGCACGCGCGCCCGCTTCGTCGCCCGCCAGCGCCGCGATATTGCCCGCTTCGAGCTGCACCGCCGGGTCGTCCGCCCCAAGGCGCAGCGCCTCGGCGATGTCGGTTTTCGCACGCACCACTTGATTTTCGCGCCGCGCCAGCGTCGCCGAGAGCAGCCACGCGAGCGGATCGCTCGGCACTTCGGTCAGCGCGCGGTTCAAATCCTCGCGCGCGCCCTCGGGATCGTCGCTGGCGACCATTGCGCGTGCCCGGTCGAGATGCGCCTCGCCCAGCGGCAGCCCTTTGAGCGTCCCGCCGGAGATTGCCGCGTCGAGCGCGCTGCGCGCCTTGGCCGCGTCGCCTGCCGCAAGCCAGGCATTGCCCGCCTGCGCCCAGTAATTCGCCCCGCGCGTATCGCCCGCTTTCTCGGCCGCGCGCGCGGCATTCTCGAACGAAGCGGCAGCGGCAGACCAGCGCGCTTCATTGGCATAGGCCATGCCGAGGCACTGGCTCGCGAAGAAGCTGCCGCCCGCCAATTGCCACTGGCTTGCCTCGGCCTCCGCCGCCGTCGGGTTGCTTTTGGCGCGGTCGAGGCAATGTTCGTAACGGTCCTGGATCGGCGCGGTCGGGCCGATCGCGGTGGCGGCCTGGGCAAGCAAGAACAGCAGGATCATAAAGCGCGCATCACATCCTCTACCGCGGCGATCAGCGCGGCGAGGTCCGCATCGCGTGACAGGCGGTGGTCGCCGTCCTTGATCAACTGCACCTGCACATTGGCTGAACGCAGCAGCTCGGCCAGCCGCACCGCGCGGTTCCACGGCACGTCGCTGTCCGCCATGCCTTGCAGCAGCCGTACCGGTACATCAATCGGTAGCCCGGTGAACATCACGCGATTGGCCTCGCCCGATTGCCAGAAGGCGCGGGTATAGACCATCGGCAGATCGGCATAGCGCCCGACGCGTTCGAGCCGTCCTTCGGACAGCAGCGTCAGCTTCTCCTCGACGGTGAAGCCCCAGTCGGTGAAATCGGGCGCGGGGGCGATGCCGACCAGCCCGGCGACCTTCTCCGGCCGGTCACGCGCGACCAGCAGCATCAGCCAGCCGCCCATCGACGATCCGACCAGCACCGCCGGCCCATCGACCAACTGATCGAGCATCGTCACGACATCGTCGCGCCAACCAGTCAACGTCTGGTCCTCAAACCTTCCTTCGCTATGCCCGCACCCGCCATAATCGAAGCGCAGATAGGCGCGGCCCGCTTGCTTCGCCCACGCTTCCAGCGCCAGCGCCTTGGTGCCCTCCATGTCCGAACCATAGCCAGGCAGGAACACGACCGTCGGGCCGGTGCCGGGGGTCAGGTGATAGGCGAGCGCGGGGCGGGCGGGTGCGGCGGGGGCGTCTGTCATGCCCTCGACTTAGCGCGCGGGGCAGGGGCGGGGAAGCGGCGACATCGATTGCTCGCGCACCACCCCGGCGAAGGCCGGGGCCCAGTCGCGCAGGTTTCACAGATCAAGCGCTTCGCCTGCCGCTACCCGGTCGCCACTGGGCCCCGGCCTTCGCCGGGGTGGTGCTAGAAAATATGGAGCCGTTACTTCTGCTCGACGAACGCCAGCACCGCCGCCTTGAACGCCTCAGGCTGGTCGAGCATCACCATATGCGCCGCATCGCCGATATCGACGTAGCGGATGTTCGGTGCCGCAGCATATTGCTTGCGGTAGAAGGCGTCGGCCATCGGCTTGGTCGGCCCGGCGGCGTTCCACGGATAGAGCAAGGTCATCGGCGTCGTGATCGTCCCCAGCACCGGGCGCAGATCGGTCGTCAGATCCTCATACATCGCTTGCGCCGTCACGCGCACATCGGCGGCGCGCGCCCAGGCCGTCATCGTGACGACGCTCTCGGGCTTGATCGCCAGCCCGCGCGTCTGCGCCGCGACCGCCGCGTCGCTCAGCGGCTTGCCGTAACTGGCGGCAAGGCCGTCGCGCATCCGGGCGGCTTGCGGCGCGACCATCGCCGGGGTCGGATCGACGCCCGGGGGTGCCATCAACACCGCGAAATACGGCAGCGAGTCGACGATCAACAACCGCTCGACATCGCCCGGATGCGCGTGCGCCAGCATCATGCCGACCAGCCCGCCCATCGAATGGCCGATCACGGTAACCTTGCCGAGCTTGTTGCGCATCACATAGCCGTCGAGCTCGGCGACGATCCCGTCGAGAATCCCCGGCTTCAAATTGGCGCGCGGATCATCGCCGCCGAAACCGTTGACTTGCACCACCAGCACGCGGTGCGTCTTGGCCAGATCCGGCACCACCCCATCCCACACCGCGCGCGGCGAGGCGAGGCCGGGGATCAAGACGATTGCCGGACCTTTCCCCACCGAGGTGATCGAAATGCGGTCGAGTTGGGTGATCTCAACCGACCCGCTGATGGCGGCGTGTCCATACTTTTGCGTATCGGTTGCGCAAGCCGCCTGGGGATTGAGCACCGCCAGCGGCGCGAGTGCGGCGGCGGCGATGCGCAGGGCCAGATATTTCACGCGTCCTTCTCCTTCGACGGGCTGACGAAAATCTCTTCAATGGGAAGCTCGAACAATTCGGCGATGCGGAAGGCGAGCGGGAGCGACGGGTCATACCGCCCGGTCTCGATCGCGTTGACGCTTTGCCGCGACACTTCGAGCCGGTCGGCCAGATCGCCCTGGCTCCAGTTGCGCTCGGCACGCAGCACCTTGAGGCGGTTGATCACCGCATCGCCCTCCGCTCGCCCCGCGCGACGATCAGCGCCCCGATCCCCAGGCACGGGAACCACGCTAGCGGCACCGCGAACAGCGGCACGTGCGGCGCACCGGCATAGCTCTCCAGAAAGCCCCACGCCGTCGCCGCCATCATCACGATCCCGGTCGCGATCAGCGCTTTGCGGATTTCGAGCAGTCTGATGTATTCGTCGCGTAGCTCGATGAAGAATTGCCCGTAGAACCAGAACACCAGCGACAGCGGCACCGCGGGCAGCAACGCGATCAGCCACAGCGCCGGTCCATGCGGCCGCAGCCAATAGATCAGGAACGGCAGCGCGACGATCAGCGCGAGATAGACGATCATTGTGGGGATAACGCGGCGGACATAGGCCCATTCGGCGGAATCATGATCGCGGCTCATGCGCCGCGTTCCATCGTCAACTTGTTTGCAAGCGCGCCGAGCCCGAGTCCGCCGAACCACAGCACCGCGACGTAATAGGATTCGATATGCCCGACGAGGTCGAACGCCTCGAGAAACCCCCACAGCGTCGCGATGCTCAGGGCAAAGCCGCTCGCCCATAGCGATTGGCGCACCATCAGCATCCGCAGATACTCGTCCTGCTCCTCGATCAGATAGCGCCCAATCGCGACGAAGATGCCGATGATCGGCAGCGCGGGCAGGATCCCGGCGATCCAGGCGACCGGCCCGGTCAGCAGATGCCGGTTGAAGCCATACACCGCGCTGCACAGCAGGACGGTGTAGAGCAGACTGAGCCACAGCACCCGAACATTATAGCGGCGGATCGCAGACCTGCGCGGCATGTAAAGCTCCCTTTCGAATCAGTGAAGGAAGCTTTACAGTCAAGGTCGCTTGTCTGTCAAGGACGCTATACAGCCCGCGCCACCGCCTCCGCTACCTTGATGCCATCGACCGCCGCCGACAGAATCCCCCCGGCATAGCCCGCACCCTCGCCCCCCGGGTACAGCCCCACCGTGTTGAGGCTCTGGAAATCGTCGCCGCGGGTGATGCGGACGGGGGCGGAAGTGCGCGTTTCGACGCCGGTCAGCACCGCATCGGGATGGTCGTAGCCCGGAATTTCGCGGCCGAACTGCACCAGCGCCTCGCGCATCGCGGTGATCGCGAACTCGGGCAGGCACAGCGAGAGGTCGGTCATCGTCACGCCGGGGCGATAGGACGGCGTCACGCTGCCGCGCTTGGTCGAGGCGCGTCCGGCGAGGAAATCGCCGAGCAATTGCGCGGGGGCGTTATAGTTCGATCCGCCGGCCACGAACGCGCGTTCCTCGATCTGGCGCTGCAGCGCGATCCCCGCGAGCGGCCCGTCAGGATAATCGCGCGTCGGGTCGATCCCGACGACCATGCCGGAATTGGCGTTGCGTTCGTTGCGCGAATATTGGCTCATCCCGTTGGTCGCGACGCGGCCTTCCTCGGAAGTCGCCGCCACCACCGTTCCGCCGGGACACATGCAGAAGCTGTACGCCGTCCGCCCGTTCTTCGCGTGGTGCGAGATGTGATACTCCGCCGCACCGAGGATCGGATTGCCCGCATTGGGGCCGAAGCGCGCGCGGTCGATCCAGGATTGCGGGTGTTCGATCCGCACGCCGATCGAGAAAGGCTTGGCCTCGACGAACACGCCGCCGTCGTGGAGCATCTGAAACGTGTCGCGCGCGCTATGCCCGACCGCTAGCACGACCTGCTCCGCCTCCAGATAGCCGCCACCATGCAAATGCAGCCCGCGCATCCGGCGTGTGCCCGCCGCGTCGGTCGCGACATCCACCCCATCGACGCGCGTCTCAAAGCGATATTCGCCGCCCAGCGCCTCGATCGTCGCACGCATCGATTCGACCATTGTGACGAGGCGGAAGGTGCCGATATGCGGATGCGCCTCGGTCAGGATCTCGGGCGGGGCGCCGGCTTTCACGAACTCGATCAGCACCTTGCGGTCGAGATGGCGCGGGTCCTTGATCCGGTTGTAGAGCTTGCCGTCGGAAAAGGTGCCGGCACCGCCCTCGCCGAACTGCACATTGCTTTCGGGGTTGAGCACGCCGCGCCGCCACAGGCCCCAGGTGTCCTTGGTCCGTTCGCGCACCACCTTGCCGCGGTCGAGGATGATCGGGCGAAACCCCATTTGCGCGAGGATCAGCCCGGCGAACAACCCGCACGGCCCCGCGCCGATCACCACCGGGCGCGGGCCCTGATAGTCGGAAACTTTGGTGACGAATTTGTACGACGTATCGGGCGTGCGCTGGACATTGCGGTCCTTCTTCATCCGCGCAAGCACCGGCGCTTCGTCGCGCAGCGTCACATCGATCGTGTAGACGAGCTGGATGTCGCTCTTGTCGCGCGCGTCGTGCGCGCGGCGGGCAATCGCGAAACGCACCATGTCGCGCGGCGTGATGCGCAGCCGCTTGCGGATCGCGGCGGGCAATTCCTCGTCCGCATGGTGCAGCGGCAGGCGGAGTTCGGTGATGCGGAGCATGGGGGGGCTTTAGCTGAATGCGCCCTGTTCGGGCAATAAATCCTCCCCGGAACGGGGAGGGGGACCGTGAGCATTTAGCGAACGGTGGAGGGGGCTCTCCGCGAGCGGAGCGCTTGTTGCACGCCCCCTCCACCACTCGGCTGAAGAAGCCGAGCGGTCCCCCTCCCCCTGAAGGGGGAGGATTGTTTAAATAACGTATTCCACCGTCCGCCGCTGCGTTTCATCCGCCATCACCGCGGCGCGCTTGTCGACGATCTGCTTGTTGAGCCGCATCACGGTGCTGCTCCCGGTGGTCTTGAACGCGAAGGGCAGGAAGCCGTGGATGACGCCCGCGATCCCCGCACCGATCATCGTCATGCCAAAGCGCGTCGCGACGCCGAAATGCTCGGCATAGCTCTCGCCGACCGAGGCGGGGTGATCGAGAAACAGGCGGCGGAACATGGGATCGGCTCCTTCTTACGTTACGCTATTTTAGGGGCGATTTGTGGCAGCATGTCGGCGGCCAGCTGGCTGAGCGTATCGTCGCGCGCGCCCATCACCACGATCCGGTCGCCACTGCGCGCTTGCGCGGCGATCCAGGCCGCAGCCTCGGCGCGGTCGGCGATATGATGCGCCTGCGTGCCGATCTCCGCGACAATGTCGGCACTCGTCACTTCGCGCGCGACGGTGCCGCCCTGATAGACCGGATCGGGCAGGACGAGCACGTCATCCGGGCCGAGCGCTCCCCGGAACATCGCGGTGAGTTCATGCCGCATCACCTTGAGCGGCCCATAGCCATGCGGCTGAAACAGCACGAGCAACCGCCCCGGAAAGGCGTGCAGCGTCGCGAGCGTCGCCGAAATCTTGTCGGGGTTATGCCCGAAATCGTCGATCACGCTGACGCCATGCGCTTCGCCGACCAACTCGAAGCGGCGCTTCAGCCCGGTAAAGCCCTCGATCGCGCCGATCGCCTCGCCAAGCGGAATCCCCGCCGCGCGCGCCGCCGCCAGCGCCGCCAGCGCGTTCGAGACATTGTGCTGGCCCGGAACCGAGAGCCGCACGGGATGCTTCACGCCTTCCGCCACCAAATCAAAGCCGATCGCAAAGGGCTCGGGTCGCAAATCGCGCGCGCTCAGATCGGCATTCTGTTCGACCGCGAACGTCACCAGCGTCGCCGCATCAAGCGTCGCCGCCAGCGCAGCCGTCTCGCCATCCGCGATGTTGAGCACGGTCGTCTCCGCCTTGCCCGCGAAAGCGCCGAACAACGCCCGCAGTTCCTCAAGCGATTTATGGTCGAGGCTGACGTTGTTAAGCACCGCGATCTTCGGATGATACAAAGCGATTGATCCGTCGCTTTCGTCCACCTCGCTGACGAATGCCGCCCCGCCACCGACCAAAGCACTGGCAAACGGCGCGTCGGCGCTCGCGAAATTCTTCATCACCGCGCCGTTCATCACGGTCGGGTCGCGCCCGCAGGCATGGAGGATCCAGCCGATCATGCCGGTCACGGTCGATTTGCCGCTCGTGCCCGCCACGCCGATCGGCAGCACGCTCTGGTTGAACAGGCTCGCGAGCAATTCCGCCCGGCTCATCCGCGCCGCGCCAACCCGCTCCGCCGCGACGATATCGGCGACGCTCGCCTCCACTGCAGCCGAGGCGACGACGATCTGCGCGGCCGATGTGACGCCTGATCCGTCCTGCGGAAACAGCGTCACGCCCTTGGCGGCAAGATCGGCGAATTTCGCGGGCAGCGCGCCACGGTCGAGCGTCCGGTCCGATCCCGCCACGCTCGCCCCGCGCCCGGCCAGGATCATCGCCAGCGGCATCATGCCGCTGCCGCCGATCCCGACAAAAAAGTAGGATTTGCCGTCGCTCATCTCCCCGCGCTATCGCGGCACACAGGAAATCGCCACCCCTTCCGTTCGTTTCGAGCGAAGTCGAGGAACATTGGGACGGGATGGCTTCTCGACTTCGGTCCGTTGGACCGAAGCCCGTCCTGAGCGGCTGGCTTGCCAGCCAGCCGAAGGGCTCGAAGCGAACGGGGGTTAAAGGTGAAGATTGGCGTAGTGGCACCCGCACGCGGCATCGACGAAGCGCTGGCGGCGCGCGCGCTGGGGCTGACGGCGGTGGCGATGCCCTCGGTCGATCTCGTCTTCCACCCGCAATGCTTTTTGTCCGAAGGGCATTTCGCCGGCCCCGATGCGGCGCGTGCTGCGGCCTTTCTCGAAATGGCGAACGATCCCACGATCGACGCGATCTGGTTCGCACGCGGCGGCTACGGCTCGAACCGCATCCTCCACACCGTCATGCCGTTACTCGGCCCCGCCGCGCGTCGGAAAACCTATCTCGGTTACTCCGACATGGGGTTTCTGCTCGGCGCTCTCTATGCCGCCAAGATCGGGCACCTGGTCCACGGCCCGATGGTGGGCGACGTGACGCGCGGCGACGGCGGCACCGCCTTTGCCCGAAGCTTGCGCTGGCTCGTGAACAAAGACCGCGCGGCGCTCGACCCCGGCCTCGACGCCGCGTTCAAGGGCCGCCCCGCCGCCGCCTTCAACCTCGCGATCCTCACCGCGCTGACCGGCACGCCGTGGCTGCCCGATCTGACCGATCACGTTCTGCTGATCGAGGATGTCTCCGAACCGCTCTACCGGATCGACCGGATGCTGTTCACGATGGCGCACGCCACGCAGTTGAAGGGGCTGGCGGGCGTGCGCTTGGGCCAAGTGAGTGACATTCAGCCCAACGATCCACCCTGGGGCGAAACGCTGGAGACGATGATCACGCGCTGGTGCGGCGAGATGGGCGTGCCCTATCTCGGCCGCGCGGCGGTCGAACACGGCGCGAACAATCACGTGGTGCCGTTCGGCGTGGCTTAGGCCGCGCGCAAGAATCCCGCTCGATCTTCGTCGTCATTCGCTGGCGGCAGTGGCGCCCGCGCCGACCGCGTCCTGCGCGCCCGCCCGGCGCGACGCGGCAGGACGACGGCCCGAACCGCGCGTACCCCCGCTCCGATCCGCGTCGCCGTCGCCACGACCGCGCCCGTCACCACGATGTCGATATAGCTCGCCATATCGAGCATCACGAGCATCGCCAGATCGGTCGAGCCCAGCATCGCCAGCATCTCCGCCCCGGCAACCAGCATGATCGGGATCAGCAGCAGCAGGATGATGTGCCGCCGCTCCAGCATCGCAAGGCGCGCCCGCGTCGCATCGATCACCGTGCGCTCAATCCAGCGTGCCGCCGCCGTCTCCGGCCAGCACCGCAGCGTCACGATGATCGCCACCAACAAACCGACTAGCATCGCATCCCTCATCCATCCCAGACGGCTAAGATAGGAAGGCGCACAGCGTCGTACAGCCCCGGCGGCAAAGCGATAACGCGCCTTTAACGCTGCCCGTGCGACGCACACCGCACTGGCTTGGAGAGCGCGCGCCGATGAAGACCGTTTTGAGCATGGCCGCGTTGTTGTGCCTGGCCGCGCTGCAGGCGTGCTCGGCCGCCGCGCCTGCCAATATCTATGCCGCGACCCCCGCGACGATTTTCGCCATTCTCGATCAGATGGACATCCCCGCCGGCCCGCAAGGCCCGCTGGGGACGCTCGACATCACCAAGGCCGCGGTCGAGCCGAAATCGATCAGCTGGACCGGGTCGAGTGCGCACGCCACGATCACCTGCACCGCGACGCTTGTCCCGCTCGATCCGGCGCGGACGCAAGTCGATGTCGCGTGCGACGGCGGCGAAGCGGGGGCGGACGGTGCGGCTGCGAAGGCGAGCGATCTCGCGCGCATCGCGATGATCGAGCAAGTCGATTCGACGTTGCGCGGCCGGCCGTTCAACTGGGAAAGCGTGCAGTTGCGTGCCGGGCCGGATCTGATGAAGACCTTGCCGCAAATGCAGGTGGAGCCACCCAAGCCCAGTGCCAACACGCCGGAGTCGCAACCGGCGGCGCAGGGGCAGATGCCGTCAACCGCCCCCGGCGAGCCCTCGGTTGACCCGAGTGCCGGGCAAGCGACGCAACTCCCACCCGCCAATCCTGGTGCCGCCGGCCCCGAGCAAGTCGATATGTGATCAGCGCGGCGCTTGCCACCACGCCGGGGCTCGGCGTAAGCGGACCTCTCCCATAGACGTTCGAAAGCCCGATCCCAATGTCTGCCCTGTTCCGCATCTCGCTGCCCGACGGTTCCGTCCGTGAGGTAGCCCCGGGGACTACCCCGGCCGATGTGGCGGCCGCGATCGGGCCGGGCCTCGCCAAGGCAGCGATCGCCGCGCGCGTCGATGGCGAACTGCGCGACATCATGCGCCCGTTCGAGGGCGACGCCGCGCTCGCGCTGGTGACGGCGAAGGACGAGGTCGACGCGCTCGAACTCGCCCGTCACGATTATGCGCATGTCCTGGCGGAAGCGGTGCAGAAGCTGTTTCCGGGCACGCAGATCACCTTCGGTCCCTCGACCGACGACGGCTTTTATTACGATTTCGCGCCCAAGGACCGCCCCTTCACCGATGAGGACCTTCCGGCAATCGAAGCCGAGATGCGCAAGATCATCGCGAAGGACGAGCCGCTGATCCGCGAAGTGTGGAGCCGCGCCGATCTGATCGCGCGCTGGCAGGCCGAGGGCGAGACCTTCAAGGCCGAATGGGCCGCCGAACTGCCCGAGGGCGAGGAACTGACGGTCTATAGGGCCGGCAAGGGTGAGAACGCCTGGCTCGACATGTGCCGCGGCCCGCACCTCGCCTCGACCGGCAAGCTCGATCCCAACGCGTTCAAGCTGACGCGCGTCTCGGGTGCGTACTGGCGCGGCGATCAGAAGAACGCGATGCTCAGCCGCATCTACGGCACCGGCTGGCTCAACAAGAAGCAGCTCGATGCGCATCTGACGATGCTGGAGGAAGCGGCCAAGCGCGATCACCGCAAGATCGGGCAGGAAATGGACTTGTTCCACCTCCAGTCCGAAGCGCAGGGCTCGGTCTTCTGGCATCCCAAGGGCTTCATCCTGTGGCGTCAGCTTGAGGCGTATATGCGCCGCCGCCTCGATGCGGCGGGCTATCAGGAAGTGAAGACGCCGCAATTGATGGACGCCCGCCAATGGGAGCAGTCCGGTCATTGGGGCAAGTACCGCGAGAATATGTTCGTCGTCCCCGACGAGATTCCGAATACCGAGGATGACGCGGCAATCTTCAGCGGCACCGCCGATCTGATGGCGCTCAAGCCGATGAACTGCCCGGCGCACGTCCTCATTTTCCGGCAGGGGATCAAATCGTATCGCGACCTGCCGATCCGCATGGCCGAATTCGGCTGCTGCCACCGCAACGAGCCGCACGGCGCGCTGCACGGCATCATGCGCGTGCGGCAATTCACGCAGGACGACGCGCATCTCTTCGTGCGCGAGGATCAATTGGTCGCCGAGGTCCAGCAATTCTGCGAACTGCTCGACAGTGTCTACCGCGATCTCGGGTTCGAGGAGTATGCGGTCAAGCTCGCACTCCGCCCCGATGCCCGCTTCGGCACCGATGAAATGTGGGACCAGGCCGAAGCCGAACTGCGCGAGGCGGTGCTCGGATCGAAGCTCAGCGACTCGATCAAGGCCAAGTTCGAGGAATTGCCGGGGGAGGGCGCCTTCTACGCGCCGAAGCTGGAATTTCATCTGACCGACGCGATCGGTCGGACCTGGCAAGTCGGCACGATCCAGTCGGACCGCGTGCTGCCCGAACGACTCGACGCAAGCTATGTCGGCGCGGATGGCGAACGCCACCGTCCGGTGATGCTCCACCGCGCGATTCTCGGCACGTTCGAACGCTTCCTTGGCATCCTGATCGAACATCATGCCGGGCGCTTCCCGCTGTGGTTGTCGCCGGTGCAGGCGGTGGTCGCGACGATCGTGTCCGATGCCGATGATTATGCGCGCGAGGTTACCGCGAAACTGGCGGCGGCGGGGCTCCGCGTCGAAACCGACCTGCGCAACGAGAAGATCAACTATAAGGTCCGCGAACATTCGGTCGCGAAGGTTCCCAACCTACTCGTCGTCGGCAAGCGCGAAGCCGAGGAAGGCAAGGTCGCGCTGCGCCAATTGGGCAGCGACCGACAGCAATTCCTGACCCTCGACGACGCGATCGCGATGCTCGTCCGGGATGCGACTCCGCCGGATTTGTGCTAATCTCGCCGGATGACGGTCTTCCAGAACATCCGGAAAGGGATCATGCCCGCGCGGCTCACGGTCGATCAGGTTTATGACCTGACCGCGGCGGGGGTGTTTGCCGAGAACGACCGTTTCGAGCTGATCGAGGGGGAGATCGTGCCTATGGCGGCGGCAAAGGCCGATTGGCACTCGATCATGGCATCGCGCTTGATCCGGGCGTTGGTGCCTGTCCTGCGCGAGGATGCGCGACTGTTTGTAGAGGCGTCTGTCACGCTGGCGAACGATATACTGGTCGAGCCTGATTTGGCGGTCTGGCCCAAGGGTGGTTTGCCGCGCGCGATGCGTGGTCCCGATTTGCTGCTTTTGATCGAGGTGTCGGACAGTTCGCTCGGGTATGACCTCCGGGTAAAGGCCCCGCTCTATGCCTGCCACGGGGTGCGCGATTATTGGGTAGTGGATGCCGTCCGTCAGACGATTCGCGTACACCGCGCGCCGGGTGCTACGGGTTATGCAGGCGTCGAGGAATATGAGGCGCACGACACGGTAACCGCCTTGTTGCTGCCCGAAGTTGCTATTCGGCTTGATACGCTCGACTGATCTTTCAAAATCGCGCGAAAACGCCTATATACCCCCATTAACAACGACAGGAGCTTCACCTATCCGTCCTCCCATGACCCGCCAGGCGCCGCCGATGAACGGCCCTCGCTTCAACGAATTCATTGTGTCGCCCAAGGTCCGCGTGATCGACCAGGACGGCGAAAATCTTGGCGTGATGTACACGCGCGAGGCGATGGAGCAGGCGCGCGAGGTCGGTCTCGACCTGGTCGAAGTGTCGCCCAACGCCGATCCGCCGGTCGCCAAGTTCCTCGATGTCGGCAAGTTCAAGTACGAGGCGCAGAAGAAGGCCAACCTCGCCCGCAAGAGCCAGAAGACGCAGGAGATCAAAGAGATCAAGATGCGTCCCAACATCGATGATCACGATTACGACACCAAGATGAAGAAGGTGCTCGAGTTCATCGACGAAGGCGACAAGGTCAAGATCACGCTGCGCTTCCGCGGGCGCGAGCTGAGCCACGGCCAGCTCGGCATGATCCTGCTCCAGCGCGTCCAGGCCGATGTCGCCGAGACCGCCAAGGTCGAGGCCTATCCGCGCATGGAAGGCCGTCAGATGCTGATGGTACTCGCTCCGAAATAATCTGTGCGTCGCCGTGGCCGATGGCCACGGCGAAACGCGCCCGTTCGCGCCAAATCCCCAGCTTTACGTAACGTCGTTTCGGCCATGCCCGATCTTCGGATTCGGGAAGTTGGTGTGGCGCGATTGCACCACTCCGAAACCGTTACGCCTTCTAAAACATGATTTTTGCTGGACGCGCTCGCCCGCACGGCTATTGCGCGCGGCGATACCATAAAAACGAAAAAATTGGAGAGTGTTGTAATGCGTAAGTCCGCGTACCTGTTGTCCGTCGCCGCCATCGCCGTTTCGGCCCCCGCTTTCGCGCAGACCGCGCCGACCACGACTCAGGCGGACGCGCAGGCAGGCACGCCCGCCGAAGTCGCCGCGCCCGAAGCCGCGCAAGTCCAAGACACCGGCGGCGACATCGTCGTGACGGCAACGCGCCGCGCCGATCGCCTGTCGAACGTGCCGATCGCCGTCTCCGCCGTCGGCCAGGCCTCGCTGCAGAATTCGGGCGGTTCGGATATCCGCTCGCTCAACCAGCTCGCGCCGTCGCTGCTGATTTCCTCCACCGGCAGCGAATCGAACGCCTCGGCCCGCATCCGCGGCGTCGGCACGGTGGGTGACAATCCCGGCCTCGAAA
>JAIXZV010000248.1 GCA_027489365.1 Sphingomonadales bacterium
ACCACCTTCAAGGTTGTGGCCGAAGAGTTCATCCTGAAAATGGAGCGTGAGGGCCTCTCGCCCGCGACGATCAAGAAGGCGCGCTGGTTCCTGGAACTGCTCAAGGGAATTGCGGATCGACCGATCGCCTCGATCACGCCGCACGAACTGCTCGCCGCGCTCAAGCGGATCGAGCGCCGCGGGCATTACGAGACCGCGCTCCGATTGAGGTCGTTTGCCGGCCGGGTCTTTCGCTACGCGTTTGCGACACTACGAACCCAGCAGAATCCCGCCGACATTCTCAGGGGCGCGCTGATCGTCCCCAAGACCAAGCATCACGCGGCGATCGTCGAACCCGCCAAGGTCGGGTTGCTGCTGCGCGCCATCGACGGCTATGAGGGGCGTCCCGAGACCATGTGCGCGCTCAAACTGGCGCCGCACGTCTTTCTTCGGCCAGGTGAACTGCGTCAGGCCAAATGGAGCGAGATCGATTTCGCCGACAGTGTCTGGCGTGTACCCGCTGAGCGGATGAAGATGAAGCAGCCGCACGCCGTGCCGCTGTCTCGGCAATCGCTTTACCTGCTCCGCGAACTGCGCGCCGTCGCTAGACCCGGAGAATTCTTGTTTCCGGCCCTTCACACCACGAAGCGCCCGATCTGCGAGAACACCTTGAATGTGGCGCTGCGACGGTTGGGCTATGGCTCGGATGAGATGACCAGCCACGGCTTTCGGGCGATGGCCAGCACCCTTTTGAATGAATCTGGCCTGTGGCACCCCGACGCGATCGAACGCGCGCTCGCTCATGCCGAAAGAGATCGGGTGAGAGCCGCCTACCATCGAGGCGCGCATTGGGCCGAGCGCGTCCGCATGGCGCAGTGGTGGTCCGATTATCTCGACGAGCTTCGATCGGGCGGGAAAGTGATCAAGGGCAAGTTTCGCCGCAAGGCGTAGAGGCCGGTTAGGCGCGGGTCCTTGCGACTAGGTTTGGCGGCTTTTGGGCCGCTTGCCGACAGGCAGCTTTCAGGCGATCGAGATTAAAAGAGGTCTTCTGCTTCCGTTTCATCAAACGACCGGACGGGAGGATTGCGCGTGCCGCTTATTTGGAGTTTCGCAAAGACTCTGCGGCTAGGCGTGCTTTCAGTTCCTCGACATCCTTGCGTGTGCGGACAAGCTCCTGCCGCGTCTCGTCGAGATCACGACGCTGCCTTTCGACCTCAGCACGCAATGCCGGAACTATCAGCGCCTTCTCGGCCGGCGCGGTTTGATAGCGCGCGACGTCTTGGATATGCCCATCAATCGATCGCGTAGCCGCCTCGGTTGAGGCCTGGAGGCGAACCGCGATATCTTCATTGCGGTTTAGGAGCGTGAAGAGAAATCCCGATGCCGTCAGTCCCAGGGCGCACAAGCCGACCGCCGCCGCAACCATGGCGATGAAGTTCATATTTTTGAGTTTTTCAGCTTCAGCCAATGCTGACTTCGCGTCTTGCGCAGACTTCTCAACGGAGATGTTCGCAGCTCGCAACATTGTCGGAAGCGAACTTTTGATTGGAACCTTGTTGCCGTTGAACTGGGTCGCAGCTTTGTTCAAGAATTTTTCAATATCCCAGTGACCATTTTCGTCGCTCGGCATGCTAGCCAACGGCGCGCGCGCGTCGTCTCTCTCGGACGGCGCCAGTGTCGTCTTGGTAAATTCAAGCCAAATGAGACCGACACTTTTAGGGATCAAATAATCCTGATCCGTCAGGTTATGCAGGGGAATACAGAGCTTTCCCCAGAAGCCGGGATCGACGAGTGGGCCAGTTCCGAGTAACAGCCCCCGATGGACGTGCTGGATCTGCAGATTGAACCTCAGCGCGACGAAGTCCGGTATGCGAAAATCAAGATCGCTTTCCACAAAAACGATGCTGTTACTAGGAACCAGCAGAGCATCGTCCTTGGCATCGTCAAAGATCCGCTCCGGGGCATTGGCGTCCCGGAAGATATAGGCTCGCGTTCCGATGCGGCCTTCATAAGCGGCCTTTTTGAGGCGTGACTTGCTACCGCCGCCGACAAAAAATGGTGAGACAACACCGGTTGCCTCGACTACCGCGCGGATATCCTTCGAGTTGAGGAGCGTGTCCGAGATGTCCAGATCCCTGGGCTTTTTTACCCAAGCGTCGGCAAGCAACTTGCCTTGCGCCCGGGACACAAGTTCCGTCTCAGGCTTCACCGCTTCAGTGGGCGCAGACGACGCTGCCTTTGCACGCTGGCCGCTAGCTTTGTTGAAAATCATCGCCTTTTCCGAAACCCCTTTCGCTATGGTCCGGACGCTGCCGCTCAAACGCACATGACCATGTGGACGATGCCGCAGCCCGTCAACAGGTTGCTGCGCTACTGCCATTAACTAGGAAAACTTCGACGTGAAGGGTGCGAACTGACCATGCAGGACCGCTATGTTGGCGATGCCGGCGATTATGCCAAATATGCGTTGTTGAACGCCCTCGCTGGTGACGAACGCGCGCCGTTGCACCTTGGAGTTCTCTGGTATCTGTTCCCTAACGAAGGGCATAATGGTGATGGTAGGCACATTGCCTATCTTCAGCATCCAATCATGGCACAGCGTGATCCTGAAACGCATGCTCGTCTGAAGAATCTCGTGACGTCAGGTCAGCGGTCGGTCGATGCGGTTCAGCGCGCCGGCCTTCTTCCCCGGAGCACATCCTATCACTCAGCGCTGGTCGCAACGGCCGGTTCACCTGTCGAGCGCGCAACTTACAGGGCTCGCTGGTTCCGCGAGGGTCTGGCCGCGCTGAAGGCTGCGGACCTTCTATTCTTCGATCCCGACAATGGCATTGAAACCCCATCGCTCAAACGAAGCGATTATCGCGCCGGAAAGTATGTTTTTTGGGAAGAGATTGAAGCCGCCTGGGCGACTGGGGCATCGATCATTGTTTACAATCACCTCAATCGTACAGCGCCCGCGACCGTTCAGACCGCGAAGCTGCAAACTGCATTCGTCGACCGCCTGCCCGGGATCGGGCTCAGCGCACCACTGCTCTTTCGCCGTGGTTCCTGCCGGCATCTTTGGGTGATCGCTCAACCCCGGCACGCCCACATCCTAAAAGAGCGCATAATGGGATTCCTTGCCCAGGGCTGGGATCTGGATACCGACTGCGACCTAACGCGCAGCGCCTGATCAGTGTGCCAAGGCACCCGCCCGGTGCCAATCGACCATGTCGCTGGGCGAAGTGCCGACCCAGTCAATCGGATGGCCAATGTCCGCGCTAGCCTTCTCGACGAACGCACGAGCTGTGGCTGTCATGATGCCGTCTGCGACCATGGGATCAACATAGTCGAGATGGTTGAGGACGATCCGCGATGGATGATTGACAGCGATTGCCTGGCGAACAATGTCCGCCGAGAAATGACCGACGCGACGCGGTGCTTTGGTCACCGTCGTGAACTCGGTCATATCGCGCTCGATGCCGACCGCATTCGCAATCGCCTGCCAATTCGTTTCGTAAGGCAATGGGCCCGCCTGACGGCCTTGAACACGGATCGGATAGGTTCGCAGGACAAGCGTCACATCATCGACATCGAGCGGACTAAGGCCCGCTTCGGCAACGAACGATCCGGCTGTCGTGTCGCGGCTGGTCGCCTTGGGCCACGCCTCGGCATGAAGCGCGGACAAACCGAAACCCTGGGTGCCCTCGATGACGATGCGGCGACTTTGATCAAGCATTGCCCGCGCGATTGCAACTGTGTCACCGATAAACGGCGCAAGCGGTGCGACATGCTCGGCCAGGACGGCAGTCGGGAGCGAACTGGCGCCGCGCGCCACGCGCGAAAGCACGGCTGCGCCGGTTCCCGACTGAGTTGACCCCAGCGCGTCGCGCAGCCCAGCCCGCGCTTCCCAGTCCTTGTGCGCTTGGGTGATGACATGCGCGAACGGGCTGATCGTAAGGCGGCCGGCATCATAACCCAGCAGCGAGATTTCGCTCAGCAGGATATCGACATCGATATAAGCGCCCGCCGGGATAAGGATATGCTTGGAGCCATCAATGGCGCCTGCTGGCAATTGCCGCAAGGCGAGATGGCGACCGTCCCGCGCTACGCCGATATGTCCGGAATTCGAGCCACCAACCCTTACGACAGCAGCAACATCGGGGTCGGTGCGGGCAATATGAAGCGAGGCCTTGCCCTTGCCTTCAGATCCATATTGTCCCCCAACGACGACTGACACCGGCATAAATTATTTCGTCCCTACCGAGACCGATTCCGCGAAGCGGTCCACTTCTAACTCAAATTGCTCCAATGACGAATCGTTTTCGATGAAATGTGAAGCAAATCGCTCCAATACATCAATCCGTGCTTCGACCGGTTGTGCATCGGCAATTTCAAAGGCGCTGCGATGTTCGGATGACCCATCGCCAGCGCGCGCCAGGCGCATGCCGAACGGCGCGTTCAAATGCAGGTGCACGAAACGATTGCCGAAACGCTCGACGAAGAACGCGCGATCTTCCGGCCAGCGCAATCCATCAACAACGACGCAATGTGCGTCACCTACCCGCTTCAACGCCTGCTCACATAACCAGGCCTGGCCGCGCTGCTCATGGAGTTCCAGCCCGATCTGCTGGCGCGTTGGGCGGTCGAGTTCCAGCCCGCGGGCGCGGATCTCATCGTCAATCACCAAGCTGAAGCGCGTGTAGGCGAATCCTTTGCGCTCGATTATGCGGGCAGCGGTGGTCTTGCCCGCCGCAATTCGTCCACTCAGGCCGATGACGTGCGGCAACGGCGCCGCTTTCAAGTCCGGCACAATCAACGCGCTTTCCCCGGGGCCGTCCAGCGCTTCGAACTGGCCATCCAGCAGGAACGTGCCGACCAGTGCCGATGTAATCGCATCAAGTTCATCGTGGCTCGGAAGTTTTTCGACAAACGCACCTTCGATTCCGAATTCGGACAGACCTTGCTGGAGCCATCCGACCCCCGCCCCTTTTCGCGGGATACCCATGATATCCTGCGCTGCGCCGGGATAGCTTTCAATCACGGGAATACCGAGCTTCCGCAACCTTGTGGCGAGGGAAATGCCGCGGGCGGTCAATTTCTGCATGCTCGGCAAAAGGCACGGGTAAACGTTGATGCCCCGCCGCTTCAACGTTCGCTCGCTATCACGCATGATCCCATATTGATTGCGCCCTGGATCGTCATCTCCGGCGTGCAACCGCCCGCGCGGGAGGCAGAGTGGCGAATCAATCGAGACAAGTGCTGGGGCGGCAGCAAGGATTGCCTCGACCATCGCGTCATCGCTGCCTATCAGGCTGGTGGTGGCGTGAGATCCGCGCAACACGCAAAAGCCCGACGGTTTCCCCTCGGATCCGGTCAGATCTATGCCGACGATAGTCGCTTGCGCTGCGGCGCGATCACCAAACACGTCCTGGAAGGATGACCGCGCGCGATCAGGAAGCGCCGGCGGCCTGACGATATGGGTAAGGTTTTCAACTAAGCCCTGTAGCGGCGACATCGCGCCGAACCGGGGCACGTCGATCCAAAGATCACGATGCTCGACCTGATCGACGACGTGATCCAGCAACAGGCGCAGGCCCTCGACGTCGGCTAGATTGTAACGGATCAGCAGGTTGAGGGCGTCGAGATCGCCGCGCAAATATCGGTGCCACAGGATAACGGCCTCGGCGCCGTCAATGTCTTCAAGGCCGCTCCGGACGTCGATGCCAAGCATCTGTTCGAGCAGCTTTTGACCGCCCGAAAGACCGACTCGCCGCACCGCATACCGAAGATCGACGTGCGTGGTTGGAATGATGGCATCTTCGAACGTTTGGAGGAGGAACGGCACGTCGAAAAGCGTGCCGTTGAAGGTCACGAGTGTGTCTGCGGCGGCCAGCGCATCGAGCAGCGGCTGGGGATCATTGCCCTGGATATAGACCCGATAATTGCCGTCCAGCAGATACCCAACCAGGGTAATCTTGTCATAATAGCGGCTGAGCCCAGTAGTCTCGATATCGAGGAAAAGCACCGACTTGCCGGCCCCGACTGCCGCCAACAGCTGGCGATCGGCGCGCAGTCTTGCCGAAGGCGGAAGCGGCGCAATCCGCTTTTCGGTCCCGGTCTCAGAGATGGTCATGAGGAGACAAGGCCTTCAACGATCCGATTCTATTGCTTACCCAACGAACAGTCGGACCACGTATCACCCGTTACGGCCGGGCGCGAGAGTGTTGACGCGACCGCCGGCCAACCGATCCCGATCGTGTCGGACCGCCGCCCCAATCGCTTGCGCGCTACCCATTTCTCACCTTCCAGAAACTTGATGATACTCGCACATTCGCTGCGGTGCGGGTCTTCCTTTCAGGCCGGCCCTCTTACAACTGAGGCAGGACGCGGCCAGCGTCGACCGACATTCCCTCTGCAGCATGATCTTGGGCAGCACGGAAAACGCCGCCTAGCGTAGCTGGTGCTTAGCCATCCGTCCTTGTTATCATGTCAGCCCATGACGGAACCCGCACCACCAAAGATTCTCACCTATCTCGCCTATCTTGAGGAGATGGCGACGATGTATCCGGACACCGCGGTCGAGGCGCCCGGGCTTGGCACGCTGCGGCCGCGGCCGCTTATCTTGGGCCGCAAGTTCGTGCGGGCGCGCTTCAGTGGCATCCGCGCGTCCTTGTTCGAAGAGATGAAGGAAGTCGTTGGCCTCTCGCCTGACGGGGTTCGCTCAGCTAACAGGCGCCGGCAGCGTCGTGCCGCCCTCCAGGAGGCCTTCAAGCGCTTTCCCGTACCGGTAATTGACTTGTTCTGGTCTGCTGACGATCCTGCGGCGCGCAGCCGGCGCGAGCGGACCATGCGCCTCCATCACTGGTTCCAGCTCAATCTGTCGCCAGGCGGTGTCCTGGATGCTCGGGAGCCGGTGTTCATAGGAGAGCCGGACGCCGAGCGCCCGGCGGAACCCGAGTTCGAGTCCGGTCGGCTCCTTATCCTCAGAGCCTTGTCACAGCGCGAGGAAGAACCGTTGCGCGACATCTTTTCGCTGGCTCACGTTCCGGACGCCGACCTCGACGAGGCGCCTGAGGGCCCCACGGGCGCGCCGCCTCCGGACGACGATGACGGTCCCGATGCGACCGACGTCAGGATCATCACGTCCGAGGAGCAGGAAGAGGAGCTTGCCCAGTCGGAGCTCGAACGAGTTCGGGCCATCAATTCTGTTCGTGCAGCCACGAAGCGCCGCGACCAACAACATGTCATAATTAGCCGGTGAGCGGGAAGCTCGAGCGCGCGCGCATCGGCGGCGCCGATGTCGCCAGCATCAAGGCGCCGAAGGCCGTCGCTGGGGCGCGGGAGATCAGCGGCGCCCGCATCTACGATGTTGGACAGGGTGACGCGATCGCGGTCCTCAATGAGACCGGCCGGACCATCCTGCAACTCGACTATGGAGGTAGGCAAGAGAACCCCTTCGAGGGCAAAAGCCGTGCCGAGATTGACGGGATGTTGCCGGTGTCGACTGGCGCGCTCGTCATGTTGACCCACTGGGACGAGGACCATTGGTCGACCGGCCCAAAAGGCGACGCTGCTAGAGCCGTGAACTGGCTGGTGCCCCGGCAGGTGACGTCTCCGCGCGCGGTACGGTTCGCGGCTGACCTTAAAAAGGTGCGGTGCATTCCCGAGGCGCGGGTCGGGACCGTGTTCGAGTACCGCGCGCTGAACGGTGACGTCATCCTCTGGCAGAAGATCGCAAAGTCCTCGCCGTCCCCGTCCATTCACGAGAACTGCAATCGGACAGGCGTGGCCGTCGCGCTTCTGCGGCCGTCGGGAGGAGCTGGCCAGGTCATACTTCTCCCCGGCGACGCGCCGTTTGACGAGGTCCCTCTTTTCGTGGCTCTTCGCAGCTCCGGTACAACGCTCACTGGGCTTGTCGCCTACCATCACGGTTCAAAATATCCGTTGAGGAACGGCACACGATCCCTGCTGCGCAACTGGCCGGTCACGCCCGGCGGACCTTGCGACATCGTCTTCTCCTATGCCGCGGGGAACAGCTACGGCCATCCGCACCCGGACCGATACGACACGCTCACAACGCGGCGGGAGATTGCAACGCCGACCTTACGGAAGACGAAGGCTCTCTACCACGACATCCTCTTTCGGTGAGCTGCGTCGCGAGCGGCGACGGTGTCAGCCTAGGCGCCAGCCCGACGGAGGCAGTGCCCACAGCATTTCATGAACGCGGAATGGCGAGGAGGTTTGTAAGAAGCGAGGGTTCGATCAG
>JAIXZV010000392.1 GCA_027489365.1 Sphingomonadales bacterium
GCTCGCCCGCGCGATTGCGGGGGAGGCGGGCGTCCCGTTCTTCACCATTTCGGGCTCGGACTTCGTCGAAATGTTCGTCGGCGTTGGTGCATCCCGTGTGCGCGACATGTTCGAGCAGGCCAAAAAGTCGGCCCCGTGCATCGTCTTCATCGACGAAATCGACGCGGTCGGGCGGCATCGTGGTGCCGGCCTCGGCAATGGCAATGACGAGCGCGAACAGACCCTCAACCAGTTGCTGGTCGAGATGGACGGGTTCGAGGCGTCGGAAGGCATCATCATCGTCGCCGCGACCAACCGCCCCGACGTGCTTGATCCCGCGCTGCTGCGTCCGGGTCGTTTCGATCGCCGCGTGACGGTGCCGCTGCCCGATATCGAGGGCCGCGTGAAGATTCTCGAAGTCCATATGAAGAAGGTGCCGCTCGCACCCGACGTCGATGCGCGCACGCTCGCACGCGGCACGCCGGGCATGTCGGGTGCCGATCTCGCCAACCTCGTCAACGAAGCGGCGCTGATGGCGGCGCGGCTGGGCAAGCGGCTGGTGGCGATGGCACAGTTCGAAACCGCCAAGGACCGTGTCATCATGGGCACCGAATGGCGCTCGCTGGTGATGACGCCCGAGGAAAAGCGCATGACCGCCTATCACGAGGCTGGCCACGCTTTGGTCCGCATCCACGAACCGGCCTCGGACCCGATCCACAAGGCAACGATCATCCCGCGCGGTGGTGCGCTGGGCATGGTCGTGTCGATGCCCGAGCGCGACAATTATTCGTACCACCGCGACAAGATGTACGCCGATCTCGCGACCGTCATGGGCGGCCGCGTCGCCGAGGAACTGATCTTCGGCTATGACAAGGTGTCGAGCGGTGCGAGCGGAGACATCAAGCAGGCGACCAAGCTCGCCCGCGCGATGGTCTCGCAATGGGGCATGTCCGACGCACTCGGTCCGCTGCAGTACGAAGAGCAGCAGGGCGAGACCTTCCTCGGCTATTCGCAGACGCAGCGGCAGAACATGTCGAACGAGACGGCGCTGCTGATCGACAGCGAAATCCGCAAGCTGGTCGATGGTGGTCTGGCGCGCGCGCGCGAGGTGCTGACCGAGCATATCGATCAGCTCCACCGGATCGCGGGTGCGCTGCTCGAATATGAGACGCTGACCGGCGACGAGATCAAGCGCCTCGCCTTCGACGGCGATATCGGCCGCGACGATCCGGGTGCGACGACGACGGTGGTGCCGGGTGCGGGGACGTCGATCCCCAAGACGCGCCGTCCCAAGGGCGGTGGCCCATTCGGCAACCCAGCGCCCGCCGGAGCCTGATCACCGCATAACGACCTGAAAGGCCGCGTCCGATCTTGATCGGGCGCGGCTTTTTCGTGACGGTGCGGCATATGGGGTTTCCGGGGAGACGGTGATGCGGATCGGGTTGCGGATGTTGGTGCTCGCGGGTGCGCTCCTGCCGGTTGCGGCGCAGGCGATGACGGTCGAGACCTTCCTTGCCAAGGCCAAGGCGCTGCAGGCCAAGGGGCCGTTCGCGCTGGCCTCGTCCGATCTCGCGCTGCTGCGCGACGAAGTGAAGGATGCCGGGACCGCGTACCGCGCGCAGATCGAGGCGGATCGTCTGGCGGGCAAGAAGCCGCGCGCCTGCCTGCCGCCGGTCGGCTATGCGAAGATCGATTCGAAGGTGGTGATGGCCGAGTTCGAAGCGCTGCCGCCGGCCAAACGCAAGGTCAGCGTGCAGAGTGCCTTCTACGCGATGATGGACCGCCGCTTCCCGTGCAAATGAGCGTCAGCCCATCAAGCCCATCACAACCAGCAGCAGCCCGAACGCGGTCAGCGCGACACCGGCGAAGGTCATAAGCGCGATCGTGCGCCACAAGGCCGAGCGCTTGCGCAGCGAATAAGCCCCCCGCAATTGCGCGAACATATGCACTGGAGGGGCGAGCAATAAGAGCGTCGCAAAAACCCAGTACGGTGCGCCGACGGTCAGGCAAAGGCTCAACAGCACGACCAGAAACATCATGAACGACAAGGAATAGGTCACGAAAATCGCGTGATCGTACAATTTGTACTGCCGCCGCCACAGAAACAGCAGCGCGACGAGCGGGATCGAGATCGGAATCAGCGCCCAGCTATATTTGTATGCGCTGGATTGCAGCTTGTAGAGCATCAGACCGGGGTTGGCGTTCATCTTGGCGATGCCCTTATCGAGCAACGGCCATTTCGTGTAGAATTGCCCCGACCCGGCCGACGGGGCGACGAGGTTGCGGGCCTTGGTCAGCGTCCGCAACTGGCTGCGCGCCTCCAGCGTACGCGTCGTGTCGCTGCTGCCTTTCTGCGCTGCTTCTGCCGCCGCCAGCTCGGCCTTCGCCACTGCGATCTGCTTGTCGATATTCTCGACCGCCACCAATTGCTGCTTGGGCGTCAGGCCAATGCCTTCGACTTCGCCGTTAAAGGTGTGGATCGTCGCGAACATCAGGAACACGGAAAACAGGAACAAGGCGAGCGGCGATACGAAGCGTGCGCGCTCGCCCGCGATATAGCGCCGCGTGAGTTCGCCCGGGCGAAGGAACAGCATCGGCCAGGTGCGCCAGATCTTGCCCTCGAAATGGAAGACGCCGTGCAGCAGATCGTGCCCGATCGAGGTCAGCGTGCGGTGGACATGCCCGTTCTGCCCGCAGGCATGGCAGAACTCGCCTTGCAGCGTGGTCCCGCAATTCAGGCAAAGGCCGTGGTCGTGATGACCACGCGCGTGCGCCGTCTCCCCGGCCCGCGGCTCGACCGCGCGACCAATCAAAGCCCCCGTGGCGATATCGCCGACTGCTGCCATTTCCCCCGACATGGACAGCAGCTTATCACCAGTCGCGGCGGAAGCGATAGTTTTTGCGGCACTGCACGCGCTCGTGATAACGGCCACGCAATGACCGATGTTGCCACCCTGATCGCCGAGCTGACCACGCGCGCCCGCACAGCGGCACGTGTGCTCGCAGTCCTGCCGACCGATACCAAGGCGCGCGCGCTGCACGCCGCCGCCGATGCGCTGCGTATGGCCGAGCCGACGATCCTCGCCGCGAACGCGACCGACATGGCGAAGGCGACCGAGGCGGGCCTCTCGGGCGCGATGCTCGATCGTTTGCGGCTCGACGCCGGGCGCGTCGCGGCGATGGCCGATGGCGTCGCGGCGGTGGCGGGGCTGGCCGATCCGGTCGGTGCGGTGATCGACGAGACGATCCGTCCCAACGGGCTCGTTTTGCGGCGGGTGCGCGTGCCGATCGGCGTGATCGGGATCATTTACGAAAGCCGTCCGAATGTGACCGGCGATGCGGCGGCACTCGGCGTGATGGCGGGCAATGCCGTCATCCTGCGCGGTGGATCCGAAGAGATCGAGAGCAACCGTGCGATTCATGCCGCGATTGTTTCGGGCCTCATCGCCTGCGGGGTGCCCGCCGATGCAGCGCAGTTGGTGCCGACGACCGACCGCGCGGCGGTCGGCGCGATGCTGACCGCGGACGGATCGAACGGCGCGGCCGCGATTGACCTGATCGTCCCGCGCGGCGGCAAGGGGCTCGTCGCGCGCGTCCAGAGCGAGGCGCGCGTGCCGGTGCTCGCGCATCTCGACGGGATCAACCATGTCTATGTCGATGGCTCGGCCGACCCGGCAATGGCGGCGGCGATCGTGATCGACGCCAAATTGCGCCGCACCGGCGTGTGCGGGTCGATGGAGACGCTGTTGATCGACCGCGCTTTCCCCGATCCGGCTGCATTGGTCGATCGGCTGGTGACGGCAGGATGCGAGGTGCGCGTCGGACCGGGCCTGTCCGATACGTTGCCACGGGCGGTCGATGCGGATTGGGACACTGAATATCTCGACGCGA
>JAIXZV010000117.1 GCA_027489365.1 Sphingomonadales bacterium
CGAAAGCGGTGACCCATCTCGTGCTGCTGGAGATGGGTCCCCGCTTTCGCGGGGATGACACCATTAGGTGATGAAATCCTACGCCTTCACCAGCCCGATCTCGACCAGCCGCTCATGCAGATAATCATGCGCCGTGATCGGCGTCGGATACAGGTTGGGCCGCTCGGCCGTGATCGTGCTCGGCAGCGTCTCGATCAGGAAATCGGGCGCGGGGTGGAGGAAGAACGGCATCGAATAGCGCGAGTGCCCGCGGCGTTCCGGCGGCGGGTTGACGACGCGGTGCGTGGTCGAGGGCAAAACGTGGTTGGTCAGGCGCTGCAGCATGTCGCCGACATTGACGACCATCGCGCCCTCGGGCGGCTTGATCGCGAGCCACTCGCCATTCTTGTCGAGCAGTTCGAGCCCGGCTTCCTCGGCCCCCAGCAGCAGCGTGATCAGGTTGATATCCTCATGCGCCCCGGCGCGCACGCCCGGCGCGTCGGCGGGGATCGGGGGATAATGCAGCAGCCGCAGCACCGAATTGCCATCGCGCACGGCGTGATCAAACCAGTCGGGCGCCAGCCCCAAATGCCGCGCGATCGCCGACAATAGGCGGTCGCCCGCGGTGTCGAACGCGGCGAACAATTCGACGAAAGTCTCACGGAAACCTTCGGGCTGATCGGGCCAGACGTTGGGCGCCATTTGCGCTTCGAAGCGATGGCCCTTGGCCAGCTCGCGCCCGACGTGCCAGAATTCCTTTAAATCGACATGCGTCGCGCCCTTGGCGATCTCGGTCTTGAACGGCGTATAGCCGCGCGCGCCGCCGCCGCCGGGGGCGAAATAGGCGCGCTTGGTGTCTTCGGGTAGCGCGAAAAACGCCTCCGTCATCGCCCACGCGCGCGCGATCAGATCGGCGGGTACGCCGTGATCCGAGACGACCGCGAATCCGAAGCGCTCGAACGATCCACCCAGCGCTGCTGCAAAAGCGGCGGGATCGGCGGCTTCGTCGTTGAGCGATAGCGGGGGCACTTGGGCGGCGCTGGCGTTGGCGGGGGCGGGGGCGGTTGCGGTATCGAGCATGGTGGTACGTCCGTTACGCTGGAAAAGCGCAACCGTACCGCCAAATCTCCCGCGCGCCCACCCCCTTGGCTCGGCGCGCGCGGTCATTCGATCGTGATGGTGCCGTTGGACTTGTCTGCGCCGTCGGGGGTCAGTTCGAGGGCGAAGGTCTTGCGCTCTTCCGTCGTGCCGGTGAGGCCATTGCCCTTGTCGCTCAGCGTGAACCCCGCCGCGGTCAGTTTTTCCTTGAACCAGGAACGCACGGTCGCAGGCGCGGCGGGACTGGTAAAGGCGACGCGGACGCGGCCATTCTGCTTCTCGCCGCCTTTGTCCTGCACGTCGACGTTCATGCTGCTGATCGTCGAGCCGGGATAGAGGTGCACGCCATTCATCTTGAAATTGTCGGCGTCGAGCTTGAGCTTGGGCAGCGTCACCTTGCCCTTGAAGAAAGGCGTGTCGATCGTCGCCTCGCCCTTGCCGTCGATGCTGGCACCAGCGTTACCCTCCGCATCCGAGCTGTTGATCGAGAAGGACGAACCCGCCGGGCCCTCGTCGCACGCGGCGAGCGGGAGCACGGCCAGAGCACAAAGCGCGATGCGAAGCATGGCAAGCCTTTCGTGTATCAATTACATAACACACTAAAGGCCCGCCGCTGCGTTCGTCAAGCCGTTACGAAGCGAGGTTCGCCATGACATGCTTGTGCAGCCAGACGTTCATCGTCGCGCTGTCGTCGGTGTCGCCGTCATAGCCAAGTTCCTTGGCGAGTTGGGTGCGGTTCTCGCGGCTCGGGTCGAGATCGAGCAGCTTCATCAGATCGACGATCGACGTTTGCCAATTCAGCGGCTGGCCCTTTTCGGCGGCCTTCTGCGTCAGAATCGCGTTGACGTCGGTCGGGGCCTTCGGCGCTGCCGGTGCGGCCGCTGCGACAGGGGCGGGGGCAGGTGCGGCGGCTGCGGGCGCTGCTGCCTGCGGTGCCGGTGCTGCCGCAGCGGCCTCGGGTTGCTTGCCCCAGATCGCATCCTTGATCATGCCGAATACGCTCATCGTAAATTCCTCTCCTGATGGAGACTACAGAATGGTCCGCGAACAAGACCGTTCCGTGACAGGTGTCGAACGCGGCGGAGCAGCTGCATGTTTTGCGGGGTGACCTCGGCGGCGGGGTGGGGCAATGGCGGGGCATGTCTGCTGCCGATCATCCCCCGATGCAGGATTCGCCACCGATCCGGCTGGTCGAATTCGTGCCGCTGATCGCCGCGCTGATGTCGCTCGGCGCGCTCGGCATCGATACGATGCTGCCCGCTTTGCCCGATATCGCGCGCCGGTTGGGCGTCGACGCGATCCGTCAGGGGCCGCTGATCCTGACGGCGTTCGTGATCGGCCTCGGCATCGGGCAATTGATCCACGGCCCGCTGACCGACCGCTTCGGGCGGCGTCCGGTGCTGATCGTCGGGTTGATCGGTTACATCGTGGGCAATCTGCTCGCGGGGCTGGCGGGCAGTTTCACGCTGCTGCTGATCGCGCGCTTCGCCAGCGGCCTCGCCATCGCCTCAAGCCGAGTCGTGACGATCGCCTTGATCCGCGATTGCTTCTCTGGCCGCGCGATGGCGCAAGTCACTAGCCTCGCCTTCATGGTGTTCATGGCGGTACCGATCGTCGCACCGAGCATCGGGCAGGGGATCCTGCTCGTCGGATCGTGGCGGTTGATCTTCGAGGTGATCGCGGGCGGCGGGCTGTTGTGCCTGATCTGGTTTGCCGCGCGAATGCCCGAGACGCTGAAACCAGAGAATCGCTTGCCGCTGTCGATCCGCGCTACGCTGGCGGGGTGGCGCGAGACGGCGGCGGATCGCTACTCGCTCGGCTACACGATCGCCGCGATGATCTGCCAGGGCGCGATCTTCGGCTATCTGTCCTCGATCCAGCCGATCATGGCGCAGGTCTTTCGCCAGCCCGCGTGGCTGGGCGGGGTGTTCGCGGCGTCGGCGGGGACGATGGCGGCGGCGAACCTGCTCAATTCGCGGATCGTGATGCGCGTCGGGATGCGGCGCATCTCGCAGATCGCTTTGGTGGTGATGATCGTGTCGTCGGGTACCGGTCTGATCGTCGGGCGGCTGGGTGATGAGCCGCTGCTCGTGTTCGTCGTCGTGCAGGCGATCACGATGGCCTGTTTCGGGCTTGCCACGTCGAACATGTCGGCGATGGCGATGGAAAATATGGGCGGCATCGCCGGGACCGCATCGAGTGTTCAGGGCTTTTTCGGCATCACCTTCGGCGCGGTCATCGGCTGGCTGATCGGATGGAGCTTCGATGGCACGACGGGCCCGATGCACACCGGGTTCCTGGTCGCGGGCGTGGCTGGTCTCACGATCGCCGCGATCGTCGAGCGCGGGCGGCTGTTCCGCCCCAGTTGAGCGCAAATCGTCGGTTCGCGCCGGAACCGAAATGCGCGCGCGCGGTTCGATCTTCATGCCGCCCCGCGCAACACACCCGGCGGCCGGGAGACAGACGATGAGCATCGGTGGACATCAGATTCCGGGCGTCGGCACTGGCGACGACGGCTTCGACGAAGAAGGCTATGACGAAAGCCAGCGCGCCGAAATCCTGGAGGTCACGCGCGACGGGCCGAGCGACGGCACGCTGCTGACCGACCTTGCGCCTGACATCGCATCCGAAAATGACGATGACGACGAAGACGAACTCGACATGGAAGACGATGAGCTCGGCGAAGAAGATGACGATCTCGACACCGAAAAGGATGTCGACGAGGACGATCAGGACGAAGACGAGGTTCAGGACGAACTCGATGACGACAGCGTCGAGGATGATGAATTGAACGATCGCGACGACGCGGCCCTGCGGCCGTAAGCACTGCAGCGGTTCGGCGGCCGGGTTGACCAAGGCCGCCGCCCGCTGATAGCTTCCCCGCCCGGGGGAGCAACGCCATGCCAACCGATCCGCGCATCGATCGCTACATCGCCGAGAGTGGCGATTTCGCGCATGAAATCCTGAACCATTTGCGCGCGTTGATGCACACGCATTGCCCGGAGATCGAAGAATCGATCCGCTGGCGGATGCCGTTTTTCGACTACAAAGGCCGTCCGCTGGCGAACATGGCGGCATTCAAGAGCCACGCGGCGTTCGGGTTCTGGGATCGCGACGCGCTAAAGATGGGGCAGGAGGGCAACGGCGCTGGTCAGTTCGGCCGCATCCGCACGCTGGCGGATTTGCCGGACGATTCCGTGATCGCGGACAAGATCCGCGAAGGCATGGCGATGATCGAAGCGGGGCAAAAACCGAAAAGGACTACGCGCGGACCCAAGCCGGAAGCTGAGGTACCCCCAGCGCTGGCCCACGCGCTGGCGCTGGATGCAGCGGCGGCGGCGACCTTCGCCGCCTTCACCCCCGCCAACCGCCGCGAATATTGCGAGTGGATCGCCGACGCCAAGCGCGACGAGACACGCGACAAACGCGTTGTTGAGGCGATTGCCATGCTGCGCGAGGGCAAGAAACGGAACTGGAAATACGAGAGCTGCTGAACGCTTGCGCCACCCCGAATGTGTGATACGTTGCATCATAACACAACGGGAGACTGGCGATGCGCGGACGGAGCTTTACCCCTGCCTATGTTCAGGATCAGCAGCCGCTGATGTCGCTCAACATGACGCCGTTGATCGACGTGCTGCTGGTGTTGATCGTCATGATGATCCTCGCTGTGCCGATCATGACGCACAAGGTTCCGATCGATCTGCCGCAGCCCCGACCAGCCGTCTCCGATCCACGCATCGTCCACCGTGTCGATCTCGCGGCCGACGGGCACCTTGCGTGGGACGGGGTGGCGATCGCCGATGCCGCGCTGCCAGGCAAATTGGCGGCGATGCAGCGCGATCCGAACTATGAACTCCACGTCGCCGCCGATGCCGTCGCGCGCTACGCACGTTTCGATCAGACGCTCGCGACGATCAAGCAGGCGGGCGTGACGCGGCTCGGCTTCATGGGCAACGAACGCTTCGCGCGGTTCGACACGCGCTGACGCCGGCACCGGAGGAGGGAACGGGCAGGGGGCCGCGACGTTGAACGACTCCCCTTCCGCAACCCCCTCCTCCTTCGGCGAGTAGCGTATCATGCCGCGTACCCCTTTCCTGGTCCTTCCACTGCTGTTCGTGGCCGCGTGCGCGCCCGAAACGGTCGGCAACAATAATAGCGTCGATATCAATGCGGCGGCGGTGCAGGCGCAAGGCGCGGTCGATGCGTATAGCGCCAATGCCGATGCCGACATGATCGAGGTTCCCGAGCCCGAAGCGCCGATCGCCAACGCGAACGGGGCGGAGAATGCGCTCGCCCCGCCCGCGCCGGGCACGCCGGGCGGCTTGCCTGATGATGGCACGCCCATGTCCGAAACGCCGTTCACCGCCGACAGCGCACAGGGGGCGGCCAACGTCGTCCAGACCTATTATGCGCTGATCGGCGAGGGCAAGTATCGCGAGGCGTTCGCCTTGCGGGAGCCTGGCTCCGAAACTTTGCTGGCTTTTGCCGCAAAGCTCTCGCGCTATCGGGTGTACCGCGCGCAAATCGGCGCCCCCAGCGCAATCGACGCCGGCGCGGGACAGCGGTATGTCACTGTGCCGGTTGCGTTGACGACATTGCGAAAAGGACTCTCTAGCAAGCTGACGGAGCGTTGGATCGTCACGCTTCGCCGCACTGCCGAGGTCGACGGCGCAACGTCTGAGCAGCGTAGCTGGCGGATACAATCGATAAATCTCAAGCCTGGCGATAAGTAACCTCAATGCCGACGATTTTGCTGCTGATCGCGTCGAACTGCTTCATGACGACCGCGTGGTATTGGCATTTGAAGGGTGGCATGTCGAAGCCGCTGTTCGTGGTGATCCTGATCAGCTGGGGCATCGCGCTGTTCGAATATTGCCTGGCGGTTCCCGCCAACCGGATCGGCTTCGCCGCCGGGTGGAGCGGCGGGCAATTGAAAGTCACGCAGGAGGTGATCACGCTGGTCGTGTTCGGCGTGTTCATGGTCGCCGTGCTGGGCGAGCCGCTCGGCTGGCGCCATCTCGGCGCATTCCTGTGCCTGGTTGGGGCGGTGGCATTCCTGTTCGTCGGGGTCAGTCACCCTTCATGACATTGGCGAGCAGCGCGAGATCGGCGCTGTTCACCTCTATCCCGGTTGCGTCGGTTTCGTTCGCTACGGCGGTGTTGCTCGTCGCGGTCGAAGGCGCGAAGCCGACGACGTCCACTGCGGTCCACACGATCCCCGCTGCCCACAGCAAGGCCGACCAGCGGCTGAGGAAGAGCTTGCGGAACGGCATCACGCGGTTCTAGATCCGGATCACTTTTGCTTGCATCAAACCCTATCCGTTCGTTTCGAGCGAAGTCGAGAAACATGCCCCACGCGCTGCGCAAGGTGTCTCGACTTCGCTCGACGCGAACGGATAAAAGTAAAGTCATCCGGCTCTAGCAGGCCGCGGTTAACGCGGTCCTGCACGGGTCACGGTGATTCCGCGTCAGGATCCTGTTCGGCGAGATCCGCCGCGCGGTGGATGTGCTGCGCCGATTGCCGCGCCGCATCAGGGGTCAGCGAGGTTGCCAGGCCGTCGGGGCCGTCGAGCACGACGACGCCATGCTCGGCGGCGGCGCAGATCGGCGTATCGTGCGGTATCCTGGCCATTTTCGGTCTCCCTCTGGACAGAACGTCACGCTGATGCGCATGTTCCGGGCCGGAGAAACGATGTACACCGACCTGTTTTTGACGACGCACCGCACGCCTGCGCTGGCGCCGGAAGATGTCGCCGCGTTGGAAGCCGCGGTCGCCCGCACCGCAACCTTCGCCGCTCGCCAGATCATGGTCCGGCAACAGGTCCCGCTGACGCAATGCACGTTGTTGCTGGAAGGATTCGTCGAGCGGTATCGCGACACGCCCGAGGGGCGGCGGCAAATCCTGGCGCTCCACGTGCCCGGCGATTTCGTCGATCTGCATTCCTATCCGTTGAAAAGGCTGGAGCATTCGGTCGCGGCGCTGACGGAGGTGAAGGTCGCATTGTTCCCGCATCCGGCGATCCGCGCGCTGACCGCGCAATCGCCGACGCTGACCGAATTGCTGTGGCGATCGACGCTGATCGACGCCGCGATCAACCGCGAGTGGATTGTGTCGGTCGGCGCGCGCAGCGCGGTCGTCCGGCTCGCGCATCTGTTCTGCGAGATGTACGTGCGGCTCAACCGGATCGGCATGGCCGACCAGCACCGCTTCGCCCTGCCGCTGACGCAAGTCGATCTGTCCGACGCGACCGGGCTGACTGCGGTTCATGCCAACCGCATGTTGCGCGAATTGCGCGAAAAGGGCCTCGTCGCGTTCCGCCACGGCGAGGTCGAGATTCTCGATTGGGACGGCTTGCGCAGCTTCGCGGATTTCGACCCGGGGTATTTGTTCCTGGATTGAAGGCGCATCCACGTGCCCCCGCGAAGGCAGGAGCCCAGGGTTACTGAGGGCATCGCACGGACCCAGGGCGCCTGCCCTCGCAGGAGCACAAGATCCGGTTCCAGCAAGCTCTATCCCGGCAGATAATGCGCCTGCGCTGCGTCGGTCGCGTTGATCGCCAGGATCGAGCGTGCATCGCCCGGTGAAAGCGGTTTGCCCGTGCGGTCGGCCGCAGCGCCGATCACGCGATCGAGCAATTCCTGCCCCTCGCGCCACCAGCCGATGCCGCTCGCGGCATTCAAATGCCCCTGCGGCCCGGCATCGACGAAGTGACTGCCCCAGCCGACCGCAAGGCTGTGCGCGCGTTCGATCGAAATCCACGGATCATCGCTGCTCGCCACGACGATCGAGGGGAAGGGCAGGGGTGTGACCGGCGTCGGCCCGAAGCTCGCCAGTTCGGCCTGCACATCCGCGCGGTCGACATCGGCGGGCGCGACCAACAGGGCACCGGCGACCGGCCAACCATAAGGCTGCCGCGTCAGTTCCGCCCACCACGCGACGGCAAGACAGCCAAGGCTGTGCGCCGCCAGCACGACGGGCGCCTGCGCCGATCGGATCGCCTGATCGAGCTTGGTCACCCAGGCGTTGCGGTGCGGCGTGTTCCACATGCCGAGTTCGACGCGAACGGTGTCGGGGCGGGCCTCTTCCCACAGGCTTTGCCAGTGCGAAGGGCCGGAACCGCCGAGGCCGGGCACGGTCAGGATGGTCGGTTGAACGGGGTCGAAACTCGAAAAGCTGCCCATCGATTCTCTCCCAAAGCCCCGGAATAGGGGTGGAGAAGACGTGGCCGCCCGTGCTCTAGGGGGACGCCGCGCGGCCACGCCTCCCACCTGCAAAGCTATTCCTACCAATCTAATAGACAATAGCCTTGCGCCGAGCGGATTGCGGCGTGCGACGATCCGAAATGGGCGTTTCGTCTGGCCGCAAATGGGGCCGGATCGGGCGCGGAATCAGCCGAGCGGAACGATCGTCGCCTGCGCCACCGCCGCCAGCACCGGGGCCGACTCGGCGCTTTCCGACCAGACATCGGCCCGCACGATCACCTGGCGTTTGCCCGCCTTCACGACGCTGCCGACCGCGCGCAGCCGGGTGCCGCGCGCGGGGGCGAGGAAGTTGATGCTGTACGATCCCGTCACGACGTCCCCGGCGACCGAAGCCGCCGCCCACGCACAGGCATTGTCCGCCATCAGCCCGACGATCGCCCCGTGCGCAAAGCCGTGGTGCTGCGTCATGTCGGGGCGGATGTTTAGCAGCAGCTCGGACTTGCCGTCCCAGCAGGTGATCGGTTCGACCCCGAGAAAGCGCGAGAAGCCCGACTGCCCGACCGCGACCTGCTTCATATGCGCGACCGCCGCTGCATTGTCGGCAAAACGGGGTTCGAACACTTCGGCCATCGCGAATCTCCATAACGTCTGTAATACAGACTATTGCGGCTTTGGCGATGTGGCGCAAGCTTGATAGGAGGGCGGTCATGAAGGCGTACAGTCCCTCGCGCTCTCCCTGTCCGATCGGGCGCGCCTCGCGCGTGCTCGGCGATCGCTGGGCTATGCTGATCCTGCGCGAGGCGTTTCTGGGCGTGGAGCATTTCGAGCAGTTCCTCGACCGGCTCGACATCTCGCGCGCCGCGCTGACGTCGCGGCTCGGGATTCTCGTCGCGGCGGGGATCTTCGAACGCGTTCCGCCGACTGGCAAGCGCGCGGCCTACCGCCTGACCGATGCCGGACGTGCGCTTGGCCCCACTTATGAAGCGATCAAGGCATGGGGCGATGCGTGGCTGCCGCCGGCCCCCCGGCCAGAGAAAGAGTCCCGTGACCAAGACCCGCGTTGACCAATTGCTCGTCGATCGCGGTCTCGTCGAGAGCCGCACGCGCGCGCAGGCGCTGATCATGGCGGGGCTGGTGTTCGCAGGTGAGCGCAAGATCGACAAGCCGGGGCAGGCGATCGCCGACGATGTCGCGCTGGAGGTGCGCGGGCGCGATCATCCCTGGGTGTCGCGCGGCGGGATCAAGCTCGCGCACGGGCTGGAGGCGACGGGCTGGGACGTGACCGGCATGGTCGCGATCGATGTCGGCTCCTCGACCGGCGGTTTCACCGACGTTTTGCTCCAGCGCGGCGCAGCCCGCGTGTACGCGGTCGACAGCGGCACCAACCAGCTCGCCTGGAAACTGCGGCAGGATGAGCGGGTCGTGGTGCTCGAACAGACCAGCGCACGCATCCTGACCGAGGCGCACATTCCCGAGCCGGTGGATATCATCGTGTGCGACGCGAGCTTCATCGGCCTTGCCAAGGTGCTCGAACGCCCGATCACCTTCACCAGGCCCGCCGCGCGCCTGCTCGCGCTGATCAAGCCGCAATTCGAGGCCGGGCGCAGCGAAGTGGGGAAGGGCGGGGTGGTGCGCGATTCCGCAATCCACGCGCGCGTCTGCGCCGAGGTGTCGGACTGGATTGTGGCGCAGGGCTGGCGCGTCGATACGCTGGTCGAGAGCCCGATCACCGGACCCGAAGGCAATATCGAGTTCCTGATTGCCGCAACGCGGGACACTGCGCCGGTGACGTCCTGAAAATTTACCGAACATCGCGCGCGCGCAGCCCCTATAGTGCCGCACGGATTCACCGGAAGGGGCATTGGCTTTGCGCGAAGTAGCATCGAAGCAGCAGTTGCAATGGGCGTTCCTGCGCTGGGCGGTGGTGACGGTGCCGTTCGTGGTGCTGTGCGGCTTCACCGCCGCGCGGCTGGCGCCGTCGGGGTCGGACAATCTGTGGTACGCCGCGATCATCAAGCCGAGCGTGACGCCGCCCGACTGGTTGTTCCCCGTCGCCTGGACCCTGATCTACATCCTGCTCGGCCTGTCGCTGGCGGTGATCCTGCACGCGCGCGGATCGCGCTTTCGGGGGGCAGCGATCGCGCTGTTTCTGGTGCAACTGGCGGTGAACCTCACCTGGTCGCCGGTCTTTTTCGGAATGCACCAGGTGAGTTGGGCGCTCGGCATCGTCGCGGCGATGTTCGTGCTGACGCTGGCGATGACGTTCCTCTTCGCGCGAATCCGGCAGGGTGCGGCACTGATGCTGGTGCCGTATCTCGCGTGGTTGCTCTTTGCCGGCTATCTCAACTATCAGATCATGGTGCTCAACCCCGGCGCGGAGACCCTTGCGCCGTCCTCCGCCAACGCCCAAATCATCAAGCTCTGAACTCGACTGGATTTTTCGCCATGCAAGCCGACAACAAGATTTTCGACGATCTCGTGAAGTTCATGAACGGCGCGGCCGGAACGCTCGCCGGCGTGGGCCGCGAGGCCGAGGCTGGCGCACGCGCGCGGGCGAAGGAATGGATCGGCGGGCTCGATTTCGTCAGCCGTGACGAATTCGAAGCGGTGAAGGCAATGGCGGCTGCGGCGCGCGACGATGCCGACGCGCTGCGCGCACGGCTCGACGCGCTCGAAGCGAAGGCGGCGGGCTGATCGCGCCCTTGTCCACAGTTTTTTCGACACGGTCTGCCGCTCTAACCTTGTCTCCGCGCCGTCTTCGCGCCACGATTTCGCGCGATACGGTGCGTGGAGGCACGTGGTGATGCTCGACGAAGCCGATTACGACCGCGAAGATGCCGCGCCGATCGACATGCTTGAGAGCTATTTCGCGGCGCATGGCTGGGAACATGAGCGGCAGGACGATGAAGTCGTTGCCAAGGTCAAGGGAAGCTGGACGCAATATGAGCTTCGCGCGCTGTGGCGCGAGGAAGACAGTGTCATCCAGTTCCTGGCCTTTCCCGACATTCGCGTCAGCGATGATCGGCGCGTCGCGATCTATGAAGCGATCGGGTTGATCAACGAACAGCTCTGGGTCGGCCATTTCGAACTCTGGTCGTCGAGCGGGATCGTGCTCTATCGCCATGCCGCGATGATCGATGGCGACGGCGGCACCATGTCACTGGCCGCGGCGGAATTGCTGGTCGAAAGCGCGATCGACGAATGCGAACGCTTCTACCCCGTCTTCCAGTTCGTGCTGTGGGGCGGCAAGACGCCGAAGGAAGCCCTCGCCGCCGCGATGACCGAGACGCAGGGCGAAGCGTGACCGTTCCGGCGACGCGCATCGGGCGCGTCTGGATGATCGGGTGCGGCAACATGGGCGGCGCGATGCTGCGCCAGTGGATCGCCAGCGGGGTGTTGGCGGCGGATGCGGTCGATGTCGTCAACCGCGCTGACCGTGCCCTGCCGACGGGTGTGCGGCAGGCATGCGATCTCCCCGCCGTGCCGCTGCCCGATGCCGTCATCCTGGCGATGAAGCCGCAGCAATTGGATGAAATCGCCACGCGCTTTGCCGAGCGTCTGACGGGCGTGCCGGTGCTGATCTCGATCCTCGCCGGGGTGGAGGAGGACGCGCTGGCGCGCCGCTTCCGCGCCGGGGCTGTGGTGCGCGCGATGCCCAATCTGCCGGTCGGCATCGGCAAGGGGGTCGTCGCGCTCGACAGCAGCAGCGCCGCGCCCGTGGTGCGCGATGCGGTCGCCGCGTTGATGGCCCCGCTCGGGCTAGTCGAATGGGTTGCGCCTGCGCTGTTCGATGCCGTAACTGCGCTCGCGGGCAGCGGACCGGCGTTCCTTTATCGCTTCATCGATGCGCTCGCCGCCGCCGGGGTCGCGCAAGGGTTGCCCGCCGATCAGGCGCAGCGCCTCGCGCTCGCTACGGTCGAGGGGGCAGGGCTGCTGGCCGCTGC
>JAIXZV010000112.1 GCA_027489365.1 Sphingomonadales bacterium
ATCACGTCCAAGCCGCCGGGCACGATTGAGTGGGAGTGATCCTGGATTTCAGTCAGTAGGTGCAAAAATAGCGGCGCGAACGATTTGACACCAGTTGGCGGGGGATTTGAGACCGGCAACATGCCCTCGTCACCCCCCCTGATGTAAGGGGTGTTGTCGTCAGTTTTAACAATGTCCAAGAGCCCAGGTTAGTCGGCTGTTACCTTGGCCCACAGAACGGCGTGCTGGTACCATGCTTGCTCGCAGTGGCCCTGGTGGTTCCAAGGCAGCCGATCTACCAGAGCCACCAATATGCGGCCCCATCTGCTGCCCCGCCGCCGCAGCTCCCAGGACCCGGCGGACAGGGTCACCTCACGGTCACCGGTACCGATCAGGACGTTGAGCAGGCAGGACAGGAGCGATGCTAGTTCAATCAGTCTACGCATGGGTCCATTCCTCCAGCAGCTGATCGGCCTGTTCCTGCGTGGCATGGCCCAGGGCCACGAAGCCAGGCAGGAAAGCCAGCACATCGGTGTGCGACACGGTCACGCCTGAGGCATAGACGTCCCAGACCTCGGCCAGCGCCGGGTCGGCCTGGGCGGCCTGCCAATTGCCGAACCCGAAGACCGAGACGGCCAGATCGCGGAAGGCGCGTTTGTTCATTTCCGGGATGGGCTGTGGCGGGAGCGGGAGGATCATGCCGGCCCCGGCGTCCCACACACCGCCGATAGCACGATGCAGGGGCACTGCCACTGCGTCATTCACCATTCCGTGCGCCGCCGGGTCAAAGCCCCTCTGGCGCATCTCTTCATCCGACGGCGTGAGAAAGGACACCACGGGCGGTTCATCAGCGGCCCACACGATCAATCCAGATGCCAGTTCATATATCAAGCGCATGACGCACCTATCTGTTGATGAGGACAGCGCCGCCGCCCATGGGCACGCCAAACGGGGTATTGCCGCTCGCACTGGTCGTGAGATTGCCGGTCGTATCCAGGTAATATTGCAGCCCGGTTGTCAGCTCATTGGCGCCTGTCGGTAAGCCCGAGACAGCAGCCACCGAACCGGATAGAGCGACGTAACCAGCTTGGCCGCTGACAATGGCTTCCAGCGCCACGCCGGCAAACATTGTGATGTTACGCCAAATGGGCTGACACACCCGATAAGTGCCCGCGCTGGGACTGGCAGTGACCCATGAGCGGGTGCGCTCATGGAACGCGGCAATGCGGGTAGACCATGAGGTGCCGTTGGTGGACGTGATATTGGTCCATCCTGCGAAAACCCGGCCATTGCTGGTCAGCCGGACCACGCCATCGACATTGCTGCCGTCACCCATAACGATGTAATGCGAGCCATCACTCAGCACCACACCCCGATAAAGGTGACCGACCGCGCTGCCAGTGGACATGTTGAACAGATTGGTATACCCACCCATGGTGCCGACGGCGTTGTTCAATCCAGTGTGTGGATCAACGAAGCCCAACCCTACCCAGGCAACGTTGATGATCTTGTCGCTGCTTGAGTTGACGTCGTTACTGATTGGCACATAAATCAGTGAGGCGAATGGATGCGCCGCGATGCGGCCAACAAGGATCAGATTGGATGTTGTCCCATTACCGTTGTAGATATCGCCGGTAGTGCGGTTCAGCGCACCACCGGCAGCGTTCCACCATAGGGTCGTGCCTCTGATGCGGCGGTTCCCTGAGACGGTGATATTTGATGAGTACAGCAATGCAACGCGATTGGCCGCCGGGACATAGCATGCAGAAAACGTTACATCGTCGCTGCTTTGACTGACTACGTTGCTGCTTTGAATCGGTTGGTTCGCGGATTGGGTATTCACCAACTCGGCCAGGGCGGCGTTGTAAAGGACCGCATGCAGGATGCCACTGTGTAAGTACCAGAACCCATATAGAACCTGCTCAACAGGCTGCCAAACCAACTCAAACAGATAGGCGCCGCCCGTGTAGGACCCGGCGAGCGTGACTGCGTTTTGGTAGGTCAGGGTGTTCCCATCGGCGGACAAGGTGAAACGCAGGATGCGATATGCATTCTTTGCCGCATTGAGGGTGGAGAGAAACATCGTCCGGGAAACCGGATCGTAGGCCACCGTGTTCGCGCCACGGAAATTGATGCTTGAGTAATCGCCCGAAACGTCGCTCGCCATGGACGCGCTGGCGGCCGTTGCTGACAGCGATGCAATCTGATCACCGCTCGCGTTCAGCGTAGGCGTCAGCGTCCAATATCGCACGCCGTCACCACCGCCATCGGCGATGGACAGCACATAGAACCGGCCGAACTCCTCCACCCAACAGATACCAACCACGCGGTTGGCACTGCCAATAGCTATATCTTGAGCCTGTTGGATGCTTTTCGTCCTAACGATCCGACCGGCAAAATCGTCGATGGATACCATCGTCCCGGCGGCAACGTTTTCCTTGGCCGTGATCCGCATGGGGTTGTTTGGCGGCAAGACGTACTCGAACCCCGTTTCCGTGGCGTTGACGCGGACATCCTTCCCAGCTTGTCCGGCGACACGCGGCAGAACCTCCGACCAAGCACCTGCACCCGTGAGCAAGAAATGATCCTGCCCGACAATGGGGGCGGGCACAGGGCCGGGGCCACCCGCGCGGTGCCGCGTAGCCCCCTGAAATCCCCCACGCGGCGGTGGTAGAATGCCGTTCTGCATCACATCCCCCCGCTTTCCACGACGATGTCGAAGGTCTCGGCGTTGTGGGTCGTTGCCCGCAGCAGGGCCGTGGTCCCCGGCAGGACCAGACCCGCCAGCCGGTCTGCCAGTGCGGTCCAGGCCGGCACAGACCCGCTGGGGGTGGTGGCCGTCACCGGCACCTCAGCGATTAGTCGATTGGTTACCCCGTTATCGACCGACACGAAGAACCGGATCATGCCGGCGGTCGTGGTGCCCGTGGCGGTAATGGGCACGCGACTGATGCGCTTGCCCGCCGCCGTGCCGGTGGCAATGGTGACCAGGATCCCGGTCCCATCACGGTTGGTGTTGGCCGATGAAAGTCGGGAGACTTCCAGGATCGGGGTCGCGGCGAATTGGGGTGTAGCGGCCATCAGATTGCTCCTTGATGATACGGGGCGGAGAGGTAGGCGGTGATCAGCGGTGACAGGCCGGCGGGCGTGACGGCCCGGTCCGTCAGGGTGGCTGCAAGCGCCTCAGCCGGGCTGGCCAGGCGCACCAGACCAGCGATGGCTTCGCTTGCATCTGATGGCAGAGCGATGGTGGACCACGCTGTGTTGGCCGCGTTGCGGACCTTCAGGACACCGGCTCCGGTATCGAACCAGGCCTTGCCAGCGCCAACCGCGCCAGGATCAGCGCCTGAGAACTTGATATTCGTGTTGAAGGCTGTGATGGCCGCATCGACGATGGCCGCCGCTGCGGCGGCATCACCTGCGGCCAGCGCGGCGGCAACTACTTCGTCAATGACAGCGACCACATCATTGACCATGACAGGATAGGCCGCCACCTGAGGTGCCTTGGGCGGCACCATGGCATAGCGGTGGCCGTCACCGCCCATCCCGCCGGGGTTGGTGCCGGCATTCCAATCGCCAGTGTTGAAGTGCCCGCCGCGCAGGCGGGCTAGGGCCGGGCTATCGGGCATCAGAACACCTCCCTGAACAGGCGCGCACCCGACGCGCGCCAATACTCGCCAAACGAAACACCTTCGGGCTGCACCTGCCGGCACAGCATGGCGCGGTCATAGACCGTCATGGCGCCAAGGGCCTGCGGATCGATGTCCAGCCACAGCTCGCCCAATTCACCCATCTCCCGCTGGATGCGGTTGAGGCGCAGCCCTTCTGCCTCTGGCAGGTTGGAGAAACGCAGACGCGTCTCGCGGACGGGCGCACCTTCCACACCCAGCTCCACATCACCCTCTGTCACCTCGACCTCGGACACGGTGCGCGGCACCACTTCCACCGGCCATTCAGGAGCCACTGATGGCTGCCAGATCTGCATCAGGCCGATAAAGCCGATGGACAGCGGATCTGCATTGGCCTGGTCATCAAACTCGATCTCGATCCGGTCGGCACCGGTCGGGGCAGCCAAATACTCAAAGACCTGGCTGGGATAGCGGGCATAGAAATCATCCGACGGCTTGCCGGTGAACAGGCCATATTCGTACCAAGGCAGGTCGGCCGTGCTGGCGATGGCGGATTTCAGGTCGCGCCAGCTGCCATTATGCCGTTGCGTGCTGCCCTCCCAGGCCTCCCAGCGCATCATCCCGGTCCGGCTGCCATTATGGCCGGCGACCAACAGCATCTGGAATGGCTGCGGCCGTGACCAGGTCAGGGTCAGCTTGGTGCTGGCCAGCGTGTTGGACGTGGCGATCAGGCGCGTACCCGTGGGCCGCGTCTTCACCAAATCGCGCGACCCCGTCCAAGTCCCGCCCGTGATGGTGGCGCCGGGCACGCGGTTGGAGTGACCGATCAGGATCAACGGCGATATCGTCACGGCGCCACCCAAAGCCGGTAATCAGCCGCCCCGCCACGGGGCCGGGGCACGACCGACAGCACCAGCGCCAGCTTCGGGGTGCGCAGGCCCGGATAATCCAACTGGATGCTGACCACGGACCCGCGCGGCACCACGTCGCCCAGCACGCGCAG
>JAIXZV010000130.1 GCA_027489365.1 Sphingomonadales bacterium
CGCGCCTCGTCTGGGTGGTGGTGACGCCGGTCGGCCCGGTCGGCACCTGGAAGCCGGAACAGGCGAGCATTGCCGGGTCGCCGCAAGCGATCTTGCGCAGCTTCGATCCGTTTTTCCTGATCAGTGGCGGTGATGCCGCCGGGCCGAGTGTGGTCACCACCCTGCAACTGACCCTGTTCGGCACTCGCCTCGACGAAGCGCAGGGCGGCGGGTCGGCGATCATCGCCGGGCCGGACGGTGTGCAGCAAAGCATCGGCGTGGGGCAGGAGATCATGCCCGGCGTAAAGCTCAAATCGGTCGCGTTCGATCATGTGACGATCGATCGCGGTGGCGCGTCCGAAGACCTTTTCATCGTACAGCCCGACCAGGCACCCGCCGCCGCGCCGGCACCAAGCGGGCCACCGCTGATTGGCGGCGGAGCCCCCCAAGCGCAGCAGCAGTTGACCGCCGTGCCGCCCGCGCAAGGCTTCACCTTTGCGCAGTTGAAGAGCGACATCGGCTTCATCCCGCGGATCGACAATGGCCGCGTCAGCGGCTTGACCGTGCGCGCGCAAGGCTCAGGCGCGGGCTTTCGCGCGGCGGGGTTGCGCGACGGCGACGTCGTGACGCAGATCGGCGGGCGATCGGTCAGCGGTCAGGCCGATATCGAGCGGATCGGCGCACAATATGCCAAAGGCGGCACGCTCTCGATCACGGTCGAGCGCGGCGGCAATACCATTCCACTTGCCATCACGATTGCGGGGCCATGAAGAAACTGATCCTTGGACCCTTGCTGGCCCTGACCTGCGTCGGCACGGCACTGGCGCAGACCTCGATGAACGTGCGCGATGCGGATATCCGCGCGTTCATCGCCGATGCCGCGCGCGTGACCGGGCGGACCTTCATCATCGACGCGCGCGTGACCGGCAAGGTAACGGTGGTGACCGATCACCCGGTGTCGAAATCCGAGTATTTCGAGATTTTCCTGTCCACGCTGCGCTCGAACGGCTTGATCGCGGTCCCGACCGGCAATGGCGCGTTCCGCATCCAGCCGGTCGATAATGCCGCATCGCAGCCGAGCCGCGTCGGCGCACGCGGGGCGCAGTCGAACAGCTTCGTCACCGAAGTGGTGCGCTTGCGCTCGATCGAGGCATCGACCGCGGTCGATACGGTGCGCGGGCTGGTTTCGGCGCAAGGCTCGGTCACGGCGAACCGCGGCGGCAACAGCCTGGTGATCGTTGATTTCGCCGACAACATCCGCCGCGTGCGCGAAGTGCTGCGTCAGATCGACGCCGACACCTCCTCAACCCGCGTCGTCGCGCTGAAGAATGCCGGTGCGCGCGAGATCGCGACCGCGCTGCAGGCGCTGACCGGGCAAGGCGGCGGCGGCGGGGCAGGGGGCGCGGGCGCCCCGGCCAGCGTCAGCGTCGTCGCGGTCGCAAGCTCCAATTCGGTCGCGATCCGCGGCGATGCCAATTCGGTCGCGCGGCTCGCGGCCGTTGCCGAGGATCTTGATCGGCGCGCCAAGAACGGCACCGAGATCAAGGTCATCTTCCTCGAAAATGCCGATGCCGAGCAGCTTCTGCCCGTGCTGCAGCAGCTCGTCGGGCAAACCCCGTCGCCAATCACCAATCAGCAGCTTTCGGCCTCGACCTTCGGCAGCAACGGCAATCAGCAGTCGGGCGGCAGCGGCTTCCAGCCGACCGCGCGTTCCGCCAATACGCAGGCGGTTCAGCAGGATGTCGGCGGTGGCGGCGGCGGCCAGCAAGGGCAGGCGGCGATCACCGCCGGCGGCCGCTCGGCCTCGGTCGTCACGCGCTTCGTCGGCGCCAATGCGATCGTCATCGCCGCTCCGGCAGAAGTGCAGCGCCAACTCGCCGACGTCGTGCGACAGCTCGATACCCGGCGCGAGCAAGTGCTGGTCGAGGCGATCGTCGCCGAAGTGTCCGATCAAACCGCCAGCCAGCTCGGCGCGCAATTCGCGATCGCCAATATCAAGGGCGGCGTGTTCGCGGCCTCAAGTTTCCAGAACACCGCGCCGAGCCTGCTGACGATCGCGGGCGCGATCGGCGCGCGGCAGCTCAGCACCACGACCACGACGATCAACGGCAGCACCGTCACCACCAGCACCAACAGCGCCGCCAGCGATTCGCTGCAGCAATCCGCGCTGCAATCGATCCTCGGCGCGAGCGGCGGCTTCGGCGGCTGGGCGGGCAAGATCGGCGATACGGTGTTCGGGTCGATCATCAACGCGGTGAAGAGCGATACCACCTCCAACCTGTTGCAAGTCCCGCACCTCGTCATGCTCGACAATCAAGAGGCGCACAGCCTGGTCGGGCAGGAGGTCCCGATTACGACCGGTCAGGCGCTGTCGACCAATTTCGACAATGCCTTTCGCACCACGCAGCGCGAGAATGTCGGCATCGAGCTGACCGTGCGGCCGCAAGTCAATTCGAGCGGAACGGTGAAGCTCAATCTGCGGCTCGAGGTCAGCTCGATCGCCGGACCGGTGTCGAGCGACAATAGCGACCTGATCCTCAACAAGCGCGAGGTCGAAACCGTCCGCACCGTCGACGATGGCGATATCGCGGTGATCAGCGGGCTGCTCGACGACAATGAGCGCCGCACGATCGAGAAGATCCCGTTGCTCGGCGATATTCCCGGCCTCGGCAATCTGTTCCGGTCAAAGGCGAAGTCGCGGACCAAGACCAATCTGATGATCTTCATCCGCCCGACGATCCTGCGCAGTGCCGAGGACAGCCGCAAGCTGACCGAACAGCGCTACGGTTATCTCCGGCTGCAACAGGGCCTCGCCACGCCCAACGAGGAACCCTCGATCGATCAACTGGTGCGCGACTATCTCGGCACCACCCCACCGATCCCGAGCGCGCCGGTCCCCGGCAATATCGAGGATCCGCGCATCTCGGTGCCGATCCAGCGCAGTTCGAGCAGCGTGATCAAAACGAAGCGGAGTCGGTGATGGAGATCAAGGCGGGAGACGAGTCCGACCGGTCCCCCTCCCGCTTGCGGGAGGGGCTAGGGGTGGGCGCGCCCTCTCCGTCGAACGCTGCGCTCGCGGAGGGCGGGAGCCAACCCCCGACCCCTCCCGCAAGCGGGAGGGGAGACGAAATTCCCAACATCACCATCCCCTACGCCTTTGCCCGCCGCTTCGGCGTGGTGCTCGATCCCGGCACCGATTCGCATTTCGCCGTCGCGATGCGCGAAGGGGCCGATCCCAAGGTGCTGCTCGAACTGCGCCGCCACCTCGCGCGCCCGTTCGATGTCGGCTTCGTCTCGGCCACCGAATTCGACCGGCTGCTGTCCGAAGCCTATGCGATGGACGGTCAGGCCGCAGCGATGGCGGCGGGCACGCTTGGATTGGGCGATGAGCTCGACATGCTTGCCGATCATTTGCCGACCGCCGACGATTTGCTCGACACCGCCGACGATGCCCCGGCGATCCGGCTGATCAACGGCATCATCGCCGACGCCGCGCGCAATGGCGTGTCGGACATCCATATCGAGCCGTATGAAACCGGCCTGGTCGTGCGGATGCGCATCGACGGGGTCCTACGCGAGACGCTCAGGATGCCGCCGCACGTCGCGCCGGTGGTGGTCAGCCGCGTGAAGGTGATGGCACGGCTCGACATCGCCGAACGCCGCGTGCCGCAGGACGGGCGCATCGGCCTGACGCTCGGCGGTAAACTCCTCGACGTGCGCGTGTCCACGCTGCCGTCCAGAGCGGGCGAGCGCGTCGTGCTGCGCATCCTCGACAAGGAAAATGCCGGGATCACGCTCGACGTGCTCGGCATGTCGCCGACGATCAATCAGTTGCTCAAGGAAGCGATCACTGAGCCCAACGGGATCATCCTCGTCACCGGGCCGACCGGATCGGGCAAGACCACCACGCTCTATGCCGCGATGCGCCTGCTCAATGATGGCAGCCGCAACATCCTCACGGTCGAGGACCCGGTCGAATATGCGATGGAGGGAATCGGCCAGACCCAGGTCAATCCGAAGGTCGGGCTGACCTTCGCGGCCGGCTTGCGCGCGATCCTGCGCCAGGACCCCGACGTGGTGATGGTCGGCGAAATTCGCGACCGCGAGACGGCGGAGATTGCGGTGCAGGCGTCGCTCACCGGCCATCTCGTGCTCTCCACCGTCCATACCAATGACGCGGTCGGCGCGATCACGCGAATGCGCGACATGAAGGTCGAGCCGTTCCTGCTCGCCTCCACGCTGCGCGCCGTGATCGCACAGCGGCTGGTGCGGCGACTGTGCGACAATTGCCGCCGTCCGGTGCAGGCGGAAGGGTCGGTTTCGGCGCTGCTCGGCTTCGATTCGGGCACGATCGTCTATGAGGCGGTTGGCTGCGAGATGTGCCAGGGGACCGGTTTCAAGGGCCGCGTCGGCGTCTATGAAGCGATCCGCATCGACGAAACGATCCGCCGCATGATCAACGACGGCGGCGACGAGGCGCTGATCGCGCGCCACGCCTTCCTGCACGCGCCGACGCTGGGGTCGGCGGCGCGCCAACTCGTCCGCGACGGCATCACCACGCCCGAAGAAGCGGTCCGCGTCTCGCGCCGCGACATGGCCGATGCAGAGGCACCGCTGCCGCTGCCGGAGGTGGCGGATGGGTGAGGTGGCCCCTCCGTCCGTTCGTTTCGAGCGAAGTCGAGAAACCTGCACTAAGCCCGGTTTCTCGACTTTGCTCGAAACGAACGGTTTTGCGATCGTCTCCGGCGACGTGACCCATGGCTGATTTCGATTACCTTGTAATCGACACCAAGGGCCGCGAGGTGCGCGGGCATATCGCCGCGCCCTCGATCGACGCGGCGCGTTCCGCGCTCGACCGGCGGCGGCTCTATGTCGTCAAGGTCGAACCCGGCTCGGGCCGCCCGCAGAAGGGCAAGCCGCTGCTGTCCGATCTGCGGATCGGCCGCGCGAAGATGAGCACCAAGCAACTGACGCTCTTCACGCGCCAGCTCGCGAC
>JAIXZV010000390.1 GCA_027489365.1 Sphingomonadales bacterium
CGCAGAAGCACATCACGATCCACCACGACACCATCCCCAAGGCGAACCATTTCTTCGAACATGAAATGCCGCAGCTGATGGGCAGCGTGGACAAGTATCTGGATATGCGGCTCGATCCCAACAGCCCGATCCGCTGAGGTGCCGGTGCCGCGTCACGGCGGCCCCACCCTTCACCCCTCGCCGAACAGGTCTCGCTGGGCCTTGTCCAGTTCCTCGGCATAGCGGCGGCGGACGAACGACTCGGACAAGATGCCGAGAACCTGGCGGTCACCGTCGAGCACGGCGAGCTCATCGGCACCCGTTTCGTCAAAGCGCTTCATTACGGCGGCAATATCCATTTCGGGGTCGAGTCCGCCCTCGCGGTTGACGGCGACGGCGGCAATCGGCGCGGCCGGATCAAGCCCCTCCACATAGGCACTCGGCGTCTGTGCAATTCCGGCATAGCGTCCCGCCTCGTCGACCAGGATCACGCGGCTGGTCGCGCCCAGCGGAAACTGTCGCCGAAAAGTGGCGATCGACGTCGAGGCCAGCGTCGCCCGCGTCTCGCGCCGCATCATGCGCCCCGCCGTCAGGCTGCGCACCCACCCGACATCGCGCGCGCTCTTGATCGTCTCGCCACGCAAATGAAGCCGCCAGGTCGAAAAGCTGTAGCCGAACGTCTCACGCACCACGGTCGATGACACGAGCGACGCTGCGAGCACCGCGCCGGTCAGCGAGAAATCGTGCGTCGCCTCCAGCACCAGCATCGCCATCGTCATCGGCGCACCGACGATCGCGACCGCCAGCGCCGCCATCCCAACCAAGGCGGCGTTGTGCGAATCGACCGCAACGAAGCCCGCAGCTGCATTGAACAGTCCGGCAAACAAATGCCCGACCAACGTGCCAAGAAAGAGCGAGGCAAAGAACAGCCCGCCGCGAAAGCCAAACCCGAGCGATACGATCGACGCGGCGCACTTGGCGAGCAGGACCGTCGCGATGAACGCCAGCGATATCCCCTCCGCCAGATCTATGTGCAGCGCGCCGTGTCCGCTCGACAAAACCTGTGGCGACAAGGCCGCAATCGGCATCAACAGCAGCCCGCCCAGCGCCGGACGCGACCAGTCGGGGAGAGCAGCGCGCCGCACCCCTGCCTCCACCAGAGCAACCGCGCGCATCAGCCCCACGCCCAGCGCGGCACACACGATCCCGAGGCCAGCATAAATCAGGTAATGATGTGTTTCGGTCGGCGCACCGGCCACGGTCTCGATCACATAAGGCTGGATGCCGAACGCTTGCGAGACGAACACCGCGGTGATCGCCGCCGCGGCCACCGGCGCGATTGCGGAGGGGGTATAGGCCCCGATGACGATCTCGAACGCGTAGAACGCACCCGCGAGCGGCGCGCCGAACGCCGCGGCGATGGCAGCGCCCGCACCTGCACCCACCAGATTGCGCAGATCGCCACGCCGCAGCCGCAACGCGCCGCCCGCCGCCGAGGCGAGCGCGCCGCCGATCTGCGCATAGGCCGCCTCCAATCCGACCGACGCGCCGAAGCCGTTCGACACGACCGTCTGCACGGAAATGATCAGGCTGTCGGCCATCGACATCCGTCCGCCATGCAGCGCGTTTGCTTCCACCGCGTCGATCATCCGCCGACGCCGGGCGCGCGTGGCCCAGGAGAACAGCGCCAGCACCACCCCGCCCAGCGGTAGAGCCAGCAATGCCGCGCTCGATATCGCCGGAACCTCGCTCAGCCGGACAGTATGCGGCAAGGCGAACAGCCAATGCTGCAAGGTGCGCGCCACCGCGCCGAGCACGATGCTGCCCAGCCCCGCCGCGCCGCCGACCAAAACGGCGAGCAGGATGAACGCGGCTTCGCTGGCGCGAAGGCGGCGGCGGGCCCACGCCCAAGGCAGGATAAGGCGGCGGTGTACGGGCAATGCGAGTCCGGATGACGGTGCGGCAGCGCATCCTTACGCCGCAGCGCCGCCGCGTGCCAGCGTCGCGCTACAGCGTCCAGATCAGCACATTGCCCACCAGTACCGCGGCCATCACCAGCATCAGCACGCCCTTTTGCGTGTTCTGGCGTTTCGCGATCAGAGTGCCGCCGCCGATCAGGCAAGCGAAGGCGGCGAGCATCGCGATGGCGGGGGCGAGCGATTCGAGGGTGGTCATAGGGATGATGCTATAGAGTGGGACCGTGCTCCTGCGAAGGCAGGAGCCCAGGGTTGCGAGCGTCGGACCCAGACCCCTGGGCTCCTGCCTGCGCAGGAGCACTTAGAGGGCCGTCGTAGGTCAATCCGTCCCCGCCAGCACGCGCCCGTACGCCGCCAGATCGACGTTCCCACCCGACAGCAACACCAGCATCCCCGGCTCGACCTTCACCTTCCCCGCCAGCAACGCCGCGAGCGCCACCGCGCCGCCGGGTTCGACCACCAACCGCAGCCGCTCCGCCGCCCAGCGTTGCGCGGTGCGGATCTCCGCTTCGCTCACCGCAGCGCCGGTCGCGCCGCGGCGGGAGAGGACGTCGAACGTCAGCTCCGACACGCGCTTCGTCTGCAGCGCATCGCACGCGGTTGACGGAGGCGACTCGCCGACTTCCTCGATCCAGCCCGCTTCGAGCGACCGGCGCATGTCGTCCCAGCCCTCGGGCTCGACCACCGTGACCCCCGCGTCGGGCAAGGCCAGCGCCAGCCCGGCCGCCAGGCCACCGCCGCCGCACGGCACGACGACGCGAGTCGGCGCGCCCAACCCCAGCGCCTGCATCTGCGCCGCCGCTTCGATGCCGGCACTCCCCTGCCCCTCGATCACCCAGGGATCGTCAAAGCTCGGCACCAGCACCGCGCCGCGCGCCTCGGCAAGGCCTGCGGCGATCTTTTCGCGGCTGCCGGTCGCGCGGTCGTATGTCCCCACCTCGGCGCCGAGCGCGAGCGTGCCCTCGCGCTTAGCCTTGGGGGCGTCGTCAGGCATCACGATCAGCGCGGGCATCCCGAGCCTTTTCGCCGCCCAGGCGATTCCCTGCGCATGGTTGCCTGAGGAGAAAGCGACCACGCCCTTGCTGCGCGATTCGGCCTCGATCGCGGTCAAACGATGCCACGCCCCGCGCAATTTGAACGCGCCCATCGGCTGCAGGCACTCGGCCTTAAAAGCGACGCTAACACCCTGTATTTCTGCAACAAAGAGCGGCGTTGCCGGGACCACAGCGGCGACCTTGGCAGCGGCATCGCGCACCCCGGCGCGGGTAGGTTGTCTTAAAATCGTCACGTACTGCCTCCGGGGGTCCAAAACCGCTTTACAATGGAAAAGCGTAACCGTATTGCGCCCGTCCGCTGCCCCATGGGACTTCCAACCGCAAGGCAGTGTTTCGTGAACTTGTCTACGGACATTGGAGGTCCCTTGAATTGCACAAGCATCATCGCGCGCTGGGGTTAGCGACCACCCCTTCGACTACCAAGTCGGTACTCGACATCGCTTCGCAGCGGCCGGTTCAGCCGGTCACGCTGGTTCGTCCGCATGCGGCATCGCGTGCGGCCCGGTTCTTCGCCGAGAAGTTCCCGGGTCGTTCGATGTATGCCGTGAAGGCCAACCCGTCGCCTGCCCTACTGCAGGTGCTGTGGGATAGCGGAATCACGCATTACGACGTCGCCTCGATCGCCGAGGTGCGGCTGGTCGCGAGCACGCTGCCGGATGCGACCTTGTGCTTCATGCACCCGGTCAAGGCTTCGGAAGCGATCGCTTCGGCCTATTTCGACTATGGCGTGCGGACGTTCTCGCTCGACAGCGTGGAAGAGCTGGAGAAGATCGTCCAGGCGACCAATCATGCCGAGGATCTGACGCTGTGCGTCCGCCTCCGCGTGTCGTCGGAGCATTCGAAGCTGAGCCTCGCGTCGAAGTTCGGCGCGGCACCGGGCGAGACCAAGGAACTGCTGTTCCGTGCTCGCCAAGCGGCGGATGCGCTCGGCATCTGCTTCCATGTCGGCAGCCAGGCGATGACACCCGAAGCCTATTCGAACGCGATGGAGCGTGTCCGCGCGGCGATCGTCGACGCGGCGGTGACGGTCGACGTGATCGATGTCGGCGGTGGCTTCCCCTCGACCTATCCCGGCATGGAGCCACCCCCGCTCGAGCGCTATTTCGAAACGATCCACCGTGCGTTCGAATCGCTGCCGGTCAGCTATTCGTCCGAATTGTGGTGCGAGCCCGGCCGTGCCTTGTGCGCCGAATACAGCTCGATCGTGGTGCGCGTCGAAAAGCGTCGCGGCGATTTGCTGTATATCAATGTCGGTGCGTATGGCGCGTTGTTCGATGCGGCGCACCTCGGCTGGCGTTTCCCGGTCGAATTGCTGCGCGAGCCGGAAAGCCGGTCGAAGGACATGCCGTTCAGCTTCTATGGCCCGACCTGCGATGACATGGACCATATGGTCGGTCCCTTCTATCTGCCGGCGGACGTGAAGGCAGGCGACTATCTCGAAATCGGGATGCTCGGCGCATACGGATCGGCGATGCGGACCGCGTTCAATGGCTTCGGATCGGACGAGACGGTGATCGTCGCCGACGAGCCGATGGCGTCGCTGTATCTGGGCGAAGATCGGCCAGAGGTCGCTTCGAACGTCGTCACGCTGTAACACAGCGCTATCACAGGATACGTCACCCCAGCGAAGGCTGGGGTCTCAAGGAGGCGCACGCGACGTCCGCCCCACCGAGACCCCAGCCTTCGCTGGGGTGACGGTAGTTGCAAGGATTCAAAACCATGAACGACATCGTGAACACCAACCGCAAGGCCGAGCTGCTCTCGACCACCGTCGAGCATATCGACATCACCAAATTCGACGCGCGCCCGATCGTCGATGCGATGAAGAAGATGAGCTTCACCAGCCG
>JAIXZV010000330.1 GCA_027489365.1 Sphingomonadales bacterium
ATTCTGCACCGCTTGCACCGCCGTGCCGATTTCGGCCTGCGTGACGGTCAACTGATCGCGCGCGCGCTTGGCCTCTTCCTCGGCGCGCATGGCGAGCGCGGAGACGAGATCGGCGACCACCGCGAAGCCGCGACCGGCATCGCCCGCACGGCCCGCCTCGACCGCTGCGTTCATCGCCAGAACGCGCGTCTGGAAGGCGATCTTGTCGAGGCCCTCGATCACGCTGTCGATGCCCTTGGCGCTGTCGCTGACGCGGGTCATCGCCTGCACAGCTTGCTCCGCCGTCTCGCGCCCGCCGCCGACGGTGGCGATCGCCTGATCGGCGCGCGCCACGGTCTGGCCCGACGATACCGCCGTCGCCTTCAGGCGGGTGTCGATCTGTACCAGGGCGGCGCTGGTTTCCTCCAGGCTTGCGGCATTGCCCTCGGTCCGGCGCGCCAGATCTTCCGATGCCTGTGCGATTTCCTGCGAACCCGTACGGATGCCGTCGGCGCTGTCGGTGACGCCGCTGATCAGGCCGCGCAGCTTGTTAAGCGCGGTGTTGAAGTTCGTCTTCAGCGCTTCGAACTGATGCGGGAAGGCGCGGTCGATTTCGGCGGTCAGATCGCCCTCGGACAGGCTGGCGAGGCTGTCGGAAACGATCGCGATCACCTCCTGCTGCTGCGCGTCGTTTTCAAGCTTCGCTGCTGCCGCCGCTTCCTGTGCGACCGCTGCATCGCGGAACACCAGGACGGTCTTGGCCATCGCGCCAACTTCGTCACCGCGATCGACGCCGGGGACTTCGACGCGATTTTCACCCGAAGCCAGGCGGGCCATGGTTTCGCGCAGCGTATTGAGCGGGCCGGTGATGCCGACGCGGGCGACAACGATGCTGAGTGCCATGGCGATGATCGCGCCGAGAAGGCTGGCGACCATCAACGTCCAAGCGGTCGCGGACGCCTTTGCACTGAGCTCGTCGCTTCCCGTTTGGGCGGCGGCGATGTTGGTTTCGTTATAAGCGGTCAGCTTTGTCGAAAAATCGTGCGCGACAACATCGGCTTCTTTCAGCAGTTTGGTCGCCTCTTCGGCGCGGTTCTGCGTGCCCAGCAACGCGGCGCGCGCTGTCAAACGGTGAAGCCTCTCCATGTCGGCGCGGAACTCGGCAACCTTGGGTGCGGTGGCGGGAGATGTCTTTTCGGCAAAGGCGAAGCGGACCAGCGAACTATCGTACGCTTCCTGCTCTGCCGCGAGCGCCGCCTTGGCTTCCTTGCTTGCGCCATCATAGACCAGTGCCTGATAGGCCGAGCCGTCCATCACCGCGATCCGACGGTTGACTTGAGTCAGTTTGACGGTTGCGACCAGGTCATTGGTCAGCTTCGAATAGGCCGCGTCGGAATTCCCCAACTCGCGCGTGCCCATCCAGGCGACCGCGATCGTCAGCAGGCCGAGCAGTGCCAGAACAGCAATGATTTTCGTTGCGATCTTGGTATTTTCAAGTATTTTCATCGTCTTATCCTGACAGTAGAAGCAGTGTCCGTCGCGAGCGGCGGCAGTCGGTTGGGATCAGAAGGCGTTCCAGTCGCCGGCGTCGGCCGATGCGCTGGCCAGCGCGTCCGTCGGCATGGGCAGTGCGCTGACGGGAGAGCGATAGGGGGGCGACGGTGCTGCAGCGCGCTTGGTTGGCGGGCTTGCCCGCTTTGCCGGGCCACGCTCGATCGTGAACTTGCCCGTTTGCTGCGACAGCGACGTCACCTCGTTGATCAGCGTGCGCGCCGCGGCGGAGGTTTGCTCGACCATCGCGGCATTCTGCTGCGTCGCCTGATCCATCGCGCCGATCGCCGCGGTGATCTGGCTGATCGCGGAGGATTGGACGGTCGCGTCGTCGGACATGGTGCCGAGCAGCGCATGGACTTCGCCCACGTCGCTGGAAATGTTGGCGAGCGCGCCATCGACCTTTTGCACGGCCTGCACGGCAGTGACGATGTCGGCCTGGGTCAGGGTGAGCTGATCGCGCGCGCGCTTGGCTTCCTCTTCGGCACGCATCGCCAGCGCGGAGACGAGGTCGGCGACCACCGCAAAGCCGCGCCCCGCGTCACCGGCGCGGCCTGCTTCGACCGCAGCATTCATTGCGAGCACGCGGGTCTGGAAGGCGATCTTGTCGAGACCCTCGATCACGCTGTCGATGCCCTTGGCGCTGTCGCTGACGCGCGTCATCGCCTGCACGGCTTCCTCTGCGGTCGTCCGACCGTCGCCGACCGTGGCGATCGCCTGATCGGCGCGCGTCACGGTCTTGGTCGAGGATGCCGCCGTCGCGCGCAACCGTCCGTCGATTTGCGCCAGCGCAGCACTGGTTTCCTCCAGGCTCGCGGCATTGCTTTCGGTGCGGCGGGCAAGGTCCTCCGACGCTTGCGCAATTTCGTCCGATCCGGCGCGGATCCCGTCGGTGCTTCGGCTGACGCCGTTGATCATTTCACGGACCGAGGACAGCGATTGGTTGAAGCTGCCCTCCAGCGCCGCGAAGCTGGTCGGCAGGCCGTGCAGATCGGTCACCAGATCGCCATCGGCGAGCGATTGCAGGGCGCGGCCCAGCGCCGCGATCGCCTCATCGCGCTCGGCTTGGCTTTGTTCGAAATAGATCGCGATCGACAGTTCCAGATCGAGCAGCGCCGCCTTGACGATCGCGACGCTGGCCGCGCTGGCGGACGGGATGCGGAACCAGGAGAGCAAGCGCCGCCACGGCGAACACCGCTGCGCAACGCCGTTCAGGAGTTTTTCGAGGACCAGGGCATAGCCGCCGACATACCAGCGCGGCTCCAGCCCGATCCGCGCGTGGACCGATCCGATCCGACGCACACTGGAATAAAAACCACTGTCGAACGTGCCGCTGGCGATCCGCATCCAATGCGAATCCTGGGCCGCCTTGGCCTTGGTCATATGCGCTTCGTCGCGGAAGAAGGCGGCCGTCTGCGGCGTCGCGCGCGCCTGGGTGTAGAAATGATCGAGGCCGTCACCGATCATCGACGCGATCATCGGGCTGATCGTGGCGAGCGTCGCGCGCTCAGTTTCGCCGATCCCCATGAAATCAAGGCGCGCCTGCACATTCTCGTCGATCATCTTCGGCCTTCCTCCAGACTCGGTCGGCGCGGCGGCGTCGCCTGTGTGGTTCGCGGGGTTCCAGTGCGACGGCGCCAGCCGCAGCCGACCCGATCGGTATTATGGAGCTAATATAGGAGAATGTCGGTCGGTGCGGGCCGAGATATGGTAATAGGAATCCGACAAGACCGGGGATGGCCGCAATACTGACCTAAGTGCCTCTGCGCCTGATCGTCATCCTATAAGGTGCAAATGTGTACCAGTGATAAGGATGCGACTTCGGCCCCAGCGGGCAGGACACCGCGACAGCCGGTGCGTCGGGCACTCGGGGGCGGTTTGATCGCGACACTGAGCGTGATGTCCATCGCGCCGTGTGTGGCGAAGGACGCCAAACCTGGGCCGCTGTTGAAGGCGGTCGGCGCACCAAGCGGGCTTGAGCTGCGGGGGTCGGCGCGGTCGCGCCTCGAAGTGATCGACGGGCAGTTCCGCCCCAATCGCGCCACGTCGGATCTGTTATGGTCGGCGCGCACCACGCTCTTCGCCGCGTATAAGCGTGGCATCGTTCGCATCGGCGGTGAACTGGTCGATGCGCGCGGTTATGGCGAAAAGGCCAATTCATCGGTTGGCAGCGGTGAGATCGATGCCCTCGAACTGTCGCAGGCCTTCGCCGCGATCGACCTTGGCGCTTCGCTCGGTCAAGGGACCAAGGCGGTGGTGACCGGTGGGCGGTTCTCGCTCGACATCGGATCGGGCCGTCTGGTCGGCCGCGCCGATTTTCCCAATACCGTCAATTCCTTCACCGGTCTGAATCTCGACCTGTCCTTGCCGGGCAAGGACCGGATCTTCGCGTTCTGGGCGATGCCGCAGACCCGACTGCCGGCCGATGCGCCCGCGCTTCACCACAATGTCGTGCAATGGGACCGTGAGAGCAGCGCCTTGCAGCTTTTCGGCATGAGCTATCTGAAGGCGCAGCTTCGCGCCGGGGTCAGCGGTGAAGTCTATGGCTATCGCCTGGCCGAGCGCGATTCCGTAGATTCCGCGACGCGCGATCGTCGGCTCGTCACGCTCGGCGGGCGGCTGTTTCGGGCACCCGGCACCGGCTTCGATTTCGACGTGGAGGCCGCCTATCAGTTCGGCAAGGCTCGGGCGACCAATGCTGCCACTGACGTAACCGATCTCGACGTCTCGGCTGGTTTCGCTCACGCCGAGCTTGGCCGATCGATCAAGGTCGCCTGGGCACCGCGGGTGTCGCTGCATTTCGACTATGCCAGCGGCGACGGCGGCAAGAGCGGAACGTTCGGCCGGTTCGATCCGCTGTTCGGGATGCGCCGCGCCGATCTCGGCCCGTCTGGTCTCTATGGCCCGCTCAGCCGCAGCAATCTGGTATCGGTCGGGGCCAGGGTCGATGTGACGCCGTCGAACCGCTGGGACGGATTTGTTTCGGTACAAAAGCTGTGGCTCGACAGCGCCTCCGACACCTTCTCCGCAACCGGCGTGCGCGATCGAGGCGCGGCGGCGGGAAGGGACGCGGGCGTTCAGGTCGAAGGCCGCGCACGCTATTGGATGATCCCGAAGCTGCTCCGGCTCGATCTTGGCGCGGCGTATCTGGGAAAGGGGCATTTCCTGCGCGCCGCATCGAACGCGGCGCACACTGGCGATACGCACTATCTTTATTTCGACGCGGCGGTGACATTCTGACGCGTCGCGGGGGTACCGCGCGCGAAAATCGCGCGAGTACGTACATCCCCTTAAGCGACATTGCCGCAGCGCAAGATACCTTTCCCCAAACGGAAAGACCGCACATTTCAATGGCAAACGAGAGAGTGAGCGTGATGCGAAGGCCGCTCGTTCTGGCAATTGGCGAGGGGGCCTTTCGCGGCGTGCTTGCCGCGCATTTGACGTTGCATAATCATATGCCGATCATCTGCACCGATCATCTCGATCCTGCGCTCGGCCCAGCCCTGCGCGGTGCGGCGATCCTGGTGATCGAGGAAACGCTGATCGCAGCGGCACCGGAGCAATGGACGGAAACGCTGCGCGATCAATGCTGGGGCGGGGCGCTGATCGTGATCGTCGACACGATGCCCGAGGGGATCCGGGCGACCGAAGGTGTTGCGCTGGTCCATCGCGCGCTGGCCGTTCGCACCGTCACCGAACTCGTCGAGAAATGGCAGGCGAACGGGACGAACTTGCTCAGTCGGCCAGATTGAAATCCGCGGCAAAGGCGACGCGCAGTGCCTCCGACAGGCTGCGCACGCCGAGCTTGTCCATCAAATTGGCGCGGTGGATCTCGACCGTGCGCGGGCTGATGTCGAGCTCATAGCCGATCACCTTGTTAGCGCTGCCGGCGACCAGCCCGGCCAGCACCTCGCGTTCGCGCGGGGTAAGCTTGGCGATCGCCTGTTGCGCCGTTTCGACGCGGGCGGCGGCGTGCTGGTCCTGCTCCAGTTTCGAAAAGGCGTTCTCCACCACTTCAAGCAGCACTTGCGGTTCGCACGGCTTTTCCAGGAAATCGAGGGCGCCGAGTTTCCACGCTTGCACCGCCACCGAGGTTGCGCCGCGCCCGGTCAGGATGATCGCACCGAATTTGGGGCTGACGGTCGCGAGTTGGCGCAGCACGTCGAGCCCGTTGGCCCCCGGCATATCGTAGTCGAGCAGCACGCACCCCGATTGCATGTCGTCCAGCTCGGCCAGAAAATCGTCGCCCGATCGATACGGGAAGATCAACAAATTCGGCTTGCTCGACAGCAGCGCCTGCATCCCCGCGCGGACGGCTTCGTCGTCATCGACGATGTAGATGCTCCGTGTGGTCATGATGATGTTCCCCCTGTTACTCTTTCCATTTTAGGAAGGGTGAAGCGAAAAATGGCGCCACCGTGCGGATTGTTACCGGCGTGGAACGTGCCGCGGTGTGCCTCCACGATACGGCGGCAGATCGACAGTCCCACGCCCATGCCCTTGTCCCCCTTTGTCGATACGAATGGTTTATAAAGCGTGGCCAGCACCTCCGGGTCCAAGCCAGGGCCGGTGTCCGCGACGCTGCATTCGATCAGGTCGCCGGGCAGGGTCGCCGTGCGGATGGTGATCTCGCGGCGGTCTGCCGGACATTTGCGCAATTCCTCGATCGCGTTGCGCAGCAAATTCGCGAGCACCTGCTGAATCTGTACCGCGTCGGCGAGCACCGTCGTCGCGTCCGGATCGAATTCGTAGCGGAGCTTGATGTCCGATTGCGCGCCGCCGACGAAGGACAGGATGACCGCGTCCTGGATGACGGGCACGAGATCGACCGCGCGGGTGTCGACTTCCGCCTTGGTGATGAAATCGCGCATCCGCCGGATGATCGCGCCGGCCCGCAGCGCTTGCTCGCTCGCCATTTTGACGAACGCCTGGCCGCGTTCGACATTCGCCGGGTCCACCAGGATCGCGTCGGCTGCACCGAGGAAATAGACCGTTGCCGCCAGCGGCTGGTTCAATTCGTGCGCCAGGCCGGTCGCCATTTCCCCCATCGCGCTGAGGCGGGACACGTGCAGCAGTTCGGCTCGCATGTCGGCCAGTCGCTCCTCCGCTGCATAGCGTTCCGACAAATCCTTGCAAAAGCCAGTAAAGAAATGTTTCTCGCCACCGTCAGATTCGCCGAGCCACAGCTCGACCGGCACCATCGTCCCGTCCCGGCGTTGCAAGGATAGCAAGCGCGGGCGTTCGCTCAGGCGTATTTCGTGCGTTGCCAGATATTTCGGGATGAAGGAGTCGGGGCGTTTACGGAGGGCACTGTGCGTCAGCAGCTTGACGTGCGATCCGACGACTTCTTGTGCTGTATAGCCGAACATCCGCTCGGCCGAGGCGCTGAACGCCTGGATGATACCGCAGTCGTCGATGATTACCATCGCCGATGGCACGGTCTTGAGCGCCGACAGGAACAGCTCCTTTTGGACGTGCAAGGCCTGTTCGCGTTCGGCGCGGTCGGTAATATCGATGATGATGCCGAGACCGCGCACGAACTTGCCGTTCTCGTCATAGAGGAATCGCGCCGATCCCTCGATCGATCGCATACCCCCGGCGGGTGGGTAGAAACGATAGCGATAGCTAACGCGCTCGGCCTTCTCTTTGGTCGCAACTTTGATCGATTTTTGCATCCCGGCAAAGTCGTCTGGATCGACACAATCGATCCACTGGACGTGCTGGTCGATCTCTCCCTGGCGCAATCCGAGGCGCTGCTCCGCACCCGCCGAGAAGGTTATCCGGCCGGTTGGGACGTCCCACTCGAAGCTGCCGATTTCATGCGACGCGAGCGCGAGTTTAAGGTTTTCCTCGGTCTCGTGCAGCGCCGCCTCGGTTGCGACGCGTTCCGAGATATCGGTCATTGAATGGGCGTAGACTGCGGCCCGGCCGGGTTCCTCGACGCGGCGGACGCGCTCCACGACATGCACGGCGTGGCCATCGCGGTGATGCTCGATCACTTCGCGGTCCGAATCCTGCACGTCGTCGGCGCGGCGCAGCGGCACACCGGATTTCGCATCAACGGTACACAGCAGATCATATTTTCGCCGTCCGAGCGCATCGTCGGCGGTCCAGCCATACAATTCTTCACAGCCGCGCGACCAATGCTGAATCTCACCGCAGGGCGAGGTCAGTGCGATCGGCGCCGAGTCCATCGCGTGCGTCACTTCGGCCAAGGCCTCATGTTCGGCCGAAATGCGCGTTATCGACCAGAAGACGACGGTCGATACCACGAGAATGTTGGTCGCCGCCGCGATGATGTCGATGATCGCCGCCGGGAGGATGTCGCCTTGGTCGATCGCGATCTCGGCAAAGGCCGTAATGGCGGGGAGCAGCAGGACGATCGGCAAGACATGCCGCATCTTGCTGGCCGAGATCGGCTCGGTCCGCAGCAGTTCGAACCATGCGATCCGCCCGCGCCACAGCAATAGCGCCGACGAGATGAGCAGCGCCTGAAACGCGGCCGGTGCCGACAGCAGCGAGACCGTGCCATCGTCGGTGAGCTGCAAGATTTCCAGATAGACGATGCCCGTGCCGAGAAACGATACGCCCAACGCCACGCTTGCCAGCGCGATGACCGCCTGACCGGCCAAACGCCCGGAGCGGGTCGCCGCCGCGACCGCGACCGACAAGAGCGAGATGGTGCACGCAGTGACGCTGTAGGTCGGACCGTTTGCCATCGCGTAGAACGCCATTTGGTCTGGCCACAGCCATCGATCGATCGGGATGTGGATCCGCGAAACTGCCTGAAAGGTGAATCCCGCCAGATAGATAAACGGAACCGTCAGCAGCCACAGGGCGGGCTTGCGGCGACCGCGCATCGCCGCGAGCAGCGCGAGTGCAAGCGCGATATAGGTGATCGCGGAGAGCGGATGCACCGGGCGGTCTTCCCGACCGAAGCTCCGTAGCCAAGCGTTATTAAGCACCCAACCCGACAAGCCGATGCTTCCGCAAACGACTGCAGCAATTGCGCACAACCGTGGCAGCAGAGCGCGAACAGGAGAAAAGGAAATCTCGCTGCCGCTCATCACTTGTGCCGCCGGGGTAGGCACAAGCTCTAGGGCACTGAACATATTGCGACGCACAATGCGAACCCCGATGACGCATAGCAAGGCGGTACTATGCTGCAGGTTATCGCGTTAAAAGCACGTTCTGCAAATTAAAACACGCCGACCTATCCTAATTGATTGCTCGACGGTGCTGGCAAACTACGCAAAATACGCAATATAGTTAATTTGGTAGTCATCATAAGTTTCGTGCGACTGATATAAAGTTTCAAGTATCTGCTCGATTCGGACGAAAGCTGGTTGTGATTGCGGAACGCGCGCACCGTTCTGGATCGACTCGTCAATCGGAGGTTCACATTGGACGTATCCCGTACGGAAGCGCGTTATGCCTCCGATCGGTTCAAATATTCCCAAACTTTTGAAATTACTACCGAACCTTCGCCGACGGACGACGCGACTCGCTTCACCGAGCCGGACCGAACGTCCCCGACTGCGTAGATGCCCGGGTGCGACGTGGCGAAGGGGGAGGTGGTGTCGACATCCGGGCCGGTCAGCACGAAGCCCTTGTCGTCGAGCGCCACCAAGCCGGAGAGCCACGCCGTATTGGGCGCGGCACCGACCATGACGAACATCGCGCGTGTGGCGACCGTTTCGGTCTGGCCGGTTTCGGCATTACGGATCGTCGCGGCTTCGAGATGATCGGCACCGTGGAGTTCGGCGACTTCGGCCTGATATTGGATGGTGATCGCGGGGTCTGCTTCCAGCCGGCTGGACAGATAGCTCGACATCGATGCAGCGAGCGATGTGCCGCGCACCACCAGCCGGACGCGGCGGGCCGACCGGCTGAGGAACATCGCGGCCTGCCCGGCCGAATTGCCGCCGCCGATCACGATCGCCTCGGTTCCCCGGCAATAGCGCGCCTCGATTTCGGTCGCCGCATAATAGATGCCAGCGCCCTCCAGCGCCTCCAATCGCGCGATCGGCAAGCGCCGATATTGCACGCCGGTCGCCACGACGACCGCGCGCCCGCGGACCCGCTTGCCGGTATCGAGCGTCGCGCAGAAGGTTTCGTCGTCAAGCTTCTCCAGCAGGCGCACGCGGCATGGCATGGCAAAGCGCGTGCCGAACTTCATCGCCTGCACCTCGCCGCGCCAGACCAGATCGGCGCCCGAAATGCCGGTCGGGAAGCCCATATAGTTTTCGATGCGGCTCGACGTGCCCGCCTGGCCGCCGATCGCGACGTCTTCGATCACGAGCGCGCACAGCCCCTCGGCCCCGGCATAGACGCCGGCCGCAACCCCGGCCGGGCCGCCGCCGACGATCAGCACGTCGAACACGTCTTCCTCGGCCAGATCGCGGTTCAGGCCGAGCAGGCGCGCGACGGTTTGCGGGCTCGGATCGGGCACCATTTCGCGCCCGAAGATGACGCACGGGCCACTCAGCGTGATGCCGCAATTCTCGGCCATCGCCGCTGCTTCTGGTGTACCAAGTGCGATCGTGGTGAAGGGAATGCGGTTGCGGCTGGCGAATTCGGCGATCCGGCGGATCTCGCGATCGGCTTCCTCGCCGATCAGGATCAGCGCGCCGTCATGATCGTCGAGCTGCCGCCGCCGCCGCGCCGACAGCACCGTAATCACGATGTCCGACATTTCCGGGATTTGCGACATCAGCGTCAGCATGGTGTCACGCGGCACTTCGATCACTTCGGTGTCGACCACCGCGCGCAGCGGCATCGACCAATTGCCGCCGTTCAGAAACGAAATCTCGCCCATGAATTGCGATGGCCCGAGCGTGGAGGGCAGGTGCCGTTCGTCGGTGTAGAGATTGACCACTTCGAGCTCGCCCGAAAGGACATAGGTGAAGCGGTCGGCGGGCTTTCCGGGGCGTGACAGAAAGGTGCCTGCGGGATAGCGAACGATCGATCCAGCCGCGCGGAGGGCGGCGACATGGCTTTCGGACAGAGGCGTCCGTTGCATGTGGCGAAGGTCGCCGCCGATCGTTTCCATGTGGTGCCATCCCGCTGACAGGTCGGGTTGATCCACATCGAATTCACCGCCGCGTCAAGACACGATCGGGTGGGTCTTCAACGCGTGGTTAGACGAGCGCGGCAATCCCGGCGATCATCGCCCATAGCAACAAGGATAGCGAGCCGACGATCATAATCCCGGTGCCCGGCGGTAGCGGACGTTCACGACGCGGATGTGCGACGGCGGCGTGGCGTATCGATCGAACCCTCATCCCGATTGCTCCTGTCGAAGCGCGTCGTCTTCTCGTTAGCGCGCTTAGATTCTCCGTTAATATAGGAGATGACAAGGTTTCGTTACGGCTTGGCTGTGACTTTTTCTTTCTTGCGCGTGCTGCGCCGCAATACTAAGCGGCCCGTGTGAAGGGTTCCCGGAGACGGGATCAATAGGGAAATCGGTGCGCGGGAGTGATCTCGCAAGACCGGTGCTGCCCCCGCAACTGTGACCGGATAGCCGGCGCGCCATCATGCCACTGGGTCGCTGATGACCTGGGAAGGCGGCACGTCAGCAACGACCCGGGAGCCAGGAGACCTGCCCCTCACGGTCGATCCACTGCGCGGGCGGGTGAACCGTGCGGACGAGGCGAAACCTCGAGCGAACGACGGAACCGGGGCCATCGCTCCGCGCGTCGCCGCACGGGCGATGCGCGGCGTGCTGGCCCTCTTTGAGGGTAACGTCATGATTGCATTTCAAAAATTGATCCCAACCGCGTTGGTGTTGGGCCTCGCGGGCACCGCCCAGGCGCAGACCGCACCGGCCGCCAAGGCTGACGAGAGCGGCGCCATCGACATCACCATCGCCGACGAGCGGGCCGAGCCCGACATCATCGTCGCCGCGCGCGTGCCGCAATCGAGCAGCCAGGTCGGCCAGGCCGTCACGGTCCTGACCCGCGCCGAATTGGAGCGCCGCCAGACGATCGTCCTGTCGGATGTGCTCGCCACGACGCCGGGTGTCACCGTGACGCGCACCGGCGGCGTGGGCACCGTCACCGCCGTTCGCATCCGCGGCGCGGAGGGCGAACAAACCTTGACGATTATCGACGGAATTCGCGTCAATGATCCGTCTTCGCCGGGCGGCGCGTTCGATTTCGGCACCTTGCTCGCCGGATCGATCGATCGAGTCGAGATTCTGCGCGGGCCGAATTCGGTGCCGTGGGGCAGCCAGGCGATCGGCGGCGTGGTCAACATCACCACCGCATCGCCGACGGAAGGGCTGCAGGCGCGTGGCCGGATCGAATATGGATCGCATGACTCGGTGTACGCGAACGCGGGCCTGTCGGGCGGCACTGGGCCGCTGACCGCCTCGTTCAACGGTGGCTATACGCGCACCGACGGTATCTCCGCGGCGGCGAGCGGGACCGAGCCGGACGGCTTTCGTCAATATGGCGCGACCGGCAAGGTCGGACTCGAACTCGCGCCCGGCATCGGGATCGACCTGCGCGGCTATTATGCCGACAGCCGTACGCAATATGACTCGGCCTTCCCGCCGCCGAACTTTGTGGTCGGCGACAGCCCGGCCTATTCGACCGCGAAGGAAGCCTATGGCTATGCCGGCGCGCACGCGAACCTGCTGAACGACCGGTTCCGCAACCGCGTCGCCTTCACGATTGCCGACATCAAGCGCGACAATTTCGACGCGCCGAATACGCCGGTCTCCTTCTTCTCGCGCGGGCGGACCGAGCGGTTCGAATATCAGGGTGATTTCCGTGTGAACGATCAATTGCGCCTCGTCGGCGGGGCGGAGCATGAGAACAGCCGCTTCAATGACGGCAGCACCTTCGCCTCGACCGGCATTACGTCGGTATATGGCGAGGCGATCGTCAATCCGGTGCGCCAGCTGACCATCACCGGCGGGGTGCGGCATGACGACCACCGCACCTTCGGCAGCCGCACGACGTTCGGCGCCGATGCGGCGCTGGCGCTCGATACCGGCACGACGCTGCGGGCGAGCTACGGCGAGGGCTTCAAAGCGCCGACGCTGTACCAATTGTTCAGCGCCTATGGGAACCGGCAGCTCGCGCCGGAAACAGCGCGCAGCTATGATGTCGGCATCCAGCAACGTCTGCTCGGCAATCAGGTGAGCGCGAGCGTCACCTATTTCCACCGTGACACGAAGAACCAGATCGATTTCGCCTCGTGCCCGGCGGCGCAGGTCACGGTCGTGACCTCGATCTGCTACCAGCGTCCGTTCGGCGTCTACAACAACATCGCCAAAACCGAGGCCGAGGGGGTCGAGGTCGAACTCACGTTGCGCCCGGTCGAGGCGCTCACCGTCGCTGGCAATTACAGCTACATCGACGCCAAGAACCGCTCTGCTGGCGCGAACCTCGGCAAGGATCTGGCGCGGCGGCCGAAGCAGACGGTCAGCCTGCTGGCCGACTACCGCTTCCCCTTCGGTCTCTCGATCGGCGGGACGGTCAGCCATGTCGGCGACAGTTTTGACAATGCCGGCAACACCGTGCGGCTCGATGGCTATGTGCTGGCGGGGTTCCGCGCCGAGATGGCGATCAGCCAGCGCCTGTCGGTCTATGGCCGGATCGACAATGCGTTTGACGAGCGGTACCGTACGGTCGCCAATTACGGCACCGATGGGCGGGCGGCCTTTGGTGGCATTCGCGTGAAGCTCGATTGATGCGTCTGGTCCCGCTGCTTGTCGTGCTGCTCGCCGGGTGCGCTGCCCCGGCGCGTGGTCCGGTAAGTGGCGGGCCACATACCGGCGGCATCGTCTCCAACAATCCTTGCGCGGACGCGATGCTGGTCGAACTCGCCCCAGAGCGGCTAAGCGCGATCAGCCAATATTCGCACGATCGGGCGGCGACGTCGCTGCCGCTCGCGGTCGCACGGCGCTTCCCGGCGACGGCGGGGACGGCGGAGGAAGTGATCGCGCTGCGGCCGTCACTGGTGGTCACGTCCAGCTTTACGCCGCTTGCGACGCGCGACGCTTATGCGCGCGCTGGGTTGAAGACGCTGCTGCTCGATTCCCCGACCAGCGTGGCGGCGAGCGAGGCACAGATTCGAATGCTGGCCGCTGCGGTGGGGCAGCGGGGCAGGGGCGAAGGAATGGTCGCGCTGATCGAGGAGGCGCTGGCTGCGGCATCTCCTTCTGCGCTTCCCCGGCGCAGGCCGGGGAAGGTTGAAGGGACGGCGACGCTGCTGTTCATTTCAGGCACGCTCGCCAACGGGCCCGGCAATTTGCTTGATGAGTTGATGGCGCGCGCGGGGTTGCACAATGTCGCCAAGGATTATGGTTTGGCCTATACCTCGCCCGTCGCGCTCGAGACGATCGCGGCCGCCCCGCCGGCACTGATCCTCACGCCGGGGCCGTCGCGCAATGCGACGCTCCGCGCGCGCGTTCTCAAGCGGATGCACGCGCCGACACGCTATGCCACCTTCGCGCGGACGCTGATCAATTGCGGCGGACCGACGATCGTTCCCGCCGTCACCCGGCTGGCCGAACTGCGGCGCGGCGAGTCATGACGCGGAAGCTGCTCCTGCTCGCGCTGCTGACGGTGGCCGCCTTCGCGCTGTCGCTGATGGCGGGCAAATTGTGGATCCCGCCAGATACTTGGTTCGGTCAGGATGCCAATGCCGCGATCCTTTTCGAACTGCGGTTGCCGCGCGCGCTGCTCGGGCTGATGATCGGCGCGGTGCTGGGCCTGTCGGGCGCGGTGCTGCAAGGGTATTTGCGGAACCCGCTGGCCGACCCCGGCGTGGTCGGCGTGTCGTCCAGCGCAGCACTCGGCGCGGTCAGCGCGATCGTGCTCGGCATCGCCAGCAACCCGATCGTGCTGTTCGTCTGCGCGATGGCGGCGGCGGGCGGATCGATGGCGCTGCTCGCGGCGCTGACGTGGCGGCAGGCGAGCGCGGTGCAATTCATTCTGGCGGGTACTGTCCTCGCGAGCCTGTCGGGCGCGCTGACCGCGTTCGTTATCTCAATCGCGCCGAACCCTTATGCGGTGGCCGAAGTGATCGACTGGTTGATGGGCGCGCTGACCGATCGCGGGATGGAAGATGTCGCGCGCGCGGCACCGTTCCTGCTGATCGGCGCAACCGTGCTGGCTGCGACCGGCCCGTCGCTGGATGCGCTGAGCCTGGGTGAGGATACGGCGCGCTCGATGGGCATTCGGTTGGGGCGATTGCAGGCGCTGGTCGTGCTCGGCACCGGGCTGACCGTCGGCGCGAGCGTCGCGGTGACCGGCGTGGTCGGCTTCGTCGGCCTGATCGTCCCGCATTTGCTCCGCCCGCTGTTCGGCGCGCGGCCATCCGCCTTGCTGCTGCCGAGCGCGCTTGGCGGGGCGGTGCTGACGCTGGTGGCGGACAGCCTGTGCCGCCTTATCCCCGGCGCGGGCGAAGTACGTCTGGGTGTCGCGATGGCGATGATCGGCGGACCGTTCTTCCTCTGGCTGCTGCTGAAGGGGCGCACAGGATGGAATTGAGCCTGACGCAGCTTGGCGTGACGCTCGACGGGCGCCGGGTGCTGGACGGGGTCGATGCCGTTTTGTGGCCCGGTCGCGTTACCGCGATCCTGGGGCCCAACGGCGCGGGCAAGAGCACGTTGCTCAAGGCGATGGCGGCGTTGCTGCCCCCGAGCGACGGCGTGGTTTCGATCGGTAATCGCGCGGTCGCTTCGCTCGATCCGCGCGAGCGCGCGCGGCTGATTGGCTATCTGCCGCAGGAAGCGCGGGTGCATTGGGATTTGCGCGTGCGCGACGTGGTGGCGCTGGGGCGTGTCGCGCACCGATCGCCCTTCGCTGCGCCGAGTGTGGCCGACCACGCCGCAGTGGATGCGGCGATGGCGGTAACGGCGACGGCAGAGTTCGCCGATCGCGGCATCGCCACGCTCTCAGGGGGCGAGCGAGCGCGCGTCCTGCTCGCGCGCGTGCTCGCCGGGGAGCCGACCTGGCTGCTCGCCGACGAACCGATGGCGAGCCTCGATCCCGCGCACCAGCTCGATCTGCTCGATCAGTTGCGCGGCGTGGCGGCGCGCGGGCGCGGCGTCGTGGTGGTGCTGCACGATCTGCTGCACGCCGGGCGGATCGCCGACGATGTCGTGCTGCTGCAGCATGGCCGCGTCGTGGCGCACGGGCCGACTGCCGAGGTGCTGACCGCCGACATGCTGGCGCGCGTGTTCGACATTGCGGTGCGCGTTTCGCATGATTCCGATGGGCGCCCGATCTGCGTGCCGACAGGACGCGTCGGATCATCCTTGCCGTAAAGCGCAAACCCCGTAGTGTGCGGCGCGCCGGAACAGCGGCAAGCGTGGGGGATGATATGGCGACGACGGTGGCGGGCGATGTTGGGCCGGGGGCGGATGCGCCGCCCAGCCGCAAGGACATTCAGCTCGTCATTACCGCGTCCTCGCTCGGCACGATCTTCGAATGGTATGATTTCTTCATCTACGGCACGCTTGCCGCATCGGGCATCATCGGGCGGACCTTCTTCCCGGCGCAGAACGAGCTGTTGCAGACGCTCTACGCCTGGGCGGGGTTCGCGGTCGGCTTCGGGTTTCGCCCACTCGGCGCGGTTCTGTTCGGGTTTCTCGGCGACAAATTGGGGCGCAAATACACCTTTCTGGTGACGATTTCGGTGATGGGCCTGGCGACCGCTGCGGTGGGGATGGTGCCCTCGGCCGCCGCGATCGGGCTGGCCGCCCCCTTTATCATCATTGGCTTACGTGTGCTGCAGGGCCTGGCGCTCGGCGGCGAATATGGTGGGGCGGCGATTTACGTCGCGGAACATGCCCCGCCGGGCAAGAGCGGCTATTTCACCAGCTTCATTCAGGCGAGCGTCGCGGGTGGTTTCATCCTCAGCCTCGTCGTCGTGCTGTTGACGAAAGGGCTGATGCCGACCGCGGTGTGGGATTCCTGGGGCTGGCGCGTGCCGTTCCTGTTTTCGCTGGTCTTGCTCGCGGTGTCGCTGTGGATGCGGCTGAAACTGTCGGAAAGCCCGGTGTTCAAACGGATGAAGGCGGCGGGCGAATGCGCGAAGAACCCGTTCGTCGAGAGCTTCACTTATCCCGGAAATCTCAAGCGGTTATTCGTCGCGTTGTTCGGTATCGCGGCGGGGCTGACGGTGATCTGGTACACCGCGATGTTCACCGTGCTGTCGTTCCTGCAGGGCACGATGCGCGTGCAGGAAACCGCCGCGCAACTGATCGTCGGGTTCGGCGCGCTTGGCGGGCTCGGGTTCTTCGTGCTGTTCGGCTGGCTGTCGGACAAGGTCGGGCGCAAGACCCCGATCATTATCGGCTATGCGCTGACACTGGTGCTGATCTTCCCGATCTTCTGGGTGATGGGGTCGGCCGCCAATCCTGCGCTTGCGCTCGCCGCAAAGCGCGCGCCGGTGGTCGTTTCCGGTCCCGCCTGCCACTATGAGCTGTTCCCCGGAAAACCGAACGAATGCCGCCGCTTGCTCGATTATCTGTCGAAGAAGGGCGTGCCCTATACCAAGGCGCATACGCCGGTCACGCTCGTGCTGGTCGGCGGGGTTGGCGTTAACGACATGACCAACGAAGGGGTCGAGGCGGCGCTGACCAAGAGCGGCTATGACCTGCGCCCGGTCGTCCCGTCGCCCGGGAATATCGTGGTGATCCTGATCGCGATCCTGGCGTTGAGCGCGCTATCGGGCATTACCTATGGGCCGGTCGCGGCACTGCTGACCGAGCTGTTTCCGGCGCGGATTCGCTACAGTTCGATGTCGATTCCCTATCATATCGGCACGGGCTATTTCGGCGGATTTCTGCCGCTGATCAGCCAGGTGATCGTGGCGCGCACGGGCGATCCCTTTGCCGGTCTGTGGTACACCGTCGCGGTGGTGGCGATGGCGTTGGTCGTCACGGTCTTCATGCTTGATGAGACCAAGCCCGGCACGGCGCACGTAGACTAGCCGCACGCCGGGCGCTAACCGCCGGGGATGTCCGCGCCCCTCCGCCTTCGCCTCGATGCCGCCGCCCTGACTGACAATTGGCGGGCGCTGGACCGGATGAGCGGAGCCGCCGCTTGCGGGGCGGCAGTGAAAGCCAACGGATACGGTCTTGGCGCGCGCGGCGTGGTCGAGCGGCTGGCTGGGGCAGGGTGTCGCGACTTCTTCGTCGCAACGTGGGCCGAAGCGGCGGCGTTGGGTGATCTTGGCGTCGGCGTGTCCGTGCTCCACGGCGTGCGCGAAGAGGACATGCCGACCGCACGCAGTGGCGTCGCACGTCCCGTCCTAAACACGGTGACGCAGATCGCGCGGTGGCGGGAGGCCGACGGCGGGCGGTGCGATGTGATGGTCGATACCGGCATGAACCGGCTCGGCATCTCGGTCGAAGAGGTGGGGCAAGGGCTGCTCGACGGGCTCGAGATCGACACGCTGATGAGCCATCTTGCCTGCGCCGATGAGGATTCGCCTGCCAATGCCCGGCAGTGTGCCGCACTACAGGGTCTGCGCGGCCGGACCGGTGCGAAGCGGCTGAGCCTCGCCAATTCGGCGGGCATCGCGCTGGGGGCGGACTATGCCTTCGACCTCACCCGCCCCGGCCTCGCGCTGTACGGTGGCGTTCCGCGCGGCGAGCTGGCGGGGATGGTGCGGCACGTCGTGACGCCCGAGGCGCAAATCCTGCAGCGCCGCACGCTCGCGAGCGGCGAGTCGATCGGCTATAACGCGCTCTACACCGCCACCGCGCCGACCGAGGTCGCGATCCTCAACATCGGTTACGCCGACGGCTATTGGCGCGGCTTTTCGAACGCCGGGGCGGCGCGGGTAGGCGACGCCGTGCTGCCCGTGCTGGGCCGCGTATCGATGGATCTGACGGCGATCTGCGTCGATGCCGCGCCGGAGCTGGCGGAGGGCGATTGGGTCGCAATCGACTATGCGCTGCCGCACGCCGCCTCGCTGTCGGGCATGTCGCAATATGAATTGCTGACGGGCTTGGGCGCGCGGGCCGAGCGTATTTGGGCATAAAAAAGGGGCCGCGAAGGCGACCCCTTTTCCTTAGGCTGGATTTGATTCGATCAGAATTTGAACTCGGCGCCCGCATAGAAGAAGCGGCCGGTGTTCGGGTAGATCGCGTCGTTGCCCGTACCCGTAAGATCATAGGGCGGCAGCTTGTTGGTCAGGTTGTCGACGCCGAAGTAGAAGCGATACTTGTCGGTCGCGTTTAAACCGACCCGAACGCTGTGATAGACGATCGGGTCGTAGAACACGAACGGACGCGCATCGGGGTTGGTCGGAGTACGGCCTTGCGAGGTGAAGAACGTCTCGTATGCAAGCCCCGAAACGATCTGCTTGCCGACGTAGCGCGCGTTGTAGTTCAGGTCCAACGGACCCCATTTGCCGTTAAGCGTAAACTGGCCCTGCCACTTTGGATCGCCGAGCGTGCTGTCGATCCGGTCGTAGCGATTCGGCTCGGTGATGTAGCTAAAGGACAGGCGATCCATCACATAGCTGACCTGCAGACGCAGATTGAGTTGCAGGTCGCTGCGGAACGCATGGGAATACGCTGCGTCGAAGTCGAGGCCGCGCGTCGCCAGCTTTGCGAAGTTGAACGGCTGGTTGATGAAGCCGTTGCCGTTGCCCGCCAATCCGAAGGTGAACTGCGACGTATCGATCGTGCGCGTGGTCTGGCCGTTGAAGGTCAGGTTGGTCACGGGATCGGTCGTCGTACGGCGGAAGACGGCTGCGCAGAACGTATTGTTGATGCCGCCCGGATCGTCATAGCACCGGTTGATGATCGCCTGACCCGTGAGGCCGGAGATCACGTTTTTCACGCGGATGTTGTAATAGGTCAGCTTGAAGCTGAGCCCGGGAACATAGTGCGGCGCATAGTTCATGCTGGTCGTGAAGCTCAGGCCGACTTCAGGCGTGAGGTTGGGGTTGCCCTGGTTCACACCGGCAACGCCAGATGCCGACTGGTTGGTCCACGGCTTCACCAGAGTCGCGCCCGATGCGGGATCGACAAAGGTAATGGTGGTCGGGATACCGGCCGCCGCGCAGTTCTTCACCCGGTTCGGACCGGCGTTGATGTTGTTGCCCGAGTTGGTGCCACCAGGCTGGTCGCACGGATCGGTCAGGCCGTTGGCGAAGGTGGTCGCCGCCGTCGCATACAGGTTGGACAGGTTTGGTGCGCGCACCGAGCGCGCAAGGGTGGCGTTGAAGGTCAGATCGCGGACCGGCGAGTAGATCACCCCGGCGTTCCACGCCACGACCGAACCGACCGAGCCGCCATAATCGGACACGCGGCCAGCGCCTTCGATCGTCAACTCGCGGATGAACGGCAGGTTAGCGAGGACCGGCAGGCGAAGTTCGCCGTAGAGCTCCTTGATTTCAACCTTGTTCGGATCGAACGTCGCAGCGGGGTTGAGGAAGGTCGCCCCCGATGCAGTGACCGGATCCTGGCCCGAGAATGCGTCCTCGCTGCGATATTCTGCACCGATCGAGAAGCCGACCGGACCGCCGGGAAGCTTGAAGAAGCCGCTCGAATCACCCGACAGGAACGCCGTCACGTCGATTTCCTCGGCCCACTGATTTCGCGTCGAGGTGTAGAGCGTGTAATTAAGCGCGCGCTGGTCGAAAGCCCCCTGACCAAACAGGTTCAACGGGACGCAGGCTGCGTCGTCATTGGTCGTGATGGCGTCGGCGTTGACCGCGCAAACGACCTTCTGGCCGGTCGAATTGTTCACGAAGTTGCTGCCGGTATAACCGGTTGGTGCGACCACCGCGTTTACGGCCTTGCCGTAGTTTGCAATCAGAACGTTGCCGCCAGTGCGATAATAGTTCTCGGTACGCCCATAGTTGCCGGCGATTTCGTAGTGGAGGTTGCCCTTTGCGCTGATGTCGCCCTGGACGCCGAGAACGGCGCGATAGGTCTGGCGCTTGTGGAACTCTGCACGCGTCCCAAAATCGTTGTTGAAGCGGTTGAGCGTGAACGACGTCGCACCGGGGGTGAGGATCGTCTGCAGCGTCGAACGCGATGCGGCGGTCAGGAACGGGTTGTTGATGCTGAAGGTCGAGGTCAGCGTGCCGCCGGTGAAGCTAGGCTGAGTCGACTGCTGCTCGACATCGACCCGGACATAGGTCGCCTCGAGAAACGGCTTGAACGCCGGGGAGAAATCGCCGCTCAGCATCAGGTTCGCGACATAGCGGTCCTGGCGCGGCAGCAACATCGCATCTTCGACGCCCGTCGCGGTCATGCCGCCGAGGATCCCGCCGCCGATTGCCCGGTTGTCGACGATGTTGCTGTCTTTCAGCAGCGAACCGTCGCGCTGAAAAACATAGTTATACGCCAACGGGGCGCCGGTCGGCGTGGTCTGCCCGGTGCAGATCGCAGCGCGTTGCGCGGCGTTGGCCGTAGTCGCGGTGGCCGGGCAGGACGTCACGACCGTACCGCCGATCGAGCGGTTGCCGAAAACGATGCCGCGCGACACGAACGAGGTGTTCGGAATGCCGTCGAAATTGCGGTTCGGGGCGGCTGTGCTTTGCGTCGTGATGAAGCCGGGCGTTCCCGTAAATGCACCTAGATAAGCGCGATCGGCATAGAACACCGAGTTCGCACGG
>JAIXZV010000274.1 GCA_027489365.1 Sphingomonadales bacterium
ATCGCGCCGTACACGATCGAGGAAGCCTATGAAGTCGCCGACGCGATCGCGCGCGATGACATGCTCGATCTCAAGGATGAACTCGGCGACCTCCTCCTGCAGGTCGTGTTCCACGCGCGCATCGCCGAGGAAGCCGGCGCGTTCGCGCTCCCCGACGTGGTCGCGGCGATCAGCGACAAGATGGAACGCCGTCACCCGCACATCTTCGGCGATCGGGCCGAAGGCGGTCACCACCTTTGGGAACAAATCAAGGCCGAGGAGCGCGCCGCCAAAGGCAAAGCGGACGCCCCGACGGGCGCGCTCGATGGCGTGGCGCTCGGTCTGCCCGCGCTGCTCCGCGCCGAAAAGCTCCAGAAGCGCGCCGCGCGCGTCGGCTTTGACTGGCCGGATGCCGCTGGTGCCCGCGCGAAGGTCGATGAGGAACTGGCCGAAGTCGAAGACGCCGCAACGCCCGCCGAGGTCGAGGAAGAGATTGGCGATCTGCTCTTCTCGGTCGTCAATTGGGCACGGAAGCTCGGGGTCGATGCCGAGGCGGCGCTCCGCAGCGCCAATGCCAAATTCGAACGCCGCTTCGCCGCAATGGAAGCGCTGGCTGGCGACGGTTTCAAGGACCTTCCGCTCGAACAGCAGGAACAGGTTTGGCAGGCGATTAAGCTGCCGCGTCCGGAATGACCGCGCTGGCGTAGGGCCGGTGCACCCGCCACCCCAGGCTCTCGTACAGCGCCCGCCCCGCATCGGTCGCGACCAGCACCGGCTTCGCGTCGGCGCTTTGGCGCTGGGCGGAGAGCAAGTGCATCATCGCGCGACCGAGCCCACGGCGGCGATGCGCGGCGTCGGTGACGATCCGGTCGTAGACGAACGCCCCGCCCGCTTCGGCCGCATGACCGCTCGCCGCAAGCGACCCGTCGGGTGCAAAGATTGACACCTCAACGCAGGCCCCGTCGCGTACGACATTTGTGCGATATCCCGCTGGCAGCGTTGCTTCGTCAACGGAGCCCTCGCCCACCATCATCCAGCACGTCGGCGCCAGCGTCCAATCCGACGGAAGACACGCCGCCAAAGCACTGTCTTCGCAACAAACCTTTATCCAGATCCGCGGCTGGGTGACGGCGCGAGCCAAGGCCGCGACGTCTGGTGTGGGATCGGCGAAGATGTAGCGACAGACCTCCGACGGCGAAGCGGTATCGACGCGCCAGCCGCCATGATCCGCCACCGGAAGCGCGACCCGCCGCGCGACCGATCGGCCATACACCCAGCCCGCGACCAAATCGGCCGCAGGACCCTCAGCGCTGGCTGAACCGGGCATATTCGCGCTCATCCATACGCACGTGATAGACCGCTTGGTCACCTTCGACCGACTGCGACAGCACCTCGCCATGCGAATACAGCCACGCCGCCCCGGCGCCATCGCCAGCATCGAGCGTGATCGTATAGCGCCGATGGCTCGCGGTCAGCAGCGCGGCGACGGTATCGAGCAGCGCCGACACCCCTTCCCCGCTCAGCGCCGAAAGCGCGACGACATCCTCGCGCCGTGCCGCCTCGCCAAGCAATTCCTCGCGGTCATCCGCATCGAGCAGATCGAGCTTGTTCCACGCCTCGATCCGCGGGACCGAAAGATCGACGCCGATGTCGCGCAACACCGATTCGACATCGTCCTTCTGCGCGATCGTGTCGGGGTGCGCGATGTCGCGGACGTGGATCAGCAGATCGGCCGAGACCACTTCCTCCAGCGTCGCCTTAAACGCCGCGACCAATTGCGTCGGCAATTCGGACACGAAACCAACCGTATCCGACAGAATCGCCTTGTCGATGCCGGGCAGCGCGATCTGCCGCAGCGTTGGGTCGAGCGTGGCGAACAGCAGATCCTCCGCCATGACGTCGGCACCCGTCATGCGGTTGAAAAGCGTCGATTTTCCCGCGTTGGTATAGCCGACCAGCGCAATCACCGGCCACGGTGCACGCTGGCGCCGGTCGCGGTGCAGGCCGCGCGTGCGGGCGACTTGTTCGAGCTCCTTCTTCAACCGCGCCATCCGGTCGCGGATCAAGCGCCGATCGGCCTCGATCTGCGTTTCACCCGGGCCACCAAGGAAGCCGAAGCCGCCGCGCTGGCGTTCCAAGTGGGTCCAGCTGCGCACCAGCCGCCCCGCCTGATAATCGAGATGCGCGAGTTCCACCTGCAACCGACCCTCGGCGGTCGCGGCGCGCTCCCCGAAGATTTCGAGGATCAGGCCGGTCCGATCGATCACCTTGGCTGACAGCGCCTTTTCGAGATTGCGCTGCTGCACCGGCGTCAGGCTGGCGTCGAACACGACGAGCTCAGCCTCGGCCATGCGCACCGTCGCCGCGAGTGCCTCGAGTTGCCCCTTGCCGATCAAGGTCGCGGGCTGCACCGCGCGGACCTTGATCGCGACACGGTCCACCACTTCGACGTGGATCGCCATTGCGAGGCCGGCGGTTTCGGCGAGCCGCGCCTCGGCATCGCGGGACGAGGCGGCCGTGTCGGGATACACGACGACGGCCTTTGCACCGCGCGCTACATCGTCGCGGTCACGTTCAAATCCAGTGGTCAATCGTCGTCCGAACCTGCTGTTTCATCAGCCAAATTGAGGGGGTGTGCGGGCTGGATCGTCGACACCGCGTGCTTGTAGACCAATTGCGCCATGCCATCGCGCTGCAGCAACATGCAGAACAGGTCGAACGCCGCGATCTGCCCCTGCAGCATCACGCCGTTGACCAGGAACATCGTCACATTGTCTTCCGACTTGCGCACCGCATTCAGGAAAATTTCCTGCAGCAGTGGCGCCTTCTTCTGCGCCTCGCCGACCGCATTGACGATCGCGTCGATATCGACGGTGTTCGACGGCATGATCGTCGAGATCGCGTGCTTGTAGATCAGCTGCGACTGACCGTCACGGCGCAGCAACACCGAAAAATTGTCGAACCAGGTGACGATGCCCTGGAGCTTCACGCCCTTGACGAGGAACATCGTGATCGGGGTTTTCGAACGGCGCAGCGCGTTCAGGAAGAGGTCTTGCAGCGAGGTTTGCTTGTCGGCCATCGGTCGATCCTATGTTTTTGGCAGGTGATTCCTGCAGCGCGCCGGTACCCGGCGTCGGGTGTTTCAACACAGGATAATGTAGGGACGCCAGCGCGCTACGTCCACCGGGATGATGGATTATCGCTGGTCAGAATTTTGCGCGCGCCGAAACGAAAGCGCCCGGCGCGCGGACCAGGACGTTGAGCGCCGTTGGGAAGCGGCGGAAACGGGCGGCCCGCGCGCTGCGCGAACCGCCCATAGGATCAGAAAGAACCCGAGACTTGCACGAACCAGTTCCGCGGCCGCGCGAAAATGCGTTCAGCATAGCCAAGCGTCCCGAGCGACGCATTGCCCTGGATCAGGTAGCGCTCGTCGAACAGGTTGAGCACGCCAGCGGTGAACTCCAGCCCGTTGCGCAGCCGCAGCGAGGCCGAGGCATTGCCGACGAAATAGCCATCCTCCTCGATCGAGCGGATGCTGCCGGTGATGAAGGTTTCCTTGGCGGTATAGCTCGCATCGATGCGCGGCGTCAGCGTCATGCCGTGGCCGAGCTTGATCGCATAGGACACGCCGACATTGCCCTGGAAATCGGGGGTCAGCGGCAAATCATCGCCCGGCGCGACGGTGGCCGTGGCACCGGGGACCTGCGTGACGCTCTTGATCTTGTCCTTGAGCACGCTGCCACCCGCATCGAGTGTAAGGCCCCACGACGTGCGCCAGCTCACCTCGGCTTCAACCCCGCGCATCCGCGCCTTGCCGGCGTTGAACAGCAGCGGCACGACACCCTGGCGGAAGATCAACTGGATGTCGTCATAATCGGCCTGGAACGCGGCGAGGTTGATGCGCAACCGCCCGAACTGCGTCTTGGCGCCGATTTCGTAGCTGCTGACTTTCTCCTGATTGAACGGGACCGGCACATTACCCGCCGGCGCCGCATTGTAGCGCGTGTTGAAGCCACCCGATTTGAAGCTCCGCGCATAGGATGCGTAGGTGCTGATCCCCGGCGTCCACCGATATTGCACGCTCGCCGAGCCGGTCAGCGCGGAGAAATTGCGCCGGTTCGGGGAGTTGAAGATGAACAGCGGCCCACCCTGCGGGATCGCCAGCGTCGGCAAGGGATTTGGATCGGGCAAGGTCCCAGGGAACAGGTTCAACACCGTCCCCTGATAGCTCTTGTCGTCCGAGGTGTAGCGCAGCCCGCCGGTGATCTCGAGCCCGGTGAGGGGCTTGACGCTGACCTCGCCGAACACGGCGATCGAATCGGTCACCAGACGCGACACCTGCAAATCGCGGCTGCCCGGCCCACCGGCGAGGAGCGAGCTGATCACCGGCGGCGACGGCGGGAAAGCAACCGGCACCGTCGCCCGCTCGCGCGTATCTTCGTTGAAATAATATCCGCCGAGAATGCCGCTGATCTTCCCGAAATCGAGTTGGAGCTGAACTTCCTGGCTGAATTGCGCCGATTTGCCGCCGACATCGGTGGTGATCAGCAGGAGCGGCGTGTTGTCGGCATCGCGCACGCCACGCGACTGGGTCTCGCGGTACGCGCTGATAAGCTTGACCGAGGCGTGGTAGGTCAGCCGGATGTTGCCGGTCGCGCCAAGGCCCCACACTTCGGAGGTGCTGAGCACCGGCGCGGTTCCGCCATTCACGAAGTCGCCGCGCTGCTGAAAATCGTTGGCGCAGCGGACATCGTTGATCAGCGGCACGTTGGGCGCACCAAAGCGCGGATTGCCCGGCGCAATCGGCGCAAACGGGATCGTCGCGCCGGGGCAGCCCGCGGCGACGCTGGCGATCGCCGCGACCGGGGCCTGTTCGTTGATTTCGGCGAAGGTGAACGGCGCACCATTCTCGTCGCGCCGCGAATAATCGCCGCGCAGCGACAAAGTGAAGTCGCGCGACGGTTCCCATTTCAACGAGGCGTTGATCGAGCGGCTATTGTCATTGCCGAGATCGAGCCCGTCGAACGCGCGGATGACGTAACCATCCCGCTTGCGGAACCCGCCCGACACGCGCGCGGCGACCGTCTGGCCGAGCGGAATGTTGAGCGCGGCGAAGCCTTCGTAGAGATTGTCGGTGCCGGTGCGAAGACGCCCGCGCGCGCTGAACACGCCCAATTCCGGCTGGCGCGTGCGTACCAGGATCGCGCCACCGATCGTGTTGCGTCCAAACAGCGTTCCCTGCGGGCCGCGCAGCACTTCGACGCCGTCGATATCGCCAAAGTCGATCGCCCCGCCAACCGCGCGGCCCAGATATACCTCGTCGAGATAGATGCCCACGCCCGGATCGACTGCCGCGGTCGGATCGACCTGCCCGACGCCGCGGATGAACACCACCGACGATGCGCTGTTCCCCGACAACTGACCGGCCGGCTTGAACTGGAGGCTCGGCGTCACGCGCTCGAGATCCTGTGTCTGCTGAATTTGGCGGGTGGCGAGCGTCTCCGCGCTAAAGGCGGAAACCGCGACCGGCGTGTCCTGCAGCCGTTCCGAACGGCGACGCGCGGTCACCACGATATCGCCATCGGCTGGTTGAGTGGCGGCGGTCGGCGTTGCTGCGTCGGTGGCGACTTGTGCCTGTGCCGATGTCGGCGCTGCCACCAGCGCGGCGGAAAGTGCGGCAATGCTGCACGCGCAATGCGTATATCGCTTTGCGAAGTCGGTCATGATCCCCCCCGGAGTGTTTGCAGGTTTCCTGCTTAACTGTCGGAAAGTCTCTCATAGGTCCGGCGCGGCGTCAATATCCGCTATGTCTTATAACATCAGCGAACCAGACAGGGTGTTGTCGCGGGGGAAGCTGAGCACGCCTATTCTTCACGCCCCTCGGTAATGCCGAGCAGCTTCAATTTGCGGTGCAGCGCCGAGCGCTCCATCCCGATGAAATTGGCGGTGCGCGAGATATTTCCCGAAAAGCGCCGGATCTGCACGCGCAGATATTCGCGCTCGAACGTCTCGCGCGCTTCGCGCAGCGGCGCCCCCATGATCGCGGTCGCGCCGCCGCCAATCTCGCCGGGATCGCCCAGAATTTCGGCTGGTAGCATGTCGAGTTCGATCCGGCCGATCCGGTCCCCCGGCGCCATGATGATCGTGCGTTCGACCACGTTGCGGAGCTGTCGCACGTTACCGGGCCATTCGTAATTTTGCAGCGCGACCATCGCCTCTGGCGTGATCGCAGGCGTCGGCACGCGGCGTTCGTTGGCGTAATGCGCCATGAAATGATCGACCAGCGCTGGGATATCCTCACGCCGTTCGCACAGGCCGGGGATCGCCACCGGCACGACACTGATACCGTAATAGAGGTAGGCGCGGGACCGCCCCTCGGCAATCTCGTGGGTCAGATCACGCGCCGTGGCGGAGACGACGCGCACGTCCACCTTCACGACGCGCTGCCCGCCGACGCGGCTGAAGCTCTGTTCGGTCAGCACGCGCAGAATTCGGCCTTGGGTCGCCAGCGGCATGTCCGCGATCTCGTCGAGGAACAGCGTGCCACCATGCGCCTGTTCGAGCAGACCGGAGCGGACGAGTTGCCCCCCCTCCTCCGCGCCGAACAATTCCTCCTCGACGCGTTCCGGCGTCATCCGCGCGGCCTTGACCACGACAAAGGGCGCCTCGGCGCGCTGCCTCCAGCCGTGCAGCAGGCGGGCGGCGACTTCCTTGCCGACGCCGGCAGACCCCATGATGAGCACGCGGCTGCCCGTCGAAGCGACGCGCTTCAACGTCGCGCGCACGCCGTTGATCGCGCCGGAATTGCCGGTGAGATCGGTATCGCGCCCCACCACCGCGCGTAAGGAGGCGACCTCGCGACGCAGCCGTTCGGTCTCGGTCGCGCGTGCGACCATCAGCAGCAAGCGTTCCGCCTCGAATGGTTTTTCGATGAAATCGGCCGCACCACGGCGGATCGCAGCGACCGCGGTATCAAGATTGCCGTGGCCTGAGATCATCAGCACCGGGATCGAAGGATCGCGCCGCTTGATCTCATCGAGCAGTTCCAGCCCATCGAGCCGCGAGCCTTGCAGCCACACGTCGAGCAGCACCAGCGACGGGCGGCGGACCGAAATCGCCTCAAGCGCCGAATCGCTGTCGGCGGCGGTGCGGGCACCATAGCCCTCGTCTTCGAGGACACCGGCGACCAGATCGCGGATATCGCGTTCGTCATCGACGACAAGGATGTCGAGGGGCATGGGTTCAGGTCCGGTTCTGCTGGAGTTCTAGGGTATTTGGATCGGCTGCGGCGGGTGCGATGCCCCCATCGCCTCCGCTGTGGCCGATCGCTTGGTCTTCGCCGCCGCTATCGAGCGTGGCGAGCATGGTTGCATCGAAACAGATCGTCACAATCGTACCGCCGCCGGGGCGATCATCGAAGGTGATCGTGCCGAAATGCTCCTCGACGATCTTCTTGACGATCGCGAGGCCGAGGCCCGTGCCGCGCGCGCGCGTGGTGACATAGGGCTCGACGATGCGGTCGCGCGCGGCGGGAAGGCCAATGCCGGTGTCGGCAAGCGTAATCGTGATGCGCCCGTCGGCCTCGGTCAGCGTCATCGCAACACCGGCCTCACGCGCGTCCAGATTGGCCTCGACCGCCTCGACCGCATTCTTGACCACATTGGTCAGCGCCTGGCCGATCTGGCGGCGGTCGCACACCAGCGTCGGGCCGGGGTCATCATGCGCCAGCGTGAACGCGATGCCGGGATGCGCGACTTCGTGCAGGAACAGCGTCTGGCGCGCGATGTCGACCAGCGACTCGCTGCGGAATACCGGTTTCGGCATCCGCGCAAAGGACGAGAATTCGTCGACCATACGGCGCAGATCGCCAACCTGACGAATGATCGTGTCGGTCAGCCGCGCGAACGTCGTGTCTTCCGCATCGATCTGCTTGCCGTAACGGCGTTGCAGGCGTTCGGCGGCGAGCTGGATCGGGGTCAGCGGGTTCTTGATCTCATGCGCGATGCGGCGCGCCACGTCGGACCAGGCGGCGCGGCGCTGATCGAGCAACTGCCCGGTGATGTCATCGAAGGTGAGGATCGGACCTTCCGCGGCGCGCGTGACCTTCACCGCGAGCGTGCGGGCTTCGTTTCCGGCACCCAGTTCGACGATCGACTCGCGCTCTCCGCTGGTGAGCAACGCCGACAGTTCGGGCGAGATCAGCGCAAGCGGCTTGCCCACCGGCACGTCGTTTGCGCCATCGAGCAGGGCGACGGCCGAGCTGTTGATCAGGCGGATGACCGCATCCGGCCCGACCAGGATGACGCCCGCCGAAACCCCCGACATCACCGCCTCGATCAAGGCACGGCGGCTTTCGAGCGCACTGGTCTGTGCCTGCAGCCGCTCGGTCATCTGGTTGAAGGCGTTGCCGAGCGTGCCGATTTCGTCATCCGTCTTTGGCGTTGGGACGCGCGCGGTCAGATTGCCTTCCGCGACTTCATGCGCGGCGCCAACCAAATCGTTTATCGGCCGCGCCAAGCGATCTGCGACCGCGAGCGCGATCCACGTCGCGATCCCGACGATGACTAGCGCAATGGCGAACAGAATCAGATTGAATCGAAGCTGGAGCGATTGGGACCGGGTCTGAAGTGCGTCATATTCCGCGACGATCTTGTCGGTTTCCACATTCTGCTGATTCAAGAAGCCCACGTCGTTCGGTGTCGACACGTACAGGAACACGCCGTCCTTGCGGCTTATCGGTGTCACCACCCAAAGCTCGTTGGAGTCGAAATTGGTGTAACTTTCGCGGTTGCCCAGCAGATTGAGGATTTCACCCGAGACGCGCAGTGAAAAGGTTTTCGCGTCCGGCGGATCGTATGAATAGAGCGCGTCGACCCGGTTCCCGTTCACGACCTGAAACACGACGCCGTGATACAGCCCGCGCAGGAAAATCTGCTGCGACAAAAATTGCTGAAACTGCGCCGATGCGCGCGGCACGGTCGAATATTGGTTCTGAATGTCACCCGCCATCGCGCGCGCTTCACCGGTCCATCGCCTGATGACGAGCGATTGGCCGTTCTGGACGAGCGCCCGCGTCGAATTGAACGCATTGCGCGCCCGATCCGAGCCCCAGAATTGCGCGCTGGACTGAAAGATCAACGATGCCGAGATGACGGTCAGCACGATCGGTACGCTCGCCATCAGCGAGAAGACCGCGACGAGCCGGACGTGCAGCCGTCCTCGCCCTGCGATCGCGAGGCGTTGCGCTCGCCTGATCGCGATGCGCCGCCCGATCAGGACGAGCAGCGCTACCCCTGGCACGAGGTTCGCTACCAGCAGCAGGGCGACGACCGGCGGCGGCAAAATCTTTTGCGGGGCTCCCACCCCGGTGATCACGAAATAACTGCCAATCGCGATGGCGGCGGCGATCAGCAGAACGCCCAGTTCGGCGAAGGATGCGAGATTGAAGCCGCGCTTGGCGTCGTGCTGGTCCAAATTCGTAGCCGACGCGTAACTCATCGTGACATTCCTACAACGCAACCGTTGCAGAGAAAACACACAAATGCGTCATCCGTCGCATCGAGCACCCGATCGGACGCCCGCGCACCGGTCCGTCAGGGGTCGATCCCCAGAATGTCGAGCCGTTTGCGCAGTGTGTTGCGGTTGATTCCCAACGCCCGCGCCGCGCGCAATTGGTTCTGGCCGTGGCGCGCGAGCAGTGCCTCGATCAAGGGCCGTTCCACCTCCGCGATGATGCGGTCGTAGAGCGTTCCGTCATCGAGCGCCGCGGGTTCCTCGATTGCGAGGCGCTCGATCCGCGCGCGGACTGCGGCGTCGATGCCCGCGTCGCCAACGGCGGATCGCGTCGCAGCGGTGCCACTGGCCACGCCGCCGAGCATCGCGCGGATTTCGTCCGCATCGATCCGGTCATCGCGCGCCAGGACGGCGACCCGCCGCATCATATTCTCAAGCTCGCGGACGTTGCCCGGCCAGTCATAGGCCTCCAGCACCGCGATCGCATCGGGATCGAGCTGCTTGCGCGGCAAGCCGTCCTCGGCCGCGCGATCGAGGAAGTGGCGGGCGAGCAAGGGAATGTCCTGCCGCCGACCGCGCAGGGCGGGCAGCGTAACCGGAACGACGTTGAGGCGGTAGAACAGATCCTCCCGGAATTGCCCGCCCGCAACGAGCGCCGAGAGGTCGCGATTGGTCGCCGCGACGATGCGGACGTCGGCGCGAATCGTCCGCGCCCCTCCGACGGTCGTAAATTCACCCGATTGCAGCACGCGCAGCAGCCGCGTCTGCGCCTCCATCGGCATGTCGCCGATCTCATCAAGGAACAGCGTACCGCCCGCCGCTTGTTCGAATCGCCCGGCCGATCGCGCCTGCGCGCCGGTAAAGGCCCCACGTTCGTGGACGAACAGTTCGGCCTCGATCAATTCGCGCGGGATAGCCGCCATGTTGAGCGCGATGAAGGGCGAACGGCGCCGCGGCCCGAGATCATGGATCGCGCGGGCGACCAATTCCTTGCCGGTGCCCGATTCGCCCGAGACCAGCACGGTCAGATCGTTCGACACGACGCGCGCGATGATGCGGTACACGTCCTGCATCGCCGGCGAGCGCCCGATCAGCGGGAGCGCGGTGTCATCGGCGTCGATCGGCTCGACCACCCCGCCCGATCCGCGCGCGAGCGCGCTCTGCACGGTGCGCGACAGGACATCGAGATCGAATGGCTTCGGCAGATAGTCGAACGCGCCCACCTCGGTCGCGCGGACTGCTGTCGTCAGCGTGTTCTGCGCCGACAGGATGATGACGGGCAGCCCAGGCTGTGCGCGTACCACGCGATCGACCAGATCCAGCCCGTTGCCATCGGGCAGCACGACATCGCTGATCAGAACATCGGGCGGCGTAGCCGCAAGTTGCACCTCGGCCTCGGCGATCGTCGCCGCAGTCGTAACCCGGTGCCCATCCCGCTTCAGCGCCTGCCCGACCACCGTGCGGATCGCGGCGTCATCGTCAATGACCAGAATACGTCCGGTGCGGGTCACGCCGTTCCCCTCGGCAACATGATTCGAAAGACCGTCATCGGCGGAGTTCCTTCGCGCGCGAATTGGATGATGCCGCCCATGTCGCGCACCAATTTATCGACCAAAGCGAGACCAAGCCCCTGCCCCTCCGGCTTGCCCGAGATAAAGGGGTCGAACAGATGTTCGGCGATATCGGCGGGTGGCCCGGGTCCATTGTCGATGACGCAAATCTCGATCGGCAGCGGGGTGCGCGGTTTGCCCGGACCCGGCGAAATCGCCATGCCGTGGCGATAGGCCGTCGCAAGGGTGATCCGTGCATCGGCCTGATCGCGCACCGCCTCGCTGGCATTCTTGAGCAGGTTAAGAACGACCTGCAGCGTCGCATCGCGATCGAGTTGCACCGGCGGCAGCGACGGGTCGAATCGCTCCTCGATCGTCACATGCCGCCCGAACCCGGCCAGCGCGACTCGCCGCGCGTGATCGAGCAGCGGGTAGATATTCTCCGGCCCCAGTTTCAATGGGCGCGTATCGGTGAAATCCTGCATCCGGTCGATCAAGGCGGCGATGCGATCGACTTCGGTCGTGATGAGCGTGGTCAGTTCCTCCGCCCCCTTCCCCTTCGACAGCAATTGCGCGGCACCGCGAATGCCGGAGAGCGGGTTCTTGATCTCATGCGCAAGCATCGCCGCAGCACCGATCGCCGCGCGGGCGGCGGCGGCACGGTCGGCACTATGCCCCATCCGCCGCGAAGTGGCGGCATGGTGCAGCGTGATCGCGCGCCAGCCCGGGTGGTCGGCGATCAGCGTCTCGATATAGTCGACGCGGATCTTGCCCCCACGCCGCAAGGCGATCTGGGTATCAAAGGCCGAAAGACCGTGATTGTCGCGCGGATTCTGCTCCTCGGGCACCTGCAGGACGGATGCCAGCGTTTGCCCAACCATCGCGCGTTCGGACAGGTTGAGCAGCGCCTCGGCTTCGGCATTGGCGTGGGCGATGCGCGTCTGCGGATCGATCACCAGCACCGCAACGGGCAGTGCGGCGAACAGGTCACCGAAATCAGGCGCGCCGCTTCGGTCCACTCTGGCCCTGCTCACGCCGCAGCGCGGCTGCACCAGGGGGCGTAAAATTCGGCGAGCATCGCCTGCACGACCCTGTGATCGGCGATCTGATTGACCTTGTTGCGGAATTCCGCCGATCCGTGGAGGCCGCGCGTATACCAGCCGATATGCTTGCGTGCCATATTGACGCCGGTCTCGATGCCATAGTGACTGAGCATCGCGTCATAATGCTCTGCGATTACGGCATATTGCTCTTCGATCGACGGATCGGCAACGCGGCGGCCATGCGCGAACCATTCCATCACCTGGCCGAGCAGCCACGGCCGCCCGTAGGAGCCGCGCCCGATCATCACGCCGTCCGCCCCCGATTGTTCGAGCGCGCTCTCGGCATCCTCGATCGAGCAAATGTCGCCATTGGCGATCACCGGGATCGAC
>JAIXZV010000065.1 GCA_027489365.1 Sphingomonadales bacterium
CTCAGCCACCACAAGGAGAGCTTCCTCTACGAACATTTCGACGAGATCACCGAGATCATGAAGGCGTATGACATCGCCTACAGCCTCGGCGACGGTCTGCGCCCCGGCAGCATCGCCGACGCGAACGACGAAGCGCAGTTCAGCGAGCTCTACACCTTGGGCGAACTCACCCACCGCGCGTGGAAGAGCGACGTCCAGGTGATGATCGAAGGCCCCGGCCATGTGCCGATGCACAAGATCAAGGAGAATATGGACAAGCAGCTCGAAGTCTGCGGCGAGGCGCCCTTCTACACCTTGGGGCCGCTTACCACCGACATCGCGCCGGGCTACGACCATATCACCAGCGGCATCGGCGCCGCGATGATCGGTTGGTACGGCACCGCGATGCTTTGCTACGTCACGCCCAAGGAGCATCTCGGCCTCCCCGACCGCGACGACGTCAAGGTCGGCGTGGTAACCTACAAGCTCGCCGCCCACGCAGCGGACCTCGCCAAGGGCCACCCCGCCGCCAAGATGCGCGACGACGCGGTGAGCCGCGCGCGCTTCGAATTCCGCTGGCGCGACCAGTTCAACCTGTCGCTCGATCCCGACACCGCCGAACTCTATCACGACGAAACCCTCCCCGCAGAAGGCGCCAAGACCGCGCATTTCTGCAGCATGTGCGGCCCGAAATTCTGTTCGATGAAGATCACGCAGGAAGTGCGGGATTTCGCGGGCAAGCAGAATCAGTGCGTCGAAGGGTTTATCGCCAGCGGTCCGACGGGTGCCGAGACCGCGGTGGCGAGCAAGGCTGCGGCGATCAAGGGGATGGAGGAGATGAGCGCGCGGTTTAAGGCTGAAGGTGGGGAGATTTACCTTAGCGCTCCACAGACTTGACTGCGGCTATTTGTTCCGGATTGTATCGCCGACCTTTGATCAGCTATCAGGGGTCGGATTGATCGGGTGGGGGACATGCGTTGGGCGCATTGATCGATACAGGCAATACAAATGATAGCCATCATGAGATAAGCGCACTCAAAGTTATAGAATATATTTTGTATTCTTATGCAATATATTCGTTCTGGGGTTCGCTATATTCAAAGGCCACAAAATCATCCGAGCCACTTGATCCGACAATATTAACAAATATCTTAATAGCAAAGGGTTTTTTCTTATTTGCTTTTGTTCTTGTGATATATCGAGTATATATAGACATTCACTCAATTGACTATGAAGTCGGAGATCGTCGGCACCACCATTTGTTTGTGAGCAACAACCGCGGACCCTATCGCATTGTTGAGCGGATTATACGCATTTTAATCGTCTGTTTTGTTTTGCTTGCTCCAAAATCTTACCCAGACAAACTATTTGCTTTTTTTAGAAAGGTCATTTCTTCATTTCAAGTTTTGCTTGAAAGGATAAGCGATAGTTTTCTATATGCTATTGGATTAAATGGTTCTAATTCTTTAGTTTTTGATTCCGTGGCAAACGTTAAGGGAGTATCCCATTTCGAGCTTGATTCCATGTTTGGGTATTACGCAACTACGCTTTTTATTGTTGGATTTTTGCTGTTATCGTGGGATTTAATAAACGCTTTTTCTATTCAATCTGCATTGGTTAGATCAGAGTTTGAATATAATCCACGCTCAGTCGATTCCAAAAAGAAAAACGACAATCTTTATTCATATCTTGATTTCACCGGAGTTCGGGCAGCGTATGGCACCGAGAGTGTTGGCTTGGAGCATTATGATAACAGCCTTAGGGGAGACAAAAAAGATCCCCATCAGATTATAAGTACTTTAATAAAAGCTGGTCTCCTCTGGTGGCTTTACTTGCGGTATTCGCCTCGAGCTCGCGAAAGACTGCTAATCATCATGTTTGCCTTTTTTACAATTTGCTACTCAAGAAGCAACCTGAGTTCATGGTTTATGATGGCAATGGCCGCGACTATGGCTCTGTTTTTTATGTATGCAGCTCGAGACTCTAGGATAAAGTCTGGTATATTTAACCAATTGATGCTTCCAATTCACTATTTTATCGAGCCTCAACGGCAAAATTTATCTCATTCGAAGCGTAGCTCAAGCTATCTACATCGCATTAAGTCTCTTATCAGTGGCAGATTGGAGAAATCGGAAGAGAAAATTGATCTTGGGAAAAATATTGACCCGCCTAAACAAGATGACGATCAATGATCGCGCCACGCGACACCACGTTCCGGAAAATCGGATAATTACTCCAACACCGCATGGATTCTGCGTAAATTTCCCTCGGGAAGCTCACGATCGTGCACACAGATGTTGGCACGCCATCAAGATCGTCGTCGGACGTCCACGACTGATCGTGACGCGTGTCAAGCCAAGCCGTTCCGCTTCCTGCGGTCCGCAATGATGTCTTGGATCGTCCGTTCGCTCGCCCCCGAGGCCAACCCCGCATCGATCGCCACCTGCAACGCCGCCAGCTTCTCGGCATCCTCCCGGTCGCGCCGTACCAGGTCGCAGATATAGTCGCTGGTGCTGCCGAACCCGCCCTCGACGGCGCGCGCGTCTGCCCAGCGTTGGAGGTCGTCGGGAAGCAGGACGGTCATCTGCACCATTCCCGAAATATACGCTGCCGCGCAAACGCCGACAAGCGCCACGACGGAGCGACTCCCCCGCCCCGCCAAGGCATGTTACACTTGCCAAGAATTCCGGGGGGAATCCGCATGATGTTCGGCCTGTCGCTCCACGCCTTCACGCTGCTCCACACCGGCATCAGCCTGGTCGGCATCGCCGCCGGGGTCGTGTTCTTCGCGAGCCTCACCACCGGGCGCTGGCGCTCCACCGCCAACCTCGTCTTTCTAATCTTCACGATCCTGACCAGCGTGACGGGTTTCCTCTTCCCGCCCAAGCCGATCGGCCCGCCCTTCATCTTCGGCGTCGTGTCGCTGCTGCTGCTCGCGGTCGCGCTCGCCGCGCTCTACGGCGGCAAGCTGCGGGGCTGGTCGCGCCCCACCTATCTCGCCACCGCGCTGATCGCGCAGTGGCTCAACATGGTCGTGCTGGTGGTCCAGAGCTATCAGAAGATCCCCCCGCTCCACGCGCTCGCGCCGACCGGGGGCGAACCCGCCGTACTGGTCAGCCAGGCAGTGGTGCTGGCGCTGGTCGGCTATGTCGCGTGGCGCACGCTCTTCGCGCGAACGGCGCTGCGCGGGTAAGCCGCGACCGACCAAATCCTGTCCTACACGCGCGGTTTCTGGTTCACCGTGTCGGATGAAAAGCCGCCCCTTGCCACGCCGTCGTCCGAACCGATCGCACCGCGACACCCCGCCCAGCGCACACCCCGTCGATGTCGTGACTCGTGCGACTTTAGCGGAACCTTCGGCGCTTTCGCTTGCGCACCAAAGCTGGCAGATTGCCCGCGATGCTCCCCTCGCTGCTCATCATCGATGATTTCCTCGCCGATCCGCATGGCGTGCGGCGGGCCGCACTCGGTCTCGGCTATGATCCGGCGTTGAAGCAAGGCAATTATCCCGGGCTGCTCTCCAATAGTCCTTTGGAAATCAAGGGGATGGATGCGGCGGTCGCGGCGCGGATCGGGGTGCCGGTCGCGCCGATGCCGGGCACCAGCCACGGCCATTGCCGCCTCACGCTCGCCGGCGACAGGGGCGCGAGCGGGGTGCATATCGACCCGTGCTTCTATTCGGGCATCTTGTATCTCAGCCTGCCGGAACACGCCCGCGGCGGGACCGATTTCTTCCGCCACCGCCCGACCGGGCTCGACCGCGTCCCGACCACCGATCTCGCGCTGCTGGAGAGCGGCTTCGGCGACGTCAACGATCTGGTTGAGCGCGTCGTCAATGCCGATACGCTCAAGCCCGCGCGCTGGGAAAAGGTGATGACGGTGCCGATGCGCTTCAACCGGCTGGTGCTGTTCAGCCCGTGGCTGTTCCACAATGCCGCGCCGGGCTTCGGGAGGAGCGGGGCCGACGGGCGGCTGGTGATGCTGTTGTTCTTCGCGCAGGGGCGCCCGTCGCCGGACGCCCCTGGCTGATAGGCACTTGGGCTTAGAAGCGCACGCCCACGCCCGCCGCGACGTGGCGACGCTGCAGGTTCACGCCGAAGAACTTGCCATAATCGGCATAGTTGAATTCGAGCAGGCCGTAGAAGCGCTTGCCGAAATTGTAATCGACGCCGATCGCACCCTGGACGCCGTCCTTGGTGGTCGATCCGCTGCCGAACGACGTGTTCGCGGTGAAGCCGATGCGGGCATAGCCAGCCTTGGCATAGATCAGCGCCTTGTCGCTGACCGCGACGCCGATCCGACCGCCGACGCCGAGATTGCCGTTTTCCTTCAGGCAATCCGGGCCATCGCACAATTTAACGCTCGAGAATTCATAGACCGCATAGGGCCCGACCACGACCGACTTGCCCGCCTTCACGTCGAAGCCGATCTCGCCACCGCCCGAAACCGCGCTGCCGATCTTGTAGACATTGCCATCGCCGCTGATCGTCGGCGTTTCATAGCCGATGCGTGCTTCGGCGCGGACGCCGTCGAACTGGCTGGCGCGAGTGTCGCTGTCCTGCGCGGCAGCCACGCCCGGAATGCACGCCGCAGCCGCAGCGAGCAGATACTTAGATTTCATGAGTTGTCCCCCCGGATTATGGTTGTTTTATAAATGGTAAGATCGCAAGTGCGCGAAATCACCGGGGGTGGCGCTAAAGAGCGCGATCGACCGCGTCCAGTCCGTATCGCAACCGAAACGGCTTATTTTCAGAATGTTGCCGCGCTGTTGCAGCGATATCACACAGTAAGGGTGGGAAGCGCCCAATCGATCTTTCCGCGGCCATGCTGCGCCAGGAAAGTGTTGGTCAGGGAAAACGGTCGGCTCCCGAAGAAACCGGTCCGCGCCGACAGCGGAGAGGGGTGCGCGGACGCCACGATCCGGTGGCGCCCATCCGGTGCCGCCGCCGCGATCAGCCCGGACTTCGCTTGCGCATGGGCACCCCAGAGCAGGAACACGCTCGGCTCGGCCCGCTCTGCCACCGCGCGGATGACGGCGTCGGTGAAGCGCTCCCACCCCTGCCCGCGGTGTGATGCCGCCGCGCCCTCGCGCACGCTCAGCACGGTGTTGAGCAGCAGCACCCCCTGCCGCGCCCACGCCTCCAGAAACCCATGCGCCGCGCGGGGAATGCCGAGATCGGCCTCGAGTTCCTTGAAGATGTTGGTCAGGCTCGGCGGGATGCGGATGCCGGGCCGGACCGAGAAGCTCAGCCCGTGCGCCTGCCCCGCGCCGTGATACGGATCCTGCCCGAGGATCACGACGCGCACCGCGTCGAGCGGGGTCAGCTCGAGCGCGCGGAAGCGGTCTACCGCAGGCGGATAGACCGCCACGCCCGCCGCAGCCTCGGCCGCCAGGAACGCGTCGAGGTCGCGCATGTACGGCGCATCGAGCTCAGCCTGCAACGCCGCACGCCAGCTCGGATGCAGCGCCGCCATCGCCGCCACGCCTGCGCCTCAGCGCTTCCGGACGAATTCGGCGCGCAGGACCAGACCCTTGATCCCGTCATAGCGGCAGTCGATTTCCTGCGCATCGCCGGTCAGCCGGATCGATTTGATCAGCGTGCCGCGCTTGAGCGTCTGCCCAGCGCCCTTGACGGTCAGATCCTTGATCAGCGTCACCTGATCGCCATCGGCCAGCACATTGCCGACCGCGTCGCGCACGACCACCGCGTCGCCGCCCTCTACGGCGACCGCAGATGCCTGCACCCATTCGCCGCTCGCTTCGTCATAGACGAACGCGTCTTCATCCCCGCTCATGTCGTTCAGCCCTTGATATTGACCATGGCGACCGGCTGGCCCTTGGCGGTCGGGTTCGATGCGTTTTGCTTGGGGGCCTTTTCGGCCTTGGGCTTGCGCACTTCCTTGTTCGATTTCTTCTGGCTCTTGGCCATGTCATGTCCTGACCGGGGCGGAAGGCCCCGCACCGCTTTAGCGCCAAAGTGGTACGCGGCGCACCTCAATTCGCTCGGGCGCGTGCGGGCCTCGCTTGATCCAGGTCAGTATGATTGTCGGCTCGCGCGCCGCAACCCTTGCGCTGCCGACCCGTTGATGATGCACGCCGGACGCATCCCCTTCGCGTCCGGCGTACCACCCCGATCGACCGAGGAGCCAGACCATGGGCCTGTTCACCAAAGACATCGCCACGTTCGAAGACCTGTTCCTGCATCAATTGCAGGACGTCTATTATGCCGAGAACCAGATCACCAAGGCCCTGCCGACGATGATCGAAAAGGCGACCGACGCCGGTCTGAAGGCCGGTTTCCAGCAGCATCTGAGCGAAACCGAAGGCCAGATCCGCCGCCTCGAGCAAGTGTTCGACCGGTTGGGCGAGCAGCCCAAGGGCGCGACCTGCCCGGCGATCCAGGGCATCATCAAGGAAGCCAATGAAGTCGCCGACGACATTGCCGACAAGGCCGTGCTCGATGCCGCGCTGATCGCCTCGGCACAAGCGGTCGAGCATTATGAGATCGCGCGCTACGGCACGATGATCGCCTGGGCCAATCAGCTCGGCCGCAGCGAGATCGCCGCGATCCTGCAGGAAACGCTCGATGAAGAATATGCGACCGACGACAAATTGACCGCAATGGCGACGGGCAAGCTCAACGCCCGCGCCGAAGACGCCGTCCCCGCGCAATAAGCGCAGAGCGTCAGAACGACCCCGGCACCTCGCGTTGCACGGTGTCGGGGCGTTCGGGCGACAGCAATTCCATCGGCGGGGCGGACAGCGTGACCCGGCTCGCCTGCGCGCTCAGCCCGCCTGCGGCATCAGCGGTAATAGCCGAGGCACAACTGCGCCCAGCCAGAAAATCGAGCGCCGCCCGCGTCGAGGATTCGAGCGGACTGCCGAGCGGGTGCGTCAGATCGTCCCCGGCCTGGCAGCTCGCCTCCATGATGCTGGCGAGCCCGTCATAATAGGCCCCCTGCCGATTGGCATTCTGCAGCGCAAACGCAATGACGCGCAACCGATCGTCGCACGCGGTGCGATCGAGCGCGATCTGGCCCACCGGCTTGCCATAGGTATTGGTGCCGATCAGCGCCGCGTTGCTCCGCAGATACGGAATTTGCGCCGCGATCACCAATTCGCTCGCCGAGGCGCTGCTGCCCGTGCCGATGAACGCGATCTTGGTCGGCGCGATCGATTGCGGCTGCGGCGCAAAGAAGGCGGTGACGTTGTTGGACGATTTCTCCGGCCGGAAGGCCATGTAGTCGATGACGTCGGAGGTCGATCGGTTCGCGCCGAGCAAATTGGTCATCAATTCGGCGATCGAAACCAGCCCGCCCCCATTATAGCGCACATCGACGATCACATTGGTGATCCCTGCCGTGCGGAACGACGCGAACGCGCTGCGCAGCGCCGGGTCGGCAGTCGAAATGAAGGTGCGCAAATTGATATAGCCGACTTGCCGCCCGCCATCGTTGAGGATCTGCGCGCCATAGCGGCTCGAGACCGGGGTCAACGAATAGTCCGCCTTGCTGACGGTCACGTTGCGCGTGCCGCTCGCATCGGTAATCCGCAGCACGCGCGTCGTGCCCGCCGTGCTCGGCCCGAGCGCGTTGGTCACGCCGTTGCTGCCTTCAGCCGTGATAATCGCGTCTACGGTGCGCAAATCGCTCACACTGGTGCCGATCGCGACGATCTCCGCGCCACGATCGATCCCGGCAGTCAGCGCCGGCGCGCCTTCGAACGATTCGGCGATGAACACCCGCCGCCCGGTCGAATCAAGCGACAGACGGAAGCCGAACCCGGCGCTCGATCCGGAGGAATAGAAGGCATCCTCCGACGCGATCGAGGTCAGATAGGTGAAATAGCGGTCCTTGCGCTGCGCCCGCGCCGTTGCGGTCAAGGCATCGATATAAGCGTCGACGGTGGTGTAGGCGGCCGGATTGAGGCTCGTGGGCAGCGTGTCCGGAAACAGATACCATTCGCGAAGTTGCGCCAGCGCCCAATCCTGCCGGTCGCGCAGCGTACAGCCTGCGGCCGTCGTACTCGGAGTCGGGGTGGGTGTCGTCGCGGTCGGCGCTCCGCTGGTGCTGGTGCCGGAGGTGCCACCGCCGCCACACGATGCGAGCACCATCGAAAGGGCCGCCAACGTCGTTGGAATACGCGATCGGGTCATCATTCACCTGCCTTGGCACCACGCTAGCGAGCAGGTTTTGGCTTGTCAGTGACTAAAATCAATGTGGAGATGGATGCGGGATTGCGGCGGAGGGGGCGGGCGACGCCCGGCCGATCATACCATCGGCGCGAGCGTGATGACGCTGGAGAGCAAAGCGGCGCTGAGTACGAACGATGCAACGAGCGAGACAGCAACGCGGTTGAACGATTCGAAACGGATGATCATGATGACATTTCCCTTTTATCTGGTGATCCGGACCATCCGGCCACCGATGCCAAGGGAATTGCAGGAGCCGTGCCAAGTTTAAAAAAGCCCGGAAATCTGACATTTTCTAAAATGCGCCGCGCTAATGCGATAAATCGTCCGGCGCAATTCGCCAACTATCGGCGAAAATTGCTATGCCGCGTAGATGCGGTTTCGTCCGCCATCCTTCGCGGCGTACAACAATTTGTCGGCGCGCCCGAACACGGCGCCCTGGACTTCGCCCGGCTCCGCCTCGGTCACCCCGCCAGAGAAGGTTACCGAGCCGAGCGGCGCGTCGGATTCGCGCAGGCGATAGCGCTTGCTCGCCACCGAAATCCGCGCGGCTTCCAGCATCGCACGCGCCGCCGGCAGATCGAGGCCGTAAAACAGGATGATGAATTCCTCGCCGCCATAGCGCCCGACGAAATGATCGGGGCACGCCGTGGTCAGCGCATCGGCGATCGCGCGCAGTACCCGGTCGCCGACCGAATGACCGAACTGGTCGTTGACGCGCTTGAAGCGATCGACGTCCACCACCGCCAGGCACAGCGTCTCGCCGGTCTGCATCCGCTCGGCAAAGGCTTCCTCGAAGGCGCGACGATTGGGCAGGCCGGTCAGCGGGTCGCGCCGCGCATCGCCGCGCGCTTCCTCGAGCTTCTCGCGAAGCTGATCGGCCTCGCTGGTTGCGGCGGCCAGCCGCGCCTCCGCTGCCTGGACGCGGTTGACCATTAAGCCGGTCAGCAAGATGACATTGTCGGCGCCACCGCCTGCGCGCATCGCATCGGCGCTGGCGGCGAGATCGCGGCCAAAGTCCTCGGTGTCCGCACGGACCCGGCGGACCATGTCGGTAAAGCCCTCGACTTGCATCTGCGTCTGCGCGACGAGCGTATCGGCGAGTTCCGGCTCAGCCGGATCGCCGACGGTCAGCGACCCGATTTGTCCACCCAATGTCTGAATATCGCGCGCCGTCAGCCTGACGCCCCCTTCGGTCAGCGTCGCTACCGATTGCGCGAGCGTACCGCCCGGGTTGCAGATCACGCGGTGGGCAAAGGCATAATGCGCCGGATCCGGACTCAGCCGGTGCAGCCGCAGAAATGCGCGGATCGAGTCGAAGACGTGTTCGGAACGGTCTTCGACCGCCACCAGTCGTGTCTGCCGCCTCGCGCTCATTGCTCCCAAACGCCCTTCGGACTGCGGCCCCGCGTGATAGCGAGACCGTCACTACCCTTCATCATAGCGGGAAACTGCTAAGATTGGATAACGTGGCCGGTAATATCTTGTTTGGAGTCCGCACCCGTCGTCAGCGGGTGAAGGCAATCCCGAACCGCGCATGGTTGGAGCGGCGCGCATAGTCGATCAGCGACTCGCCATAGCCGGTGAAGAACTGCCCGAAGAGATAGAGATGCGGCAACCGATCGTCGATGCTGGCAAGCGGATAGGACAGGAATGCCTCCGCACTGCCCTTGCCGGTGCCGGGATTGCCGCGCGCGGTGACCGCCGCCTTCCACCCGTCACGCTGTTCGAGCGCTAGCCCCAGCGACGTGTAGCCCCAGTAGCGATCCAGATCGGTTGCGAGACCACGATAGCCGAAATATCCCCACGCCTGGGGTGTGACCGTCGCCTTCCAGGTGCGGCCGAGATCGAAGGTCTTGCTCGCCCGCAGAAAGAAGCGGTTCACGTCGATCGAGTTGGCTGGGCCGCCGCCGTTCGAATCATGCGCATAGCCCCCGCCGATCTTCAGCGCGGGCCCAACCGGCACGTCGAGAAAGACTTGCGGGCTGAAGATTTCGGTGCGGATCGGGCCGGACGGGCGGTTTACCGCCCAGAAGATCGTCTGGGTATAGGCAAAATCGAGCCGCGCGCCGTCATCCTTGCCGAGCAGCCGGACATCGAAACTGACCTGCAGCTTCACCCCCGAACTCTTCGCGCCGATCACGCCATAGGTCGGCGCATAGGGCTGGAACCGATCGAGGAACGCGCTCGACCGACCGTTCGAACCGAGCGCGGCGGTTTCCTGTGTTGCCGGGGGAGTGCCGGGCGCGGCCGGTGGCGGGGTCGCCGCCGCAAGCGCCACCGGATAGGACGCCGCGAGCCGATAGCGCACGCGCGCAAAGCCACCGGCGGCGACGCTCTGCGGCTCATCCGGTGCGGCGATCAGCCGTAATTTGGTGCCATCGCGCGCGATCGTCTCGATTTCGTCTGGCCCACGCGCGGGCTGCGCCGCCGCGCTCTCGTTGAGCAGGAACACTTCGACCCCGGCGCGCGCCGCCTCGGCCGAGGCGGGCGGATCGAGCAAGGGCCGCAATTGCGCCGCCGCCGGGGTGGCGACACCCAGGGCGATGCCGCCCCCGAGGAGATAAAGACCGCGCATGATGTTCCCCGCTGCCACCCGATCGTGACAAAGTCGCGTCACGGCCCCCGGATCGCCCTTTTGCCCGCACTCAAGGCTGGCGAAACTGTGCCAGCGCCCTTAGGCAAAGGCAATGCGCGTCACCGACACCGATCTCGCCCTTGCCGCTGCCCTGGCCGATGCCGCGGGCGCCGCGATCCGACCCTTTTACCGCGCCGAACATGGCCTCGAAACCAAGGATGATACCTCGCCTGTAACGCTCGCCGACCGGGCCGCAGAGGGGGCAATGCGCGCGCTGATCGAGCGCGCCTTTCCTGCCGATGCCATCATCGGGGAGGAATATGGCGTCAAGGAGGGCACGTCCGGCCGCGCCTGGGTACTCGATCCGATCGACGGGACGCGCGCCTTCATTGCCGGTCGCCCGATCTTCGGCACGCTGATCAGCCTCGTGATCGAAGGCTGGCCGATGCTCGGCGTGATCGACCAGCCAATCCTCAAGGAACGCTGGCTCGGCGTGATGGGCCGCCCGACACTGTTCAACGGCCGCCCCGCGCAGACCCGCCGCTGCCCCGATCTCGCCAAGGCCCTGCTCGCGACGACCTCGCCCGCCTTGTTCGACGATTCGCAGATCCACGCGTTCGAACATCTCGATGGCGCGGTGCTGAGCACGGTGCTCGGCGGAGATTGTTACAATTACGCCTGCGTCGCGAGCGGCTGGCTCGACGTGGTGGTCGAGGCGGGGTTGAAGCTCCACGATTTCGCCGCGCTCGTGCCGGTGGTCGAAGGTGCTGGCGGACGGATGTGCGATTGGCAGGGCGATCCGCTCACCGCCGATTCGATCGGCGAAGTGGTCGCGGCGGGCGATCCGGCACGGATCGAGGAAATCCTCGAAGCCCTCGCCTGCCGCGGCCATTGATAGCGCGTTAGACGCCGCGCGGGCTGACCTCCACCAGCACGACGTCCTGGTCGCGCATCGGCAGCGTGAGCCGCCCCTGCCCGTCCCGCCCGACGCGCACCGTGCGGATTACCGGGGTATCGCTGCTCAGCGCGTTCAACCGCGCGAGCTGGGCAGGCGACAGGCGCTGCGGTCGGCCCATTTCCAGATAGGCGGTATAGGCATCGTTCTGCCGGAAACCGGTGGTGCGGATGCGCACGCGGTACGAACCCGGCTTCAGTCCCAAGATGCGGATGTCGAGCGGCGCCGCAGCGGCGGCGGGGCGCACCTTGGTGAAGAACGGGCGGTTGCTTGTCGGCTGATCGGGCAGCACGTCGCGCCAGGCGAGCAGTTGCACGCTCTTGCCCTTCACTGCGGCAATGCTGTCGGCGTCGCCGGTCGCCAGCTCACGGTCGCCGAGATCGTTGAGATATTTGAACGCGAACCACGACGCCTTGCGCACGCCCTGCGGCGACATCAGCCCGAACCCGCCCTCGAACGGTTTGGCTTGCGGTCCGGGCTCCTCGAACAGGTCGCTATAGGTCCAATAGCTCATCCCCTGCGCCAGCCCCTCGCTGCGGCGCAGTTTCGACAGGATATATGCGGCGCTCAGATAATCGTCGTGGATCGGGTCGCGCGGATTATAGCTGGTGCTCCATTCGGTGAAGAACAGCGGCAGCCCCGGCCGCCCGGCCGCATCGATCTGCGCGCGCACGCGGCGGACATCGGCGACCACGGCATCGGGATCACGCGACAGCTTGTTGTCGCCTTCACCCTTCTCATCAAGGAAGCCGCCCTCGACGCCGTAAGTATGCGTGCTGACGAAATCGACCGGCACATTCTGTTTCGCGGCATATGCGAGCAATTCGGGCACCCACGCCGCCCCCGCCGTCGACGGGCCACCAACACGCAGCGCTGGGTCGATCGCCTTGATCGTCCGCGCGGTGCGGGCGTACAACTCGAAATAGGCGGCTTGATCGGCGTCTTCCCAAAAACCCGCCAGATTGGGCTCGTTCCAGACCTCGAAATACCAACTTCGAACTTCAATTGTTCCAAAACGGGCGATCGCGTGGCGGACGAAGGCATCGACCATGCGCTGCCATTTGTCGGGCTGCGGGTGCGATGTATTGCCCTTCCAATAGAAGATCGTCTGGTCCGACGTCTTCATCGCATCGGGCGTAAAACCAAGCTCGACGAAGGGCTTGACCCCGATCCGCAGCAAGCCGTCATACAACGCATCGATCCGCCGCCAGTCATACACCGGCTTGCCGTCGATTTCGCGGTACGTCCCTAATTGATCGGCAAAGATGTTGTGGAAGCGGATATAGCGAAACCCCAATTCGCGCCGCGCAATCCGTAGCTGCGCGAGACTATCCGGGCGGATCAACGTGCCCGGAAAATCGGCCCCGACGATCATCGTCGCCATCCGGTCGCGCGGCTTGCTCTCGCCGCGAACATCAACGGAAATCGTCCGCGCCCCCACCGCCACGCCGGGCAAGCACAGCAGCGCAAGCGCCAACATCCACCGCCAGAATGGCTTCCGCCGCACGCTCATCGTACCTCCAGCATCACGATGGATTTAGCGGGCAAGGCGACGATCAATGTGCCGCCCGCGATCCGCGCCCCGTCGAACGCCGTGGGCTTGACCCGATCGGGCGTTGCGAAGTCGTTATGCGCGTCCATCGCCGGGGCGCTCAGCATCTGACCCGACACGGCCGCCGCCGCGATGCCGTCGAGCTTCAGCCGCACATTGCTGCCGTGCTTGGGGTTCAGATTGGCGAGCGCCACATGAATCTTCCCGGCCTTGTCGCGCACCGCCGAAGCGCTGATCATCGGCACCGACCATTGGCCCATCGTATAGGTGGGCGCTTGCACGTCGATCGGAATGACGGTGGCGTCCATGAACGGCTTGTAGAGTGCGTAGACCCAATAGGTCGGCGTCCGCACCATCCGCGCGCCATCGGTCAGGATCATCGCCTGCAGCACGTTCACCATTTGCGCGATCGCGCTCATCTTCACCCGGTCGGCGTGATGCGCGAAGATATTGAGGTGGATCGCCGCGACCATCGCATCGCGCAGCGTGTTCTGCTGGCGCAGAAAGCCGGGGTTCGTACCCGGCTCGCTTGCATACCAGGTGCCCCATTCGTCGACCGCCAGGAAGATGCGCTTCTTGGGGTCATACGTATCCATGATCGCGCTGTGCCGCGTGATCAGCGCGTCGATGCGGTTGGCACCCGCCAGCGTTTCCGCCCAACCCTTCTCGTCAAAGCCGGTCGCCGATCCCTTGGCGTCCCAGCCGCCGGGCACGGTGTAATAATGCAGCGACAGGCCATCGACCTGATCGCCGGCGTTACGCACCATCGTCTCGGTCCAGTGATAATCGTCCGCGCTCGCACCCGAGGCGATCTTCACGATCCGCGCGCCGGCGGGTGCCTTGATAAAGGTCGCGTAACGGCGCGTTTCGTCGGCGGCATATTCCGCGCGCATAGTACCGCCACAGCCCCATAATTCGTTGCCGATGCCGAAGCTTTGTACCGCCCAAGGCTTTGCGTGCCCGTTGCGCGCGCGCTCGTCCGCCAAACTCCCGGCGGGCGCGGTCATATACTCGACCCATTCCGCCATCTCGCGCGGCGTGCCGTTGCCGACATTGCCGCTAATATACGCCTCGGACCCGAGCTGCGCGATCAAGTCCATGAATTCATGCGTGCCGACGGCGTTGGACTCGGTCACGCCGCCCCAGTTCGTGTTGATCTTGACCGGGCGCTTTGACTGCGGGCCGATCCCTTCGCGCCAATGATATTCATCGGCGAAACACCCGCCGGGCCAGCGCACCACCGGCACGCCGATTTCCTTTAGCGCCGCCACGACATCGTTGCGAAAGCCACGCGTATTCGGGATTTTCGACCGGTTGCCGACCCACAGTCCGCCATAGATGCCAGTGCCGAGATGCTCAGCGAACTGCGTAAAGATACGCCGGTCATAGACCGGCCCCGGCCTATCCGCGTGAAGCGTCGCGCTTACCTCGGCGGGCGCGACCGGAGTGGTCTGCGCGATGCTCGCCGTCGCCGTGCACAACAGCAATGCCGCCGCGACTGTCCGCCAAACCCGTCGCATCGCAATCCCCCTTTGCGCGGTGAAAAAACCCCGGCGGCTGCGATCAGGCGCGGCAAGCCCGCCAGCGCATCGTCGCGCAAATCGGCCGGAAGCACGGATTGGCTGAGGTTCTGATAACAGACCGGCCGCAGGAAACGGTCGATCGCCAGGCTGCCAACCGACGTCGTGCGCGCATCCGATGTGGCCGGGTAAGGCCCGCCATGCACCATCGCATGCGTCACCTCGACCCCCGTCGGCCAGCCATTGGCCAGGATCCGCCCCGCGCGCCGTTCGAGCACCGGCAGCATCCGCGCGGCAATCGGTTCATCGCCGCCGTCCATGTGCAGCGTCGCCGTCAATTGCCCCTCGGCCGCGGTCAAGACCGCCAGCATCTCGGCTTCGTCGCGACAGCGCACCAGCAACGAGGACGCGCCGAACACTTCCGCCCCAAGCGCATGATCGGCGAGAAACGCCGACGCACTGGTCGAGAACAACGCCGCCTGCGCACAGCCGCCGTCGGCCTGCCCGCGCGCCACCGTCTCGATCGCGGCATGTCCGGCGAGCGCAGCAACCCCTGCGTCATAAGCGGCGTGGATGCCCGGCGTCAGCATCGTCGCCGCCCCCGCCGCCGCCATCGCCGCCACCGCCGCCGCGACGAAGGCGTCGAGCCCTTCGCCCTCGATCGCCAGCAGCAAACCCGGGTTGGTACAAAATTGCCCCGCCCCCATTGTCAGCGAAGCGACAAAGGCCGCGCCCAGCGCTGCACCACGTGCTTTCAGCGCATCGGGCAGCAGCAGCACGGGGTTGATGCTCGACATTTCGGCATAAACCGGAATCGGCACGCCGCGCGCTTGCGCCAGCTTGAGCAACGCGAGCCCACCGCCGCGCGACCCGGTAAAGCCGACGGCAGTGATCCGCGGATCCTGCACCAGCGCCGCGCCGAGATTATTACCCGTCCCGACGAGATGCTGGAACACGCCCGCAGGCAAACCGCACGCGGCGACCGCACGATCGATCGCACCCGCGACCAGCGCGCCGGTATCGGGGTGCGCGGGATGGCCCTTGACCACCACCGGGCATCCGGCGGCAAGCGCCGAAGCGGTGTCGCCGCCCGCGGTCGAGAAAGCGAGCGGGAAGTTCGACGCGCCGAACACCGCGACCGGCCCCAGCGGGATCATCCGCATCCGCAGATCGGGGCGCGGCAGCGGCTGGCGCTCGGGCAAAGGCGGGTCGATGCGCAGGCCAAGCCATTCGCCGCGCCGGACGACGTTCGCAAACAGGCCGAGCTGCCCCACGGTGCGGCCACGCTCGCCCTCCAGCCGCGCGCGCGGCAGACCGCTCTCGCGCATCGCGGTTTCGATCAGAACGTCGCCGATCGCCACGATTTCCTGCCCAATCCGCTCCAGAAACGCCGCGCGGTCCTCACGCCCGGTGTTGCGGTAGGTTTCGAACGCGGCCTCTGCGGCGGCGCACGCGGCATCGACCGAAAGCGCGTCGCGCTCTAGGGTTTCGCGAGTCGGCACGGCGGCATCCAAAGTCATTGCTTTCTCCTGATTACTCTGACTTATTGTAGGCGCCGCCGAAATGCAATCGCTCCGCATTGATCGGCAGCGGCAGGAGTGAAAAGCGATATGGACGCCCCCCGCGACGACGCCCGCGTGACCGGACAGGATGGCGAGGCGCCACCCACGTCGGCGCGCACGCCACGCGGCACCGGACGCCGCCTGCATGGCGCGATCGCGCACAAACTCGGCGCGGCGATCGTCTCGGGAGCCTATGGACCGGGCGATACTCTTTCGAGCGAGGTCGCCTTTTCGGAGGCGCTCGACGTCTCGCGCGGCGCGTACCGCGAGGCGGTCCAAGTGCTGGCGGCGAAGGGATTGGTCGAGAGTCGGCCCAAGACGGGCACCCGCGTCCTGCCACGCGCGCGTTGGCATTTGCTCGATCCCGACGTGGTCGCCTGGGCGTTTTCCGGCGAACCCGATACGCAGTTCGTGCGTGATCTGTTCGAACTGCGCGGCGTGGTCGAGCCAGCGGCGGCGCGCTTCGCGGCGGAGCGGCGCGACCGCGATGATCTGAAGGCGATGAAAGACGCGCTGGCCGCGATGCGCCGCCACGGACTGACCACCGATGCCGGCCGCGCCGCCGACCGCGATTTCCACGACGCGATCCTGCGCGCCAGTCGCAACGAAGCGCTGATGGTGCTGAGCGCGAGCATCGGTGCAGTGGTGAATTGGACCACGCAATATAAGGAGCGCGCCCGCGCGCTACCGCGCAATCCGATCCCCGATCATATCGCGGTCCATGACGCGATCGCAGCCGGCGATGCGGATGCCGCCGATGCCGCGATGCGCGCGCTGGTCGATGGCGCATTCCAGGATACGCAGCTCGCAATGCAGCGTTAGGCGCAGACTCTTACCCTCCCTAGCTCTCTTGCCGTTTTATTTGTCGGACTATATAAATCGCCGCTCGGCCTCGCCGCCGACGTTTTCGAACCGGAATTGCCATGCAAGATTTTGATCGCCGCTCGCTTCGTTCCCGCGCCTGGTTCGACAATCCCGACAATATCGACATGACCGCGCTGTATCTGGAGCGCTATCTCAACTTTGGGCTCAGTCTGGAAGAATTGCGCTCTGGCCGACCAATCATCGGCATCGCGCAGACCGGTAGCGACCTTAGCCCGTGCAACCGCCATCATCTGGTGCTGGCCGAGCGCGTGCGCGAGGGCATTCGCGAAATGGGCGGCATCGCGCTCGAATTCCCGGTTCACCCGATCCAGGAAACCGGCAAGCGCCCCACCGCCGGCCTGGACCGCAACCTTGCCTATCTCGGCCTGGTCGAAGTGCTGTATGGTTACCCGCTCGACGGCGTCGTGCTGATGATCGGGTGCGACAAGACGACACCCGCGTGCCTGATGGCGGCGGCGACGGTCAACATCCCGGCCATCGCGCTGTCGGTCGGTCCAATGCTCAACGGCTGGCACAAGGGCGAGCGCACCGGATCAGGCACGATCGTGTGGAAAGCGCGCGAGATGCTCGCGGCCGGCGAAATCGATGAAGCGGGGTTCATAAAGCTCGCCGCGTCCTCCGCGCCGTCGACCGGCTATTGCAACACGATGGGCACGGCGACGACGATGAATTCGCTGTGCGAAGCGCTCGGCATGTCGCTGCCGGGGTCCGCCGCGATCCCCGCGCCGTATCGCGACCGGCAGGAAGTCGCGTATCACACCGGGCGGCGGATCGTAGACCTGGTCGCGGAGGATCTCAAACCGTCGGACATTATGACGCGCGACGCCTTTCTGAACGCGATTGTCGTCAATTCGGCGATCGGTGGTTCGACCAATGCCCCGATCCACCTCGCCGCAATCGCCCGCCATGTCGGCGCCGATCTCGCGCTCGATGATTGGGAGGAATACGGCCACAAGGTCCCGCTGCTGGTCAATCTGCAGCCGGCCGGCGAATATCTGGGCGAGGATTTCTATCGCGCCGGGGGCGTACCTGCGGTCATCGCCGAATTGATGACGCAGGGCCTGATCCGCGAAGACGCGATCACCGCCAATGGCAAGACGATCGGCGACAATTGCCGCGACGCGACGATCGAAGATGCGCGCGTGATAAAATCCTTCGCCGATCCGCTGCGCACGGACGCCGGGTTCATCGTATTGCGCGGCAATCTGTTCGATTCCGCGATCATGAAAACGAGCGTGATCAGCCCCGAATTCCGCGCCCGCTATCTCTCCAACCCGAGCGACCCCGATGCGTTTGAGGGGCCCGCCGTCGTGTTCGACGGGCCGGAAGATTATCACGCCCGCATCGACGACCCCGCGCTTGGCATTACCGATCGCAGCTTATTGTTCATGCGCGGTGCCGGGCCGATCGGCTATCCGGGTGCGGCCGAAGTGGTGAACATGCGCGCGCCGTCTTATCTGATCCGTGAAGGGGTTCACGCGCTCCCGTGCATTGGTGACGGGCGGCAATCGGGCACGTCAGGCTCGCCGTCGATCCTCAACGCGAGTCCGGAGGCCGCAGCGATGGGCGGTCTCGCGCTGTTGCAGACGGGCGACCGGGTACGGATCGATTTGCGCCGCGGCACGGTGGATGCGCTGATCCCCGATGCCGAAATGGCCGAACGTCGGGCCGCGTTGGTCGCGGCGGGGGGCTATGCCTATCCCGCATCGCAAACGCCGTGGCAGGAGATGCAGCGTGCCGTAGTGGGCCAATTGCAGACCGGCGCAATCCTGGAGGGTGCCGACACATATCAGCGCATCGCCCAGACTCGGGGGCTGCCGCGCGACAATCACTGATCGCGCGACACCCGTTATGGCGCGCGAAAGTGCCGCGCGAGCGTATCGGCGTGGCTCGGCATCGCGTCGGCCGCCTGACCGATGACCTTGCGCATTGCCGCCAGCACGGCGCTGCGTTCCTTCGCGGGCACGCCGTCCGACAGCAGATCGCGCCCGTGCGGCATGACCCCCTGGCCAGTGAGAACCGCAAGCCAGCTCGCATCGTGAAAGATATCACCCTCGCGCTCGAGCAAGCGCCCGGTGCGCGCGAACATCGCGATCTTTTCTGCCAGCGTATCGGGCAGTTCGATCGCGCGGCAATGCCGCCAGAACGGCGTGTCGTCGCGTTCGGTGGCGGTGTAGTGCAGCACCAGAAAGTCCCGCACGACATCGAATTCACGCCCCATGCGGCGGTTATACTCATCGCGGATCGCAGGGTCGAACCCGCGATCGGGAAACCACGCCAGCAAATTGGTGATCGCGCTCTGGATCAAATGCAGGCTGGTCGACTCAAGCGGCTCGAGAAAGCCCGATGACAGGCCGATCGACACGACGTTGCGCGCCCAAGCCTGCTCACGCCGCCCGGTCGTGAAGCGCAGCCGACGCGGGTCCCCGACCGGGCGCGCGTCGAGATTGGCGAGCAACACCGCCTCGGCAGCATCATCGTCGATGAAGTCGCTCGAATAGATATGGCCGTTGCCGGTGCGATGCTGCAGCGGAATGCGCCATTGCCAGCCCGAATCGCGCGCCGTCGAACGCGTGTACGGCATCGGCGGTGCGACGCGCTCGGTCGGCACCGCGATCGCGCGGTCGCACGGCAGCCAGCGCCGCCAGTCGAGATAGCGGGTGCCGAGCGCCTCACCGATCAGCAATCCGCGAAAGCCGGTGCAATCAAGAAACAAATCGCCCTCGATGCGTCGCCCGTCCTGCAGCATCAGATGCGTGACGAAGCCGGTTTCGGGATCGAGCGCCACTTCGCCGATCTTACCTTCGTCGCGGACGACCCCACGCGCCTCGGCGAAGCGGCGCAGATAGGCGGCGTAGAGCCCGGCATCGAAGTGATAGGCATAACCGAACGTCGCGAAGACCGATCCGGCACTGGCATTGGCGGGGGCGAAGCGACCGCGCGCCGCCGCCACGTGCGACAGCGAGTAAGCAGCGAGCGGCGTCCTGTCGCCGGCCGCCCGCGCCGCCAGCCATTGCTGGTGGAACGGCACCATCCCGAAATCGTCGCCATAGCGACCGAACGGGTGGAAATAGCGCTCGCCCTTGCGCCACCAATCGACGAATTCGATGCCGAGCTTGAACGTCCCTTGCGTCGCCTTGACGAAATCGACCTCATCGATGCCGAGGATGCGGTTGAACCCCTGAATCGGCGGGATCGTCGCCTCTCCGACACCGACCGTGCCGATCTCTTCGGATTCAACAAGGCGGATCGCAATGCCGGTACCGCGCAACCCTTGCGCCAGTGCAGCCGCCGCCATCCAGCCAGCGCTGCCACCCCCCGCAATGACGATCTGCATCAAAGGTGCGTTCATGCGGCCTGCGCCATGCAGGTGCGCTCGATGAAACGGTCGTGCGGCGGCATCCGTTCGGCCGCGTGCGCGAGTGCCAACTGGCGCTGCTCGAACAGCGCCTCGAGCTGCGCCAGCGGGATCTGATCCGCGCTCGCATCCCATCCGCGCGGCAGACGGCGCTGCCCCGTCAGGATCGCGACCCAGCTCGGCTCCTGATGCGATTCGAGATCGTAGAGCGGCACGCGCGCGCACGCATCCCACGTCGCCAATTTGTGCATCAACGTATCGGGCAGCGCCATCGCGCGGCATTCGCGCCACAGCGGCTCGTCGCGCGCGCTGAGACAATAATGCGCGATCAGAAAATCGCGGATGCGTTCGTATTCGCCGGTCGTCTGACGATTATATTCGGCGGCGATCGCCGGGTCGATCCCGCCTGAGGGGAGCAGTTCGATCAGACGGGCAAGCCCGGTCTGGATAAGCTGGATGCTGGTCGATTCGAGCGGCTCCATAAAGCCCGCTGCGAGGCCGATCGCGATGACATTATGCGCCCAAAAGCGCTCCCGCCGACCGGTGGTGAAGCGCAACGGTCGCGGGTCGCCGAGCGGCGCACCGTCGAGCGCACCCAGCAGCGTGGTGGCCGCTTCGTCGTCGGACAGATGGCGGCTGCAATAGACCATGCCGTTGCCCGAGCGGTGCTGCAGCGGGATGCGCCATTGCCACCCCGCAGCGCGCGCGGTCGATCGCGTGAACGGCGTCAACCGCCCGCCCCGCGCCGACCCGACCGCCATCGCCCGGTCGCACGGCAGCCAGTGCGACCAGTCGACAAATCCCACGCCCAGCGCCTTGCCAAGCAACAGGCTGACAAATCCGGAGCAATCAACGAACACGTGGCCTTGGATCATGCGCTGATCGTCGAGCCTTAGCGCGGTCACCTCGCCCGTCTCGCCGTCGCGCAACACTTCAGCGACGCGCCCTTCAATCCGCGTCACGCCGTTCGTCTCGGCATGGCGGCGCAGCAAGCGCGCATAAAGGCCGGCGTCGAAATGATAGGCGTGTTTGAACGCCGCTGCAGCATTCTGCATCGCTTGTGGCGGCGCGAAGCGGTCCCGCGCGGCAGCGGCCCAGGGCATAGACCAGGCGTCGATCGGGGTGTCCAGGCCAGCAGCGCGGAGCCGCAGCCAGTGATGGTGCGGCGCAACCCCGGCGATATCGGCCCCATAATCGCCGAAGCCGTGGAAATGCCGGTTGCCGACACGGTGCCAATCGACGAATTCAATCCCGAGTTTGAACGTCCCATTGGTCGCCGCGACGAAATCAGGCTCGTGAATACCGAGCACCTGATTGAGCTGCTGGATCAACGGAACGGTCGCCTCACCCACACCGATCGTGCCGATCACGTCGGATTCGATCAGCGTGATGTCGGCATGGGGCGCGGCGCGAAACCGCGCGAGCAACGCCGCCGCCATCCATCCGGCAGTCCCCCCGCCGACGATGACGATGCGTTGCGTTTGAGCCATCACGAGCACCCTCTCCCTGCCGCCGATGCTACCCGGATTTCGCGGGTCACCCCAGCAAAAAACCGCTCCCGACCGGGGATGGCCGGGAGCGTAGGGAGAGGCCCTTAAAAGACGCCGCGGACGAGGATCGAGAAGCGCCGATCTGAATCGGTCCAGCTATAGCGCGGCTTCAGGTCGGGATCGCCGACATCCAGGAACGTCCGCGAATTGAGCAAATTTGTTCCCTGCACGCCGATCTTGAAATGCTTGTCGACGGCGAACAGCACCGATCCGTCGAGCTGCCCGTACGCTTCGGACCAGACCGGGAAGTTGATGTTCGCCGCCGACGTCGTCAGCAGATAGTTGGATCGCCAGTTGTAGGCGAGCCGCGCCGAGAAGCCGTACTTCTCGTAAATACCTGCGATATTGTAAGAATATTTCGAAAGGCCTTCCAGTGGCAGTGCCTTGCCCGCCTGACCGACTTGGTTGGGATCGAACACGTTGACCGCCGTATTCTTGCCCCCGGTCGAATCAACATAGGTGAAATTGCCCTGGAAACCGAGACCCCCGAGTGCGCCCGGCAGCATGTCGAAGAACTGCGTATAGGCGACTTCGAAGCCCTTGATCTTGCCCTTCGCGCCATTGGTCTGCTGCGTCACGTCGAACGTGATCGTCTGGCCGTTGCTGGTGTAGGTCTGCTGGCCGATTCCGGCAAAGATGTAGTTGCTGATATCCTTGTAGAAACCAGCAAAGGTCAGGCTGTTCGACTTACCAAAATAATATTCGACGCTGATGTCGAACTGATTTGAGCGCGTAGGCTTCAAATTCGGGTTTCCTGCGGTTCCGGTGAACGCGGTCCTGCGCCCATTCACGCCCACCCCGTTGGCGATGCCGTTCGCATCAAACGCAAAGCCCAACGTCGTGAACGGGTTCAATTGCGCGAAGGTCGGCCGGACGATCGCCTTTGCCGCAGCCAAGCGCAATTGCAGATTGTCCTTTAGGAAAAAGCGCAGATTGAGGCTGGGCAGTACGTCGGTATAGCCTCCGCTCTGCGCTTGCGTCAGCGCCCCGATATTGCCTTGTGTGAACTTCACCGCATTGGCGAGCAGCGTACAATCTGCTGCCGTGGCACCACCGACACCGACGGTGCAGCTCGGATTAGTGATCGTGCCGACGCGCAAGGCTGACCCGGTTGCGCTTACCTCGGTGCGGATCACGCGGACGCCGATATTGCCATCGAAATGCCCGATCGGTCCCTGATTCATCCCGAAGCGCAGCAAGCCATAGCCAGCGTAAGTCCGCTCGGTCTGGTCATTGATGCCGCCGGACACATTGTCCCCTGCAGGCGCAGCGACGGAATAGTCGTTCGACAACGGCGTCCACCCCCAGCCGGCCGATTGCGTACTCTTCAGATAGCTATAGGCATTGGCGGTGCCATTGCTGACGAGGCCCTGGCTCGGGAACCAGAAGCCCGGACCGACCGAAGGGACGGCCCCACGGAAGAAATTGTTATAAGGCTGGAACTCGGTCTGGTTCGGCAGGCCGGGGTTCTGGACACCCCCCGGAAATCCGGTCTGATTGAGGAAGACCGGGCTGCCCCCGCCCCAATATTGGCTCGACAACAGCGCCCAATTGTATCCGGTCTGCCGCGTGATCGCGTTGCGATCGGTTATACGGCCACCAAGTCGGAACGATTTCAGGATATTGCTGTCGGTGAAGGTATATTCGACGTCGGCGCGCTCCGCCCATTCGTGCGCCTCATTGTCCTCGATATGATCCATCGCGGCGGCCCACCAATACAGGCTCTTGTCCGTGAGCGACCCGCCTGCCGCAGTCGGCGCGATTGACAATGCGGGATCGTTGCCGCTGAAATCGAACCGGATCGTCGATGGCGTGCCAACCTGCGTAAACGCAGTCATGCTGGTGACCTGCGCGGTCGAGCGCACATATTGCACGTCGGCCCCGAACGCCCAATGCTCACCCGGCGTCCAGCGCAGATTGGCCGAGAAATCCTGCGTTTTCTTGACTTGATAGCCCGAGCGCGTGTCCATGTTCAGATTGCGGTTGGCGAGCGTACCCGACTGAAGCTGGTTCTGCCGACCATAGGTCAAGTTAGTATTGTTCGCCTGGTTATTGACATCGGGCATGTCATAATCGCCCACGGCATATTCGATGTCCTTCGGCGTCGCCTTGGCGAGCAGCACTTCTGCCGTCAGCAACAGCGTTTCGCTCGGCTTCCATTGCACCGACCCGTCAAAGGCGGTGCGGCGTTGCTGCCAATCGATCCGGCGGAAGCCCATGCCGAACGGCACGAACACGTTGGTGCCTGCGGCGAGACCACCCTGCGCCGAGCTCAGCGTCTGCCGGTCATAGCGGCCAGCGGTGATGCTGTCGGTGCGGTTGCCGACGTTGCCGATCGAATAGGACAGCAACAGGCCGAACTCGCCGAGCCCGGTCTTCCACCGACCGCTGCCCAGCACGTTGCCCGACTGGAAACTTTTGCCGAGCAGATCGCCATAGGTCGAATCGCCCGAGAAGGCGAAAACATATCCCTTAGCGTCAAAGGGCTTGCGCGTGCGCAGATTGACGATGCCACCGATGCCCCCCTCGATCAGTTCGGCCGACGGGTTCTTGAACACATCGACCCCGGCGAGCAGATCGGCCGACACGTCTTCGAACGA
>JAIXZV010000287.1 GCA_027489365.1 Sphingomonadales bacterium
GGTTGCTCCCCAGCGCCGGCATGGACCCGTAGCTCAGCTGGATAGAGCGCTGCCCTCCGAAGGCAGAGGCCGATGGTTCGAATCCATTCGGGTCCGCCAATTTTCCCCAATGAAATCAAAGACTTAGCCGTGTTACGGCAGTGATCTAATCCAAATCACTGACCGCATCACTGCCGCCGTTGCTCTGACCGTGGTCCCGGTGGGTGGGTGGCATGGGCAATGGCGTCAGTGATGATTCGAGGATCAGCGACCTGCTGCGGCACCACGACCACCGCGGTCCAGCAGATCGCGCACGTCGTCATGTCGCCCGTCATGGTGAGCGTAGACCTTTTCTGCGGTATCGAGTGTCAAATCAACCCAGGCGGCAGCCCTGAATAGAGGCACCCCAGCGTTGGCCAAGTAACTCAAGCAAGTATGGCGCAGGACGTGAGGGGTGACCTTCGCCGGATCCAGGCCCGCAGCAGCAGCAGCGCTGGCGAAGCTGCGCTTCACATCCTGAATTCGACGCCGCTCCTTCCCATCCGCCCCATACTCGAAGACGAACTTCACGGTACGCCGGCGGGCGTACCGAAGGAAGCGCAACAACCTGCTTGGCACCTGCAACCGGCCTCGGCGCTTCGCGGTTTCCGCTCGCCCGACCGGCCGGAAGTCGATGACGCCCTTATCCAGGTCGACATGTCCTCCTTCAGAATTCGGTTCCCATCGGAGCGACAAGATCGCGTCTTTGCGCCTGCCCGTGTAATAGCCCACTAAGATAAACAGGGGTAGGTGCCATCGGGTCCGGCTGTCCCTTCGAGCGGCCCGGACCAGTCCAGCAACTTCCTGCCTGGAGAGGAACGTTTCCCGCGGCGGAGGCGCTTCTGGGAGCCACACCTTAGGTGCAGCAGAGGCGATGTGGCCTTCTTTGGCGCAGTAAGCCAACGCAGCAGCCAGGACACCGAGTTCCCGGCGGACTGTTGAACTTGCGATGGGTACCATCTGGTAATCGGCGGCGCCTGGGATGCGCTTTTTCGTCACCCTGCTGGCAACATACCGCCGGCAGGTCTCGCCGCGCACGTCGGAGACGAGAACATCTGACCAAAACCCGGCCAGCGCTTTCATAGCCCACCCGATACGCTCCGGAGCAGCTGTTGTCGGGACATGCTCCTGGCCATAGATCGTCAGTGCCTGGCCGCAAGTCATCTTGTCGGGCCGCATGGAGCTGCCCGGCACCGCGGTCTGTCTCGCGGACCATTCCAGCAGAAATTCAGCCAGAAGCCGTTCGGCACCAGCCCGGTCTTCCACGGGCAGGCCTGTGGCTTTCTCGCGTTTACGCCCATCTTCCCGCCAACGGATAGACCAGCGCCAGGTAACTGAGCCTGGCGAGAGGATGGGAACGAGGTGTGGGCTCGACGCCCCTACGGACGCCGCCTTTGGTTTCTTGGTCATGTAACAGAGGACCTTATTATAAAGGAGAGCGCCGGTCAGCCCCTGCGCCGCGTCAGCCCATCGGCGACAGCGGCGAGGAGGTGAGCGGAGGACGAAACGGGAGCCCTGGGGCGGCGGGCGCGCTTCGCAACTGAGACGTCAGCTGGAGCACGTTCCATGGGCGCGGGCCCGTTTTGCCTGGCTGCCTGGACGAAATCCGCCAGGTCCGTATCCGCGACGAATATCCTACCAGCGATGCGGGTCGGGCGAAGGCGCCCAGCAGAAATTTCGGCGCGCAGGCTACGGGCTGAGATCAGGCCGTCCGGTCGAAGACGGACGGCCGCTTCTTCGAGCGTCAAAAGCATAAAGATCACCTGGAGCAAGAGCACGGTCCTGGCGTGGCCCTGCAGGCGACGACTACCGATCTCAGCTGTCGTCCCCGGCGGGTTCGCTATCAAGAACCCTTATTATCTCGCCAAGCTGCCTTAGACTCACGCTGCGGTTGATTTTAAGCCAAACCCGGCCAGCCGCCGCGGTTTGCATAACTTCCATCGCGGCCACCCCCGTCCGGGCCGTAGCGGCATCCGACGCGCCAGGCAGCAGATCATCAGGCTCAACGCCCAAAGCCGCAGAAATGCTCGTCAAATGCTTGGGGCCTGGCAGGCTCTTGGCGCGCAGATAGACGCTCACGCTGTCCCGCCCGATGTCCGCCGCGCGAGCCAGGTCCGATTGATTCCAGCCCTTCGCGTTGAGCGCATGCTGCAACCGGCGGCTGAAATCAGCCTTAACCGCCTCGGCGGGCGCCCCGATGTCGAGCAGGCTTGGGCCGGACAGGGTGGGCGGCGGCAGGACTGCGGACTTAGTCATCTGTGGCTGGCTCCTACACTTTATATATGGGCCGCCTGTGGGGTGAGGTCGGTGGCGGTACGTTTTCAGCATTTAATGTATAGCATATGCAGAAATGTGCGGTCGACAAAAAAGTGCTTTCTACAGGCTGCGAATGGCGCTATAGGTAGCAACAGGGAAGGAAGCCAGTCCCACGATTAGCCAGGAGATATGACCATGCGCCCGATAGCCGACCATACCATAGGAAGTGAGGCGCAGACCATTTCTGGTGAGGCTTGCCGTCGCTTGTGGGGTGCGGTGGTTGAGCAGGTGATAAGCGACGCTTGCGATCCTCTGCCATCAGGGCTCGTGTACAGCAGTGAACGATACGAGGCAGCAAGGGAAAGGGCAGCCGCGACACTCGAAGCGCGGGCCATGATTCTGGATCCAGCTCGCAGGCGCGAAATAGAAACGCTGTGCGACTTTGCCGGCCTCACCGACATTCCAGCGTGCCTTGTCACGAGGATCAAAATCGCAGCCGCGGCGGACATGGAGCGGCCCGAGCGGGCCGGCTGGCGCCTAATAGCCGAGAATCTGGCCATATTCGGGGACCGGATGAGCCCCGCGGCCACGAAAATGGCCGTTTTGGCTGCCTGAGATGTAGGATAACACGACCTACATAGACCATTAAATCAACAAGCAAGAACGAAATTAGGAATTTAGGCAAACAGGAGTAGGAACAATGGCAGACGGTAGAGTGTGGTCCGAGATAACCTCGTCGACCCGAGCAAGCACCAAAAACCCTTGCAGGGCCTGCGGCGGCAAGAAATGGCCCTGCGCGTACAGGACGCATCTGACCACAGGCGCGGTCCTGTGGACATGCGGCGACGCAGCGGAGAAATTTTACTACTCCAGCCTGGACGGGCACGAGATCTCGGCGCGTGAGGCCCATGGCCACGAGCGCGCGGATGGGTGGGCACCCACTGCGCGGAGGAGATTGGCAGCCAGGGACGCGAGAGCGGAGGCCAGCAACAGGGTGCCAGCGGTCAGCGCGACGTGCGACCTTGTTTACGGGCGGGTGCTTGAGCTTTGCCCTGTGAGCGATGGGCATCGCGCGGCCTTAATGGCGCGGCCCGGCATGACCGCGGAGATCATTCAGGCGGCTGGGTATGGCACAGCAAAGGTGCTGGACGGCGTGGGCCTGATGATCCGCGGCATTCCGGGTGCTGACAAAGTGCCGGGTTGGCCGGAGCCGGGATCGCAGAAATTTCAAATGGTGTCGGGAGCACTGCTGGTGCCAGTCCGCAACCGCGGCGGCGATATTGTTGGGCTGCGCCAGCGGGTTGAAGCTGAGGATGGCAGCAAGCGGTATTTATGGCTGCCCGGTTCAACGCCGGCTGTCCATTTTCCGGCTGTCACGGCTGCCCGGCATAGTGGCAAGCTGCTGGTCACAGAGGGTGAGATCAAGGCTGACATCGCGACATCGATCGGTGACCACACAATCTCAATTCCAGGCGTTTCTTCGTGGCGCCTGGCGATTGAAGCTGTCGTGGACTACCAGCTGGTCGCCGCGGATGGCCGCGGGACATTCGGCGAGCTTGTCATCGCTCTCGACTCTGATTTCAAACGGAAATTCGGCGTCGCGCAGGCTGTCGCCGCTCTCGCGAGCGAAGCCCTGGCGCGCGGGATTCCGGCATCGGTACTGGAGTGGCCCGAGGCCCTGGGAAAGGGCCTGGACGATTTTCTCACGCGCGCAGGGGCCGGCAGCGGGGCGGATTTGTATGCAGGCGCGACCTTCCGCCAAGTGACGGAAGGGCTGGTTGCTGAGTTGCAGGCGCTGGCAGATCGGCTGTTGCAGGCAGAGCAGGACCGGCGTGATGCGGCGGCGGCTGCGGCTGGCGGCGTGGACGAGAGCGCGGCGATCGGCGGCGATGGGGATGATTGGCCCGCTGGAGACGCGCTGATCGCGATGCTGGACGAGAATCAAGAAGTTGGCGGCGTGGGACATATGAAAATGGCGCTGAAGGAAACTGAACAAGAATTTGCGTTTGATGCCGCCAAGGTCGCTGTCCGCCGGATCGTGGATCGGCCGCGTCAGGAACTGCTGCTCGATGATGAGTTGCGGCGGGCGTTTATCCAGCATGCTGAAACCATTGGCGAAGCAGAATGCACAAGGCTGCGCATACGTAAGCCAGTGGTCGAACTTTTCCAAAATGTCGACAAGCTGCTGGCCAACGACGGGTTGGCGACGCCAACGCGCAGGGCATTGGTTGGGTTTTTGACGTATGACCGATCGGAAATCGGATTCGCCCTGCGGATGGCTGCACGATACAAGCACGAAATCCTGCATGCAGGAGGCCTCGGGTGGTACGTCTGGGACGGGATGGTTTGGGTTCATGACCCGGATGAGGTTCGGGTTATGGCTCGCGCTCAGCAGATCGCCTTCGAGATTGAAGCAGAAATCGAGATCGCGGACATGTGCGCTCTGGCCGGCGTTTTCGGTCCGTCGGTAGACTCTAAGGCCCGAGCTGAATACGATGTTGACGACATAAAAGAAGCTGCTGACCAGGAAAAACGTGACCACGCCAAATTTGTATCTCGCACGCGGTCTGCTGCTTTCCTCCGCTCTGTCGTTTCTCTGCTTCGTCCGCACCTGGAAATTCCGGCAGACAAAATGGATTCGCACCCGCACCTGCTGAATACCCGGTCAGGCATCGTCGACCTCCGTACCGGCACGTTGGCACCTCACGATCCTGCTATGCTGCTGACCCAAATCACCGCCTGCGGATGGTCGCCTCAGAAGCCTCGCGGTAGGTGGGAAAAGTTCGTGGGCGAGGTGCTGGCTGAAGAGGATGGCACTGTAGATCCTGAATATTTGCGCTATTTCAAGTCCTTGCTTGGGTACTCTTTGTGGGGAGACGCCAAAGAACAAAA
>JAIXZV010000174.1 GCA_027489365.1 Sphingomonadales bacterium
CGCTGCACGGGGGCAAAGATATCCTCGTGCGCCATGTTCCCGGCGCGGATGCGGTTGAAACGGTTGTGGCTACCGGGCAGCACGCCGACGGTGCCATTGTCCTTGTCGACATCGTCCAGCGGAATCCACAGCGAAACCGATTTGTGCGCGGGCTCATCGACGAAGGAGGGGTTCTGGTGGATCGGGACCGGATCGTACCCGCTTCCCGGTTGTTTGTCGAAAAGGTTGATCACCAACGGCTCGAACCCCGGCAACACCGTTTCGATCCGGGCCTTCAGGCACCCCCAGACCGCGTCGTACAGGCGTTCCTTATACGCCCTGTCGTTGCTGAAGGCGCTGAGCCGAAAATGGGTCGGGATGTGGACATCGCTGCGATCGTGCACGCCTTCGGCCGCGCTGATCGCCGCCGCCAAGCGGTCGACCTCGGCGGGTTCGAGAAACGGCAAGGTGACATATCCCTGCCGGTGCAGCGCTTCGTCGATCGCTGAGTTTGCGAAGGGGCGATGGACCGCAGTTGACACGGGATAGACCGCGAAATCGTGTTGGTCTGGCGTAGCGATGGCTCGCGGCCCCAAAATGCGGCGTACGATACGGCCGGCGCGCCGACGCACGCCCCGATACAGCCGTTGGGGCACGGTGGGCAGTGGTGGCGGCGGCAGTGGTGGTGCCGTTTGGGTCATGAATTCTTCGATGCGGCGCTCGCCCGCGCGGATCGCCTCGGCATGGGAGAGAATCAATTCCATCTCCGCTGGCGAATAGGCGCGGTCCAATTGCGTCACGCGGCAAAGGAGGGGGGTTTCAAATATGCCCTGCGTCAGGTCCTTGCCGTCGTGCGACAGATAATCATCGGCCTCCATCCTGAACGTCTCGATCAGGTCCGGCCGTTCGGACGACCGACGGTGCAGCACCGCCGTCTTGCCCTTGGGAATACAGGCCAATCGCAGGGCAAAGCGCGGCTGATCGGTGAGATTGTCGGCAGAGGTATGCAGGATGCTTGAATCGAACAAAATCGCTTCGCCCGCGCGCATCGGCGCTGTTGTTGCCCGGGCAGCGAGGAACTCTTCGCATTGACTATAGCTTGGCGGGATCAAGGGGCCGTTGATTTCGTCGAAGAGCGAATGGCTCCCTTCGACGAAGCGCACCGGGCCGTTCCGGTCATCGACATCTTCGAGTGCGACCCAAAGATAGATGGTCGGCCGGGAATTATCTTCCTGGATGGTCCAGTCCGCGTGCATCGGAATCTCGCCCTTGCCGGGCGGCTTCACGAATAGGGTGGCGACCACCCCGCGATAGTCGACGAGTTCGGTCTCGATGGCTTCGCGCAGCCATTCGTCCGCCAGTGCGAACACTCGTTGTTTATAGGCAATACGCGTGTCCAGTTCGGTCATATGATAGGTAACGGCATCACCAAGTCGGCCGTTAGGATCGAACCCGTCTTCGGGATCGAGTCCCGCCATAATCTCGCGGTACGCCAACGCCTGATCGGCATCAAACAGGCGCAGCTTCACGACGCCAAGCCGTTCGAACTCGGCCTGCTTTGCCGGATCGCGGAAAACATTGGCCAGCGTGGATACCGTCATGCCGAGCGCTCCTTTACCTTGCTTCGACTGCATTTTTTGGACCGACCCCGATCATCTCGGCCGCATCGGGTTTGGTCGCTTGGACATTTTCCCAGCGTTCATGGCCTTGTGCAAGCAGGCTATCGACGAGGGAAAGTTTGCTGAACGCTTTTGCCAATTGTGCAGCCCTCTGAGCCCGAACTTTACCACAGGATCAGCGATGGTCCGCAGAGTGTTTACCGACACGCCGAAGCTTCCATCCATCGAAAATGCGTCGCAATGGTCGCTTCACAGCGGCGGGAAGCGCGCGCGTGACGGCGTCTGCGACCGGGTTTCGCTTCGCCACGAGCGAGCGCGTGATTTTTGGGGGCGTTTCCGGTCCGCACAAGAATTCGAGCGGATCGAAGTCCTCGCTGGGACGAAGGTCGCTCATCAAAAGCACTTCCAGTTCCCGCAACGTGGCCTTGCGGTTCCAAGCGGGAAGTCGCTTTAGGACCTTGCTCTCGCGCCGGCGCGTGGTGCCGTCTTCCCCACCCGGTTCGAAAAGCAAACGGGTCTCGTAGGGATCGTCGACAAACTCAACATCCCCATCACTACCGCGACGACAGGAAACCCAATCGTTGATATCATGAAGGAACATGGAAAGGATTGCAGGACGCGCGGTTGGTCGCCGATTGGGATAGGAACCGTGAAGCAAGAGGTTGTCAAAATAGACTGCCTCTCCAGCTCTTAACGGAACCGGGATCGCGTGCTTTTCAACCAGTTCGTCTATATAGCCGCCGAAAAATGGTGGCTCGCCTAAAATATCTATTTTGCGATACAATGAATGCGATCTGGGTATGATGAATAAGCAGCCATTTTCCTGATCGCAATCCACGAGGCTGCACCAAGTCAGCACGTGGCGCGCGAATGGATCCAGCAGCATTGGTGTATGCCGGTGAAGGATGACCCTGGCCCCATAAGCCATTTTAAGACTGATGCCTGCACCGTAGGGGGAGGCACCGCTTGTTCCCGATCGAAGCGAATCGTTGACCACAGCACCGAGTCGGTTGGCCAGATCGTCGCGAATTGGGGCAGCAGCTTCTACGGCGGAAGTATAATGTCCGGGGGTAAGCTGAAACGGAAGATGATTTAGATCAGTGCCATAGTGGGTTCTTGACCAATCCTCGATCACCTTTAGCGCAGCATCAACCTGTTGCTGATCAAGCGCCCGCCGCACAACATAGCCCTGGCGGGCGAATGTTGCTTCTTCTGTGGGGTCCAAAAAGGTCAGCATTTCGGGGTCAAGGCCATATGGTGTCGCGCCTACTCCGCGCCGGATTTCGGCAGTGTCAATTCCGCGACTGGCCATATGCTTCCGTCGAGCCTGACGATATCGGAACCGGCTTCGGCAATTTCGAAACCTGCTGGGATGCAATTTTCAGGTTCAGCAATCCAGACATGGTCGATCCAGAGCATTTGGCCCGAGTAACGCGTTAGCAGGCTTGATCGGCTTAGCGGTTCCTCCACGCGAAATTCAACCGGCGCTGTATCGTACCCCTTTCCTGCATGCTGGATCAGCGTCTCCGGGTCCATCACAGAGGCTTGCAAGCCAAAAATTCCGTGTGCCAGCGGCAGATTCGGTATGTGGCAGCGCCTAACATGCGATCCGGCTTCGACCACTGAAATGTCCGGTTCGCTTAGCGAGGCGATACGTATTGAGACATCGCGTCCACAAATGACAAACGAACAGCGGGTAGACACGCGCTGGTGCGCGGTGAAAGCGATTTCCAAAAATGCGGGGGCACCGCTGGCAATCGTTGTGCCTCCGTCCGCACTACAAATTCGCAGCGCATCTATCGTGACAAGGCCGTCTTGGCCGGTATCCTCCCTTGCGGCCGGTCGATCATCGCGCTGCAGTTCGTACATCTGGTCGATGCACTCCTCGATTCCACCTTCCAGCACTACCCGGCCTTGCTCAAGCAGGATGCCCCGGCGGCACAAGGCCTGCATCTGGACGGGATTGTGCGAAACCAGAACCAACGCGCCCCCCCGATCGAGATGGCGGCGCATATGGTCGATGCATTTGCGCTGAAACCGGACGTCGCCAACCGCCAAGACTTCGTCGAGTAGCATCAGGTCGCACGGGACCACGGCTGCAATGGCGAAAGCGAGCCGCACGCGCATCCCGGCGCTGTAACTGTGAACCGGCGTGTCGAACATTGTGCCCAATTCGGCGAAGGCGGCAACGTCTGGGACAAGGTCATGGATTGATCGGCGATCCCCGCACCGCCACGCTAATCCGATTTCCGCATTCTCGCGGCCGGTCAGCATCGGGTTTAGCCCCTGACCGAGTTCGATCACCGGATTGACAGTTCCGCCCAGCTTAATACTGCCGAAGTCCGGCTTGAGAACTCCAGCCATTAGACGCAGCAGCGTGGTCTTGCCCGCCCCATTGCGTCCGCCGATCGCCACAGCTTCGCCCGGCGAAATGGTGAAACTGACCTGATCCAGCGCCCAGAATTCCCCCCGGCGCAGATATGGGTCACCTTTTCGGACTGGTAACAGGTCGTGTAGGATATCAGCGACGCCATAGCGCAAAGAACGCACCGTTTCTCGGCAGAAGCGCTTCGACAGTGAATCGACCTTCAGCAATGGCACAGGCTCGGTCATGTCAATGTGCCCGCGCTGTAATATGGGGGCGCGAAACCATATTGAGCAGCCAGCCGGGGACCAGCAGCGCGAGCGTCAAAATGACGATTGGCCAGACGCTGGCAGTTGCGGGCAGACCCACCATCCAATCGCGGACGTTCGTAAGCATCGCGGCGAGCGGATTGAGCGCCAGGATGCTGTCGGGCGGGATTGGGTAAAGGACGGGCGAAAGCAGCATGGCGAAGGTGACAGCCATCGACGCCAAGGTCGCGATATCGTCGAATAATTGGGCGAAGGGGGCGATGGTCAGCCCGAGCGCAAAACCGAAGGCAACCATGCCGATGCCGCCCAACGGCACCAACAACCAGCTCGCCGCTACCGGCAGCCTGAAGGCAAGGATTGTCACGCCGAGGATCGCCAGCCGCACCGCGAGGTTGACCAACACCTCGCCCAATGCCGCGATCAGCACCGCCTGAAACGGCGCGGGCACGAGCGAGAGAAACCGGCGCTGCTGGTTGAGCTGTTGGATTGGCAGATTGATCGCATCGCCAAAGCTCTGCCAGAGGAACATACCGGAAAGCACGAACAGCGGATAAGGGAGTGCAACGTCGCCCGTTACGACAAGGGCGCTCTTCCGCAGAAAGGTGAAGGTGATGGCCAACACCAGCCCTGGAATCGCCAGCCAGACATAACCAAGCAGGGTCCTTCGGTGGCGGGATCGCAAATTGGCCCGAAACATAAGCCGCGCGATGGTCAGCGTCGAGCCGCCTAGGCGCCGCGCCACGACCGTCAGGCGACCTGACCAGCAGGGACGGATGCCTTTTCCTGGCACTTATCGTCCACTTTTGCAGTCGCGGCGGCTTCGGGTTTTCGCTGGGTCACTGGTCGCTCTTAATGAGGGATGTTTGCTGGAGGCTATCAGCCAAAACCCGCGTCCGCCGTTGCCGCGTAACGCCGGTGTTGGCTAAGTAGCTACTGTTGCTGTCCGGAGGTCCCCCCGCCGGATCGGCTTGCGATCTTAGCGCGGCGAGCAGATCGGCCATCCCTTTGCGGATCGGTGTCCGCGCACGCCATCCCAGCAAATCGCTGGCACGCTGTGGATTTCCTACGAAGCCGCCGACATCATATCTGCGCGCAGGCACCTCAACAATATCAACGCTTTCCGTCGACTGTTCCGCAAGAAGTTCGGCCAACGCCCGCAAGGTGATCCCCTGACCCGATGCGAGGTGCACCGGCGGCAATTGCCTGCCGTCCGACGTTGCTGCGATCAATCTGCAAATGCCGTCGACCACGTCATCGATCGTCGTCAAATCGAGCAGGTTGCCAGGACCCGTCACCGTCATCGTGCCGCCCCACTGGGCGACACGGGCGAACGCCATAGCCACGCGATCGGCGTGATCACTGACGCAGCCATACACATTCGAGAAGCGGCAGATATTGGCCACCATCCCCCGCTGGCGCGCCGCTAGGACAATCGCCTCGCCCCTAGCCTTGCTGTGACCGTAGACATTGATTGGCCGCAGCGGCACGTCTTCGTGCACCGGAAGAACATTTACCGACCCATAAACTTCGCGACTGCTGGCGAACAGGAGCCACGGCTTCGCGCCCGCCACGCACAGATCGACTAGCATCTGTAGCGCGGTGACGTTCGTATCGGCACAGAGGTCGGGATCTAGCTCGGCAGCCTTGACCCTTGAGACTGCCGCTAGGTGCACGATGCCGGTAACGCCCGCCAGCGCCTGGGACAGAGCCGCAGGGTCGCGAATGTCATCCAGAGGGTTCATCCGCGTATCGAAAGATTTGGTCGCAATGCCGCTACGGCGCAGGTGCGCAACCAAGTGCTTTCCGATCAGGCCCCCCGACCCCGTTACCAAAATCATTGCCCCCTATTCAGGTTTGGCAGCGGCGTTGCAACAGGATAAGTTGCATCGATGTCACGAGAAGTGCGCCAGATTGGCGCAGCAGCGCCGAGGCCGATGATCCTTGCACGCGCTCGCTTTCTAGATAGGTCTGCTTTCGTGACCCAGCATCTCATCCACATCGGCTATCCAAAGAGCGGTTCGAGCTATCTCGAGCTGTGGTTCCGCGATCATCCCCAGATCCGCTACGCCGAGGGTGGCTTTGCCGGGGCAGCCAACATCTACGACTTCGTTTCTCAGGCATTCGACGACGACACCGGGTATCGCTGGCGCGTCACCAGGAGCGAAGGGCTTTCGGTACCCAATCGCGACTATGGCCGCCCGCCCGGAAGCCCGTGGCCCTCCAGCGCCGAGGTCCGGGCAGCGCAATTTCGCGCTTGCGAACGTCTCGCGACCTTGTTTCCCACCGCGCACATTCTGATCGTGACACGCGGGTTCCGGACGGCGCTGCTCTCGAACTATTCGCAATATGTGCGGCTGGGCGGCGACATCGATTTCGCCTTTTATCAAGCGGGGTATCCCGCACTCGCCCCGCTGAACTATGACGCGCTGATCGCAGCCTATCGATCGGCCTTCGGGGATCGTGTGACGGTGATGCCGTATGAGATGTTGGCGAATGATCGCCATGCCTTCCTGCGCGAACTCGAAGCGCGGCTCGGTATCGAGCGGTTCGACGGCTCGGCCGCGCGTATCAATCAAGCGCTGTCTTCAATCGAATTGCGCTGGTATCCACGGATCACGCGCCTCGTGAATCGGTTGCCTCGCAAATTCGGGTTTCTTCGGCGCCGCTACCTTCGCGCGGTATTCGACAACCGGCTTCGACGGCCGATCGCGATCCTGAACCGAATCTGGCCATGCGAGCCGGTCAACGATGCTCTCCTTCTAAACGATTGGCTCAGGCCGATGACGGAACAGGCGAAGCATCTTGTCACCGAACCGTTGTTCGGTCCCTTTGTCGGCGATTACCGGTTCTAACTGAGTGGCTGCGCGCGCGGCAGCCGTGTCCTCACCTACCGCAAGCCGCCCCTTCATCACTTGCTGCACCAGAGCTGCAAGGTCTGCCGCCGGATCGGGCGAAACCAGCTCGCGGATCGCACGGGCAGCGGCGGCGCCGATCGCAGGCCATTGCTCCGCGCGCTGCCAGGCGCGCTCCAGTGCTTCATCAAAGGCGGCGACATCGGCCGACCGTGCGATGAAGCCCGTTACGTTGTCGTCACATATTTCGGCGCTTCCGCCGATATCGGTCGTGATCACGACGCGTCCGGCGAGCATCGCTTCGACCACCACCAACGGCAACCCTTCGGCACGGGTGGGTAGAACGAGCGCATGGTGATCGACCCATATCTCCCGAATATCGTCCACGAAGCCGCGAAAATGCACGCCCGACAGGCCCAGATACGCGCCGAACTCGCGCAAGCCTTCAACGCGATCGCCCTCACCGAAGAAGGAAACCTCGATGCGGCGGTCACGCCATTTGGGCAGCGCCAGCACGCGCAACAAAATGTCCTGGGCCTTTTCCAGCGGAAAAAACCGTCCGACGCAGGCGAGCCGCAAGGTATCGGTCCCAGTCGGCCAAGGCATGGGTGCACCCCAATCATTCAGATACGGATTACGCACGATCCGCGCCGGCGCGATCTTCATACCGAGCTGCTCTTCGGTCAGTCGGTGGTTATGGTGCGAGACGAAGAAGGTCGCCTCCGCGTGCTTGTATAGCGCCTTGCAGCGCTCGCGCATCCAGTCGCTCGGCCAGTAAAGCTCGGTGGCCTTTTGCGCGATGACCACATAACGGCAGTTCGCGCGCTGCAGTATCCTGGCGTAGAGAAACCCGTCCCAATTGCCGCCTTGGCTGAGCACAACCAGATCGGGGCGTTCGCGCAGCAGCACGGCCCGCAACAACAGCAATTGCAGGATCAGGCTGGCGTTACGGCTGACCAGCAGCAGCAACGTCAGTAGCTTGCGCGGTATGGGTGATGATCC
>JAIXZV010000056.1 GCA_027489365.1 Sphingomonadales bacterium
GAACAGCTCCGCCACCGCCACTTCACCGTCTGGGCCGATGACAACGGCGTCCGCACGCTCGATCAAATGAAGGCCAATGTCGACAGCGGCGCAGAGCAAGTGCTCGACGCCCGGTCCGCCGCACGCTTCACCGGAGAGGAGCCGGATCCGCGTCCCGCCACGCACGCCGGCCACATTCCGGGTTCGAAGAACCTGCCGTACGGCGAACTGTTCAATGCCGACGGCACGTGGAAGACCGGCGATGCGCTGAAGGCCGCGTTCGAAGGCGCTGGGATCGACCTGTCGAAGCCGCTCGTCACCACCTGCGGCTCGGGCATCACCGCCTCGGCGCTCGCATTCGGCGCGCATCTGCTCGGCAACGAAGCCGCGGTGTATGACGGCAGCTGGTCCGAATGGGGTGCCGACCGCACCACGCCAAAGGCGACCGGGGCGGCGTAAGCCACTTGCAAGGCCCTCCCCTTCAGGGGAGGGGTTGGGGTGGGGCCTCTCCGCGAATCTGATCGCCGACCTTGCGGCGCGGCCCCACCCCCCAGCCCCTCCCCTGAAGGGGAGGGGAGCATCAGGATCGCGTACTATGAGCAAGACCGACGTCCAAAAAGGCGACTTCACCCGCGTCGTCTCGGCTGGGCGGCGCAAGGAATGGACACAGGGGATCGTCAACACGCCGGTGTGGCGTGCCTCGACGATCCTCTACGACAGCGTCGCCGATCTGCGCGCGGCGGGCGGGCGCGATACCCACCATCGGCTGTTCTACGGCCGCAAGGGCACCCCGACGCAGTGGAGCCTCGCCGACGCGCTGACCGAACTCGAACCCGGTGCGGAAGGCACCTTCCTCTACCCGTCGGGCGTCGCGGCGATCGCGGCGGCATTGCTCTCGGTACTATCACCCGGCGACGAGCTGCTGCTACCCGACAGCGCCTATGATCCGACCCGTTCGATGGCGACCGGCCTGCTCAAGCGCATGGGCATTGCGACGCGCTTCTACGATCCGCTGATCGGCGCTGGCATTGCCGATCTGATCGCCGACAAAACGCGCGCGATCATCATGGAAAGCCCCGGCAGCCTCACCTTCGAAGTGCAGGACGTGCCCGCGATCGTTGCCGCCGCCAAAGCACGCGGCGTGGTCACCCTGCTCGACAACACTTGGGCGACACCGCTGTTCTTCACCGCGATCGCGCATGGGGTCGATCTCACCATCCTCGCCTGCACCAAATATGTCGTCGGCCATAGCGACGTGATGCTCGGCTCGGTCTCCGCCGCGCCCGGCCATTTCGCGCGGCTGCGCGACACCAGTTTCCAGCTTGGTCAGGTCGCCAGCCCCGACGATTGCTGGCTCGGCAGCCGGGGCTTGCGCACCATGGCGATCCGCCTGAAGCAGCATGAGGCCAGCGCGCTCCAGATCGCGCAGTGGCTGGCGGAGCAGCCCGAGGTTGCGAGCGTGCTCCACCCCGCGCTCCCCTCCTGCCCCGGCCACGCGCAGTTCGTGCGCGATTTCAAGGGATCCTCGGGGCTGTTCTCGTTCGTCCTGAACGGCGGCGACGAAGCGGCGCGCGCCGCGCTGATCGACGGCCTCGACCATTTCGGCATCGGCTATAGCTGGGGCGGCTTTGAGAGCCTCGCGCTGCCGGTCGATCCGCAGCGTTACCGCACCGTCACGCGCCGCGAGGATGCCGGGCCGCTCGTCCGGCTGCAGATCGGGCTGGAGGATCCGGCCGATCTGATCGCCGATCTGGCTGCTGGATTGGAGCGCTTTTCGGCCGCGCGCTGACCAATTTTTTATTGCTGGAGCGTTTCCGCAACATTGCTCAACTGTTGCTGAACTACAACAATGGCGCCCAAACCAGCAACAAAGCCAGCGAATTGAGTTGTGCAGTGCCGCATGAAGCGGCACTTCAGCGCCTTGCCGGTTAGCCGCGCGGGGGGCGTTTCGCCGCCGACAGACGCTGCACCGGTGAAGCAGGCGGGGACGATCGCATTTTCGAAAGGAAAACGATGCGCATCTCCACAATGACGCTCGGCGCGCTCTTGCTCGCCGCTTCCGCAACCCCTGCCTTTGCGCAGGACGCCCCCACCGCACCGCCCCCGCCGGTCACGATCAATGCGACGGCCGCCATCGTCTCGGACTATCGCTTCCGCGGCATTTCCCAGACCGACAAGCAGTTCGCGCTGCAGGGGTCGATCACGGTCACGCACCAATCGGGCTTCTACGTCTCGGCGTGGGGATCGTCGGTGACCGACTATGTCGTCGCCGGCGCCAATGCGCGGCAGGAAATCGACTTCATTGCGGGCTACAGCAAGACCATCAGCGGCATCAAGCTGGACGGCGGCGTGCTGTATTACTTCTACCCGCGCGACCGGACGCCCGGCGTCCATTCGGATTTCTTCGAACCCTATTTCGATGTCTCATCGACCCTGGGTCCGGTCACTGCCAAGGCGACGATCAACTACGCCCCGAAGCAGAAGGCGCTGGCGCTCGATCAGACCGGCGTCGGCTCTTCGTTCAACAGCCGCAAGCGCGACAATGTCTATCTCGCGGGGGACTTTACCGGCGCGATCCCGAAGACACCGCTCAGCCTTACTGCGCATCTCGGCCACACCTTCGGCACCAGCTGGCTGGCCTCGTCGTTCGGCAAGGGCAAGGAGCAGGACGGCTATACCGATTGGGCCCTGGGCGTCACCGCGACGTATAAGGTGCTGACGTTCGGCGTGAGCTATGTCGATACCGACGCCAAGTTCAACAATCTGGTCGGCGCGGTCGAAAGCAAGAGCGGCGTGGTCGCATCGCTGACGGCCAGCTTCTAACACCTCCCGTCCGCCAAAACGAAAAGGCCGCGCACCGGATCATCCGGTACGCGGCCTTTTTCGTGCCAGCGGCGCGCGCCGCGCGGCGACGGAGTTACTTGGGCGTCGCTGCCTTGGCGTTCTGGCCGTCGCCCTCGGGCGCCGCGACCACGTCGCGCGTCGTCGCGCCCTTGTCGACCACGGTCGTCGCGGGATCGCCAACGGTCGAACGGATGCCGGGATCGTCGCTGTCGACACCCGCCGCCGCGATCGTCGCGGTCTCGCCTGCGCTGCGCTGCGCCGTGCCACCAAACAACGCGTCCAAAGCTTGCGCATTGGGGCTGACATCGTTGGCACGGGCGGCGCCGGGGCGCGGCGGGGTGAGCGAGAAATCGGGCGGGATCACCAGCGGCGCCTGACGCGCGACCGCAAACTCATCGGGGCCGCTGCGGCCGAGCTTGTTCGTCGCGCAGCCCGACGCCAGGGCGACCAGGGCGAGACCGGCGATGAGGGTGGTGGCTTTACGCATGTGTTGTCTCCGTTACGCCCTGTTCTGACGCAGAATTGGGGCCGGAATCTGTCCCCGATTCCGCTTTCGGCTTTTCTCGTACCAGAAGCGCGCGCGCGAACAAGATGAGCACGCCGATCGTGATCGCGGCATCGGCCAGATTGAACACCAGGAACGGCTGCCAGTCGCCGAAATGCAGATCGGCCCAGTCGACCACAAACCCGAAGCGAATGCGGTCGAGGATGTTCCCGATCGCCCCGCCGAGCACCAGCCCGAGTCCGATCTGGTCGATCCGGTTGCGTTCGCGGAACATCCACACCAGCACGCCGATCGCGATCGCCCCGGTCATTGCCACCAGCAACCAGCGCGCCATCGGATCGTCCGCGCGCATCAACCCAAGCGAGACGCCGCGATTGGCAACGAAGCGCACGTTGAAGACATCATTGACGTAATGCGCGTTGGTCAGCTCGCTCAGCTTCATTACATCGGTGACGCCATATTTCGTCGCCTGATCTGCCGCGAACAGGACCGCAGCGGTGGCGAACCCGGCCAAGGGGAGCTTCATGCCACCACCTCTTCGCAACGGTCGCACAGATCGCCGTCATGCGCGACTTCGGGCAGCAAGCGCCAGCAGCGGCCGCATTTGTGGAAATCGCTGCGGGCTACCGAGAGCGCATCCCCAAGCGATACCTTGGCGACGATGAACAGCTCGGCGAGATTAGCGACCGGCAGCGGCGCTTCTGGCACCACGACATCCGCCTCAAGGCTGGAGCGAACGATCTTGGCGCGGCGGAGTGGCTCGATCGCTTCGTTGACCTGTTGGCGCAGCGCACGCACCGCGCCCCAGGTCGCCGCATCCGCGCCTGCGACCGCAGGCACTTCCGGCCACTCAAGCAAATGCACCGACCCGTCCTCGCTCGGGAAGCGGTCCTGCCACACTTCCTCCGCCGTGAAGCACAGCACCGGTGCGGCATAGCGCACCAAAGCGTGGAACAGCGTGTCGAACACCGTCCGGCACGCGCGCCGCTTGGGATCGGTGACCGCGTCGCAATAAAGCGAATCCTTGCGGATATCGAAGTAGAAGGCCGACAGATCCTCCTGCGCGAATTCGGTCAGCAGCCGCACATACGAATTGAAGTCGTACACCAACACCGCCGCGCGCAGCTTCGCATCAAGCTCCGCCAGCAAATGAAGCACATAGCGCTCCAGCTCGGGCATCTCCGCGACCGGCAACCGCTCGCTCTCCTCGAACCCGTCGAGCGCGCCGAGCAGATAGCGGAAGGTGTTGCGCAGCTTGCGATAC
>JAIXZV010000096.1 GCA_027489365.1 Sphingomonadales bacterium
GCGGTGGCGCGCGCAGGGGCGGTAGGTTTCCGCAAGTGAAAAGTAGAAAGAAGGTTGGTTCGCGCAGAGGCGCGGAGGCGCAGAGATCTCCCGGCTCGGCCGTCGGCAGACCTTACAAACGTCGATCGAAAGCCGCGCCGTAAAGGATTGAGGGCTTCCGCCCTCCTCTTTTTTTCTCTGCGCCTCCGCGCCTCTGCGCGAACCAACCTTCTTTCTACTTTTCACTTGCGGAAACCTACCGCCCCTGCGCGCGCCACCGCTTCAAGGTGCGCGCGATGATGTCGCTCTCGCCGCCGGTCTCGCGCCACAGTTGCGAGAAGATCGGATCGTCCGACGCCGGGCGCTTGTCCTCGGCCAGCGCATCGAATGACACGCGGATCGGGATCGCGACGCCTTCGCCGCAAATGATGCACTCGCGGTTGCGCAAAGCGGGAATCGCATCGAGGAAGCCGCGCGCGCCCTCGGGCATCGCCGCGCGGACGAAGGCCTGGTCGCGATCGTTGTTGAGGCGCATCGCGATGATCGTGCCGCATTGCGACAGCACGCCCTCGGCCAGATCCGACGGCCGCTGCGTGATCAGCCCGAGCGACACGCCATATTTGCGCCCTTCCTTGGCGATCCGGCTGAGGATACGCCCGACGCTCGACGCACCCCCGTCCCCCGCCGGAATGTAGCGATGCGCTTCCTCGCAGACGAGCAGGATCGGGCGCTGCGGCTCGCCGCGTGACCAGATCGCGAAATCGAACACCATCCGGCTGAGCACGGCGACCACGACCGAGGTGATCTCAGACGGCACGCCCGACACGTCGATGATCGAGATCGGCTTGCCGTCGCCGGGCAGGCGGAAGATGCGCTCCAGGAACCCCGCCATCGTGTCGGCGACCAGCATCCCGGAAAACATGAAGCCATAGCGCGGATCGGCCTTGATCTCGTCGATCTTGGTCTTCAGCCGCAGATACGGCGCGGTGTCGCCCGCGCGGTCCATCTTGCCCATTTCGAGCTGGATCAAATTGGTCAGGTCGCTCAGCAGATAGGGGATCGGCGCATCGACCGTCAGCTTGCTGATCTCCTGCCCCATCCGGCTCTTGCCGCGCGCCATCAACAGGCACTTCGCCAGGATATCGGCATCGATCTGCTTTTCGGAGCCCGAGGAGGTGACGAACACCTCGCAATGCTCTTCGAAATTCATCAGCCAATAGGGCATTTGCAGATTGCCGACGTCGTAGATCGCGCCATTGCCCTTGAACGCCGCGGCATATTCGCCGTGCGGATCGATCATCACGATATGCCCCTGCGGGCTGAGTTCGCAAATGCGGTGGAGGATCAGCGCGGCGCTGGTCGATTTGCCGGTACCGGTCGATCCCAGCAGCGCGAAATGCTTGCCGAGCATCGCATCGACATACAGCGCCGCGCGAATGTCCTTGGTCGGATAGACCGTACCGATCTCGATATTGGCGCGGTCGTCGGCGGCGTAGATCTGCTTCAGATCGGCGGTCGAGACGGGATAGACCGCGCAGCCCGGCGTCGGATAGCGCGTCACGCCGCGGCGGAATTTGTAGAGCTTGCCGGTCAGCTTTTCCTCATCGCCCTCGCCCAGGAAATCGACTTGCGCGGCGATCCGGTCGTCATGCCCGTCGACCATCTTGAGCGAGCGAATGTTGGCGATCAGCCAGGTGCTGCCGACGCGCATCTTGATCTGGCTGCCGACCGACCCCGCACTCGCCACCACCGGATCGGGGTCGCCGATCATCGTGTCGAGCACGACCGGATCGAGCATGACCATACTGCTCGATCCGCCGATCTCGAAGACCATGCCGATGCAGGGCGTGGCTGCCAGCGGGGCAGCATGGGAAAAAGCCTGGGCACCCTGCATTTCGGTCATTCTCGGCATTCCCCCGCCTGTGTCAGACGGCGGGTATGGCGCAGCACCCGTAAAGATTGCGTATCGCGCCGAATCCGGGGTCATCCCGGGTCGGTGGCGTCGTGCCGTGGCGTCAGAAGCGCCGCGCGATTTGCCCGGCCGCCCAGCCGAACAGCACCGACAGCGCAACCGCGACCAGTCCGTAGAGGATCGCGTGGCGATCGGCCGAGCGCGCGACGAAGCGCTCGAAGCCCGACTTGCGAATCTCGATATCGCGCGTCGCCGCCGCCAGCACGCGCCCGTCGCGAATCAGGAAAGTCTCGGCGGTAAAGCGCCCGACCGGCACGCGCGCCGGAATCTGCACGCGCGCACGGTACAGCACGCCGTCGGTAATCTCGACCGCGCCCGGCGATTCGACATAGAGTCCCGACCGCGCCTTGAGGTCGACCAGCCCGCGCGCGAACCGGTCCTGCTCGGTGAGCGGCGCGCTAGAGGCCGGGGAAAGCTGCAAGCTCGATACGCCCAGCTCGTAAATCGCGCGGGTCCGCGCATCGAGCATCTTTTCGATCGGCTTGGACGAGGCGATCGCATAGAAACTGGGGGCGGAGCGATAGCGCAAGCGGCTCGAATTGACCCAGATCAGCCCGCCCAATTTCTCTTTTTCGCGCACCAGGATCGATTGCGTCGGGCCTTTGACCACCACGACGATGTCGGTCGGCTTGTCGTCATCGGGCAAGCGCCCCTGCGGATACAAAATCGCGCCGAACAGCAGCAAATTCGCGCCGGTGAAGCTGTATTGGATCTCGATGTCGCGCTGCGACACGTCGGGCACCAGCACCGGCTTGGACGCTGATTGCGCCATCAAAAGCGGCGCCAGCAGCAGCGGCAGCCAGCGCGTCCTCACGACAGCTCGACCGAGTAAATCTCATCGGGCCGCCACCCCAGGCCCAGCGCGATTCGCGCCGCAACCAGCAGCACGATCACCGCGAGCGCGAGCCGTAGATATTCCGGCTTGGCCTTGCTCGCCAGCCGCGCCCCGACTTGCGCACCCGCCACCGATCCCAGCAGCAGCAGCGCCGCCAGCACGATATCGACCGCCTTAGTCGTCGTGGCATGGACCATCGTCGCCATCGCGGTCACGAACAGCGTCTGGAACAGCGAGGTGCCCACCACCACCTGCGTCGTCATGCCGAGCAGATAGAGCATTGCCGGCACCAGGATGAATCCGCCGCCGACGCCGAGCAGGATCGTCAAAATCCCGACCCCGAAGCCGAGCAGCAAGGGCGCGAGCGGCGAGATGTAGAGGCCCGATCGATAGAAGCGCGTGCGCAGCGGCAGCGACGCGACCAGCGGGTGGTGCCGACGCTTGCGCGGTTTGGGGGGCTCGCCATTCCGCTGCCGCCGAATTTCGCCGAGCGATTCGTGCGCCATCATCCAGCCGATCGACCCGAGCAACAGGACGTAGACGACCGCGATGACAGTATCGATCTGCCCGCTCGCTTGCAGCAGCCGGAACACCCATCCGCCGAACACCGAACCGACCAGCCCGCCCGCGACCAGCACGCCGCCCATCTTGAAATCGACGCCCTTGCGCCGGACATGCGCGAACACGCCCGAGACGCTCGCGCCGGTCACCTGACTCGCGGCGGAGGCGGCGGCGACGGTCGGGGGGATGCCGTAGACGATCAGCAGCGGCGTGGTGAGAAACCCGCCGCCCACGCCGAACATCCCCGACAGCAACCCGACGCCACCCCCCAGCAACACGATGACGAGCGCGTTGACCGACAGATTGGCGATGGGCAGGTAGATGTCCATTGCGGTTGAGCGTTACCGCGTAACGCGCGCTATCGCAAAGTGTGGTTTGGGGTTGCTCCCACGCCGTTCGTTTCGAGCGAAGTCGAGAAACCCAGCCAAGCGCTCATACCGGTTTCTCGACTGCACCCGAAACGACCGGGGGCAGGCGAGCGCTCCGCCGCCCGACTCAGAAAATCCCCAGAAACTTCTTCCGCTGGCCATTGCGCTCGCTCGACGTCTTCTTGCCGTCCTCCGCCTTTGCGGTGGTCCCGCGCCCCACATCATCGCGCGCCTCGCCCTTCGTCGTGCGCTGCGCCGTCGCGGGTCGTGCCGCCAGCACCGGGCCGCACGCCGCCGATTTCGCATCGCCGACATCGACGAACGCCAGCACGCCCGCAACCGGCGTCGCGAACACCGCCAGACCAAGTCCCAACCCTGCGCGCTGGAGCAGTTGCGGGCTGACCACGTCGATCCCCGGCTTGGCGAAGCTGCCCTTCAGCCCCACCGGCGATTGGCCGGAGAAGACGCTGATGCGCTTGCCATCGGCGCGAAACGCCAGATCGAGCGCCTCGGTCCGGAAGCTGAACCCGCCGCGCCCGACGATCACGCTCTTTTCGGTGTCGATCAGGATCGGGTCCGCCGCCGCGACGCCGTTCCGCACACTGAAGCCAACCAGCCCGCAATTGATCCGCACCGGCTCCTTCAACCGGCCCTGGAACATCTTTTGCACGAAGGTGCCGATGTCGAGTTCCGCCAATTGCACGTTGCGCGTCCAGAACGTGCCCTTGGGGATGACCAAAGCGATCCGCCCGCGCGACGTGGCGAGCGAATCGTGCAGCGTGTCGCCGACACCTTGTAATTGCAGCCGCCCTTTGATCACCCCGCTCGTGCCCGCCTCATCGACGCCATACCCGGCCAGCAGCCGCGCCATCGGTGTGGGGGCGAGACGAATGTCGTAGCTTGCCTGTGTCGGGCGGGCGCGCGCGTCGAGCGTGATGTCGCTCGCCACCCGCCCGCGCGCCATCGCGAAGGTGAGGGGGGACAGGTTGAGCAGGCTGTCCTTCAGCGACAGCGTCAGATCGACATTCGAAATCGGCACGTTGCGCGATTTCACGACGCCGACCGTATAGCGCAGATCGGCATCGAAATTCTTGAGCGCTTCGATCGGGAGCTCTGCATCGGGCAGGATCCGCGCGGGCGCTGCCCCGGTCGAGGCGGCGGCGGCAACCGCGCCCTTGGCCGCAACGATATCGGGGTTGTAGCCGATGAACGGTGCCGCATCGATGATGTCGAGGCTGCGCGTCGTAAGCTTGGCCGCGATGTGCAGCCGCGGTTCGATGACCTTGACCGTGAACGCGCCCGCCAGATCGCTATTGCCGAAACGCCCGGTCAGCTTGGTGAAATCATACGTCGTGTCCGACTTCACCATTTGCGCGCGCACGCGGTAGTGTCGCGATTCGGGGATCGCGACGCCGATGATGCCAAGCAATTCCGCCAGATTACGCCCGCGCGCGGTCACTTGCAGCGGCACATTCTCGATATCGGCAAGGCTGGGCAGCGTGCCGGTCGCCTCGATATGATTGTTCGCGGCGTCGGCGGCGAGCACGAGCTTGTTCTGCCCGCGCGCGACCGTGGCGTTGGGAGACAGCAAGGCGCCGCTCAGCGTAAACGGCGTATCGCGCACTTGCCCGCCCCCGGTGAAGCGCACCGAATCGCCGATCTTCGCATCGCTCGATGTGACTGTGTTGAAGGTCAGATCGGTGCGCAGCCGCATCCGCGGATCGACGTAACCCAGCGTCGTGCCCGTGACCGTCGCCAAATCGATTCGCGGCAGGTCGAGCGGCTTGCCGCCGGTCTTCGCGCCGAACGTCCAGCTGTTCTGCGTATGCGCCTTGTTCCATTCGAGATCGATCGCGCTGTCGACCAGATCGAGCGTGTAGAACCGCCGCTTGCCGAACAGCAGCGACAGCGGCGCGATTCGCGCATCGATCGATTTCGCCGCGTACAGGTCGGGCTTCGACGCCCATTCCGGGTTCGACACGCGCAACCCCTCGGCGCGGAAATGCAGCGTGATCGGATCGAAATAGAGCTGGAAATCGCCCGCGACGCTCACCTTGCGCTCGGTCTGCGCTGCGGCGACGCGCTCGAACGTGCCCTTCAGAAAGCGCCCCTTGGTGATATACAGCACCAGCCAGACGAGGAACAACGCGAGCACCACGCCGATCACGACATTGCGCACGATCCGCCACGGCTTGCGGGCAGGGGGCGGTGTTTCCGCTGGCGTCACGTCGGCGGTCGTATTCATCGGCGCTCAACCGTTCGGGCCGCGCAACGTTCCTCGGTTCTTGCATTTGCCGCGACTCTCGCCTAAGCGCCCCGCTTCTCACGCGTGTACAGAGGGACTGCCCGGCCGGTATGGGCTGCCGAGGCCGTTCATAATCGCCCGCGAAAACGAAAGGACGAAAATGCCCAAACTCAAGACGAAGAGCGGCGTTAAAAAGCGCTTCAAGCTCACCGCGACCGGCCTGCTCAAGCACGGCGTCGCAGGCAAGCGCCACCGGCTGATGAGCCATAACAGCAAGTACATTCGCCAGAACCGCGGCACGAAACTGCTGTCCAAGGCCGACACGGCCACCGTCAAGGCGTGGGCGCCTTACGGTCTGAGCTGAATCGGAGGACTGATTAAATGGCACGCGTAAAACGGGGTGTAACCACCCACGCAAAGCACAAGCGGATCCTCAATCAGGCGAAGGGCTATTATGGCCGTCGCAAGAACACGATCCGCATCGCCCGTCAGGCCGTCGAGAAGGCCGGGCAATATGCCTATCGCGACCGCAAGGTCCGCAAGCGCAACTTCCGCGCTCTGTGGATTCAGCGCATCAACGCCGCTGTCCGCGCCGCGGGTCTCACCTACGGCGTGTTCATGCACGGCCTGAAGCTCGCCGGTGTCCAGCTCGACCGCAAGGTCCTGGCCGACATCGCGATGCACGAGGGTGCAGCCTTTAGCGCCATCATCGCGCAGGCGAAGGCGGCTCTGCCCCAGGCCGCCTAAGGCGACCTGCGAGCGACCGAAATCGGGGCGCGGATGGTCTAGGCCATCCGCGCCCTTTTCGTTATCGGGCACGGTGAATTGAACGGGAATGCGATGACCGACCTCGACCAGATGAAGACCGACCTGCTCGCCGCGATCGATTCGGCGGCGAGCCTCGATGCGCTGGAGGCGGTCCGCGTGGCTGCGCTCGGCAAGGCCGGAAGCGTCACCGCACTCCTTAAGACCTTGGGCGGCATGTCACCCGACGACCGGCAAGTGCAGGGCCCGCGCATCCAGGGCCTGCGCGAGGCCGTCACCACCGCCATCGCCACGCGGAAAAGCGCGCTCGACCGCGCCGAACTCGACGCGCGCCTCGCCAGCGAAACGCTCGACATGACGCTCCCCGCCCCGGCTGCCCCGCAAGGGTCGGTCCATCCGGTCAGCCAGGTGATGGACGAACTCGCCGAAATCTTCGCCGATCTCGGCTTCGCGGTCGCGACCGGTCCCGAGATCGAGGACCAGTGGCACAATTTCACCGCGCTGAACATGCCCGAGAGCCATCCGGCGCGGGCGATGCACGACACTTTCTATCTGCAGGCGGGTGAAGGCGAGGAAGCCAAGGTCCTGCGCACCCACACCTCTCCTGTCCAAATCCGCACGATGATGGGTCAGCAACCCCCGATCCGCATCATCGCCCCGGGCCGCGTCTATCGCTCGGACTGGGACGCGACGCACACCCCGATGTTCCACCAGATCGAGGGGCTGGTGATCGACAAGGGCATCACGCTCGGCCATCTCAAATGGACGCTCGAAACCTTCCTCAAGGCCTTTTTCGAGCGCGACGACATCGTGCTGCGGCTCCGCCCAAGCTACTTTCCCTTCACCGAACCCTCGGCCGAGGTCGATGTCGGCTGGACGATGGAGAAGGGCCGCCGGACGCTCGGTGGGTCGGAAGGGTGGATGGAATTGCTCGGCTCCGGCATGGTCCACCCGAAGGTGATCGAAGCGTGCGGGCTCGATCCCAACGAATGGCAGGGCTTCGCCTTCGGCGTCGGGGTCGATCGCCTCGCGATGCTCAAATACGGCATGGACGATTTGCGTCCCTTCTTCGAAGGCGATGCGCGCTGGTTGAAGCATTACGGCTTCTCCGCGCTCGACGTGCCCACGCTCAGCCAGGGAGTTGGCGCATGAAGACCACGCTCGGCTGGCTCAAAGAGCATATCGACACCGACGCCACGCTCGACACGATCGTCGAGACGCTGACCCGGATCGGCCTGGAAGTCGAGGGCGTCGAAAACCCCGGCGCCAAGCTCGCCGCGTTCAAGGTCGCACGCGTGCTGACCGCCGCCCCGCACCCACAGGCGGACAAGCTGCAGGTCCTCTCGGTCGATGCCGGTGACGGCCCGCTGCAAGTCGTGTGCGGCGCGCCCAACGCCCGTGCGGGCATGGTCGGCGTGTTCGGCCCGTCGGGCGCGGTCGTGCCCTTGAACGGCATGGTGCTGAAAGTCGCAGCGATTCGCGGCGTCGAATCGAACGGTATGATGTGCTCCAGCCGCGAACTCGAATTGGGCGAGGATCATGACGGCATCATCGAACTGCCCGCCGATGCGCCGATCGGCACGCCCTATCCCGATTACGCCGGTCTCACCGATCCGGTGATCGACATCAACGTGCTCCCCAACCGGCCCGATTGCTTCGGCGCGCGCGGGATCGCGCTCGATCTCGTCGCGGCGGGCCTCGGCACGGCCAAGCCGCTCGCTTACGCCCCCGTCGCAGGCACCGGCGCAGGCCCCGACGTGCGCACCGACGACCCGGAAGGCTGCCCCGCTTTCTTCGCGACAAGCGTGACCGGCCTCACCAATGGCGAATCGCCCGAATGGATTCGCCGCCGTCTGCTGGCGATCGGCCAGCGCCCGATCTCAACGCTGGTCGACATCACCAATTACGTGATGTTCGATCTCGGCCGCCCGCTTCACGTCTATGATCGCGCAAAGCTCAGCGGCGGCCTCGTCGCGCGCAAGGCGGAGGCGGGCGAACACGTGCTCGCGCTCAACGGCAAGAGCTATGCGCTCGCCGAGTCGATGACCGTCATCGCCGATGCCGAACACGTTCACGATATCGGCGGCATCATGGGCGGCGAGGATTCGGGCGTCTCGCTTGAGACCACCGACGTGATCATCGAATGCGCCTATTTCGATCCCGAAGGCATCGCGCGCACCGGGCAAAAGCTGCTGCTCACCTCCGATGCCCGCTCGCGCTTCGAACGCGGCGTCGACCCGGCGTTCCTCGCCGAGGGTCTGGAGATCGCGACGCGCCTCGTGCTCGATCTGTGCGGCGGAACGCCAAGCGAACCAACCCACGCCGGCACGCCGCCGGTGACGCGCAAGCGCATCGCCTATGACCCCACGCTCGCCGAACGGCTCGGCGGACTCGCCGTCGCGCCTGATCGCCAGCGCGAGATCCTCACCGCGCTCGGCTTCGATGTGGAGGCCGACTGGACCGTCCTCCCGCCCCCGGCGCGGCGCGATATCGACGGCCCTGCCGATCTGGTCGAGGAAATCATCCGCATCGTCGGCATCGATTCGGTCCCCGCAACGCCGCTCCCCCGCACCCCCGGCGTAGCCAAGCCGACCGCGACCCCCGCGCAAGCGCTCGAAAGCCGCGTCCGCCGCGCCGCCGCTGCGCGCGGGCTGAACGAAGCGATCACCTGGAGCTTCCTGTCCGACGCGCAAGCGAGCGCGATCGGCGGCGGCGCATGGAGCCTCGCCAACCCGATCAGCGAGGAATTGAAGGTCATGCGCCCGTCGCTGCTGCCCGGCCTGTTCGCCGCGGCCGAGCGCAACATGAAGCGCGGCGCGCCCGGCGTGCGTCTTTTCGAACTCGGCCGCCGCTATCTGGCGGATGGCGAGCGTCCGACGCTCGGCGTCGTGCTGGCGGGCGAGAACCGCCCACGCGGCTGGCAGGACGGCAAGGCAACCGCCTTCACCGCGTTCGACGCCAAGGCCGAGGCGCTGGCATTGCTCGCGGCGGCAGGCGCGCCGGTCGACAATCTGCAGGTGATGGGAGACGCAGGCGACGCCTGGCACCCCGGCCAATCTGGCACATTGCGGCTGGGGCCAAAGACCGTGCTTGCGGCGTTCGGCATGGTCCACCCGCTGACGTGCCGCGCGTTCGATCTCGATGGTCCGGTTGCGGCGGTCGAGCTCTATCTCGACGCGCTCCCGGCCAAGCGCACCACCGGCTTCGCCCGCGCGCCCTATGCGCCCCCCGCGCTGCAGGCGGTCCGCCGCGACTTCGCCTTTCTCGTGCCCGAGGCGCTCGCGGCGGACGCACTGGTTCGCGCGGTCAAGGGTGCCGACAAAGCCAGCATCGTTGGAGCGCGCCTGTTCGATGTCTTCGTCGGCACCGGCGTCGAGCCCGGCCATAAGAGCCTCGGCGTGGAAGTAACGCTGCAACCCGGCGACAAGAGCTTCACCGAGGCGGATTTGAAGGCGATCGCCGACAAGGTCGTCGCGGCGGCGGCGAAGCTGGGCGCGAGTTTGCGGGGCTGAACACACCCTTCCGTTCGCTTCGAGCGAAGTCGAGAAGCCTGCGCTGCGCGCGGTGTCTCGACTTCGCTCGACACGAACGGAGCGAAGGAGATCGTCGTGCCGTTGATCGAAATCACCTCCCCCCACCTCTCCGCCGCGATCGACCCGTTCGGTGCGGAACTCATCCACCTGCGCGACGCCGACGGCCGCGAGCTGATGACCGATGCCGACCCCGCCTTCTGGACCGGCCATGCCCCGTTGCTCTTCCCCATCGTCGGGCGCCTGAACGGCGATGTGCTGCGGCTCGATGGCGCAGACTATCCGATGAAGCAGCACGGCTTCGCGCGCCGCAGCGCCTTCACGCTGATCGAGCAGAGCGACAGCAAAGCGGTGTTCCTGCTGGAGGACAGCGCCGAGACCCGCGCAGTCTACCCCCGCGCCTTCGCGCTCCGCGCCGCGTACGAAATCCACGATGCGACGCTGTCGATCACCATCGCAATCGAGAATCGCGAGACCGAGCGCACGCTCCCCGCCAGTTTCGGCTTCCACCCGGCCTTCGCCTGGCCGCTCCCCTACGGTCAGGCGCGCGAAGACCATCGCATCACGTTCGCAGCGGACGAGGCCGAATCGATCCGTCAGGTCACCGGCGGCCTCGTCGATCCTGCCCTCCGCCCGTCGCCGCTCGCCGACCGGACGCTCGCACTCGCCGATGATCTGTTCACCAACGACGCGTTGATCTGGGATCGGCTCCGCTCGCACAGCGTCCGCTACGGCGCAGCGACCGGCCCCAGCTTGCGAATCGATTTCCCCGATACCCCGATGCTCGGCATCTGGACCAAGCTTGGCGCGGCGTTCGTCTGTATCGAACCGTGGCACGGCATCGCCGATCCGGTGGGGTTCGTTGGCGACATCACCGACAAGCCCGGTATTTTCACGCTTCCCCCCGGCATGGCGAAGCGGATCACGATGGCGGTGACGCTCGAACCCTGACCGCTCAGCCCAAGGGCTGTCCTACCCGGCGGACTTCTGCCAAGAGCGAGCGGTGACGCTTGCGTTCGCCTTTTTCGACTGCTCACGCCGGACCGCGCAAAACAAGCGCTGATGGTGTGACTCGTGTGACTTTAGCCGACCTTCCGATCCGCATACCGACCCCGTTTGAGCAGACCCCGTCCATGAATCACACCTCCGACCGCCGCACCTTCGCGATCATCTCGCACCCTGACGCCGGCAAGACCACGCTCACCGAAAAGCTGCTCTATTTCGGCGGCGCGATCCATCTCGCCGGCGAAGTGAAAGCGCGCGGGCAGAACCGTCGCGCGCGCTCGGACTGGATGAAGATCGAGCAGCAGCGCGGCATCTCGGTCACCTCCTCGGTGATGACGTTCGAGCGCAACGGCCTGACCTTCAACCTGCTCGACACGCCGGGCCACGAGGATTTCTCCGAAGACACCTATCGCACGCTCACCGCCGTCGATTCGGCCGTCATGGTAATCGACGCTGCCCGCGGCATCGAAGCGCAGACGCGCAAGCTGTTCGAGGTCTGCCGCTTGCGCAGCGTGCCGATCATCACCTTTATCAACAAGGTCGATCGCGAAGGCCGCCCGCCGTTCGAATTGCTCGATGAAGTCGCCGAAATGCTCCAGCTCGACGTGACGCCGATGAGCTGGCCGGTCGGCATGGGCACCGATTTCGAAGGGATTTACGATCTCCACGCCAACAGCCTGAGCCAGCCCGAGGGGCCGAGTCGCGAATTCCTCGGCAAGGCGACCGCGTTCACCGGGATGGATGACCCAGCGCTCGCCGCGACGCTCACCCCCGCAGGCCTCGCCACGCTGCGCGACGAAGCGGAGCTGGCGCTCGGCGGCTATGGCGCGTTCGATGTCGCGGCGTATCGCGGCGGGGACCAGACCCCGGTCTATTTCGGCTCGGCACTCAAGGATTTCGGCGTCGGCGAGCTGATCGACGCGCTCGGCCGCTATGCGCCGGGGCCGCGCCCGCAACCCGCCGAGCCCGCCGAAGTGCTGCCCGACCGCGCCGACGTCACCGGCTTCGTGTTCAAGGTCCAGGCGAACATGGACCCCAACCACCGCGACCGCATCGCCTTCATGCGTCTGTGCTCGGGCACGTTCAAACGCGGCATGAAGCTCACGCCCACCGGCCACGGCAAGCCGATCGCGATCCACTCGCCGATCCTGTTCTTCGCACGCGAACGCGAATTGGCGGATGAGGCGTTTCCGGGCGACATCATCGGCATCCCCAACCACGGCACGCTGCGGGTTGGGGACACGCTGTCGGAACGTGCCGATGTCCGCTTCACCGGCCTGCCCAACTTCGCGCCCGAAATTCTGCGCCGCGTCGCGCTGAAAGATCCGACCAAGACCAAGCAGTTGCGCAAGGCGCTCGACGACATGGCCGAAGAGGGGGTGACGCAGGTGTTCTATCCGGAGATCGGCTCGAACTGGATCATCGGCGTGGTCGGGCAGCTCCAGCTCGAAGTGCTGCTGAGCCGCCTTGATGCTGAGTATAAGGTCGATGCCGGCCTCGAAATGGCCCCGTACGACACCGCGCGCTGGGTCTCGGCCGCCGATCCGGCCGATCTCAAGGCGTTCATGGACCTGAACCGCACGTCGATGGCCAAGGACCGCGACGGCAACCCGGTGTATCTGGCGAAAACGGCGTGGGATGTCGGCTATGTCGCCGATCGCTACCCCAAAGTCACCTTCGCCGCGACGCGCGAGCGCTAGGAGGCCGCAGGTTTGGCCTCCATCACCCGTTCGTTTCGAGCGAAGTCGAGAAACCCGAGCAATGCGCCTCGATCGCTGCTTCTCGACTTCGCTCGAAGCGAACGGAAGATGTGCAGCGACTCAGACCTAAGAGGCTCTAGCCGCGGGCATCCTCGGTCAGCGCGGCAACGAGCGAAGCGCGCACCTGGCGGATTGCGGCGTGCGTGTCGGTATCGCCGGCCGTCGGTGCGGCGGCAGCGGCGGTCTTCCCCGCCAGCGCCTGCTGCACGCCGCGGATGGTATAGCCGTCCTGGTCGAGCATCGCCGCGATGCGCTTGACCAGCGCCACGTCCTCAGGGCGATAATAGCGCCTGTTTCCAGCACGTTGCAGCGGGCGCAGCTGCGGGAAGCGGGTCTCCCAATAGCGCAGCATATGCTGCGGCAACCCGGTCTCGCGCGATAGTTCGCCGATCGTCCGATACGCGCTGTCCGCTTTATCCGGTCCGCCCGGCATTTGCGTCACACGCTCGCTCAATCGGCCTCGACAATGCGGTCGCGCATCATCTGGCTTGCGCGGAAGGTCAGCACGCGGCGCGGTGCGATCGGCACTTCGACGCCGGTCTTGGGGTTGCGCCCGACGCGCTCACCCTTGTCGCGCAGCACGAAGGTGCCGAAGCCCGAAATCTTGACGTTCTCGCCCTTGGCGAGCGCCCCGCACATATGGCCCAGAATCTGTTCGACCAAATCCGACGAATCGGCGCGCGACAGCCCGACTTGATGATGCAGTGCTTCGGCCAGATCGGCGCGTGTCAAAGTACCCGCGTTTTCCATCCTTCAACCTCCCCCTGAGCGACACAATCTGCGTAACACACAGAAGTAGCTTCCCGAAAGACCTTACTTAGGGGGATGGAGCGTGGCGTTTTACAGACGAACGACTGCGGCACCCCAGGTGAAGCCACCGCCCATGGCTTCGAGGACGATCAGATCGCCCGGCTTGATCCGCCCGTCCTTGACCGCAGTATCCAGCGCGAGCGGCACCGAGGCGGCCGACGTGTTGGCGTGCTGGTCGACCGTGACCACGACCTTTTCGGGCGCAAGATGGAGTTTGCGTGCGGTGGCATCGAGGATACGGGCATTGGCCTGATGCGGTACGAGCCAGTCGATCTCGTCGGCGGTATGCCCGGCTACGGCCAGCGTCTCGGTCAGGACCGCCGCTAGGTTGACGACCGCGTGGCGGAACACTTCACGCCCCTTCATCCGCACCTTGCCGACCGTGCCGGTGGTGGAGGGACCGCCATCGACATAGAGCAGGTCGTTGTGACGCCCATCGGCGTGCAACCGCACCGCCAGGATACCGCGTTCGCCGACTGGATCGTCCTGCGCCTCGAGCACAACCGCGCCCGCGCCATCGCCGAACAGGACGCAGGTGGTGCGGTCTTCCCAGTCGAGGATGCGGCTGAAGGTCTCGGCGCCGATCACCAGCGCGCGCCGCGCTGCGCCGCTGCGGATCATGCTGTCGGCGACTTGCAGCGCGTAGAGAAAGCCCGAACACACTGCGGCCACGTCGAACGCAACGCAATCGTTGATGCCGAGCATCGCCTGCACCTTGGTGGCGCTGGCGGGGAAGGTCTGGTCGGGCGTCGCGGTCGCCAGCACGATCAGGTCGATATCATCGGCAGCCAAGCCAGCCGACCCGAGTGCCGCGCGGCACGCATCGGCGGCGAGCGTCGCGGTTGTCTCGTCCGGGCCGGCGATGTGGCGGAAGCGGATGCCGGTCCGCTCGACGATCCATTCGTCCGAGGTATCGACGGTTTCGGCCAGTTCCGCATTCGACACGCGCCGGGTGGGCAGCGCCGAGCCGGTTCCGATAATGACCGAACGAATCATGCCGTCTTCTTCTCGAAATCTCTGAGGTCCTGCGCGATTCGCCGCGTCAGATCGTCCCGTACCATCTTGGCCGCCGCCGCGATCGCGGTCGCGACGCCCACTTCATTCGCCCCGCCATGACTCTTTACGACCAGGCCGTTGAGCCCCAGAAACACCGCGCCATTGTGGTTGTTGGGGTCGAGGTGATGCCGCAGCAACTCGGTCGCGGGCCTGGAGATCAGGAAACCGATCTTGGAACGAACCGAGGAGCGGAACGCGCGCTTGAGCAGATCCGCCACAAAACGGGCGGTGCCTTCCGCTGTCTTCAGCGCGATATTGCCCGAAAAACCATCGCAAACTATAACATCGACGTCACCGCGCGAAAGTTTGTCGCCTTCGATAAAGCCGGTGAAATCGAGCGGCAAATGCGCTGCCGCGCGCAAGGCGCTGGCGGCATCGCGAATCGTCTCGGTGCCCTTCTGATCCTCGCTGCCGATATTCAGCAAGGCGACGCGCGGGCGGGCGAGTTCGAGCGAGGTGCGCGCGTAGGCCGCACCCATCACCGCGAACTGAATCAGGTTGCGCGCGTCGCATTCGGTGTTGGCACCGAGATCGAGCACGACCGTGTCATTTTCGCCGAGCGTCGGCATCAGGCCAGCGAGCGCGGGACGATCGATTCCGGGGATCATCCGCAGCGACAGCTTGGACATCGCCATCAGTGCGCCGGTATTGCCGCCGGAGACGCACGCGGCAGCACGGCCCTGCTTCACCATGTCGATCGCGATTCCCATCGACGTCGTCTTGGCGCGGCGAATCGCCTGGCTCGGCTTCTCGTTCGAACCGACCAGCTCGGGCGCGTGGACGATCTCGGAATGCGCGCTGAGATTGGGATGGGATTTAAGCCCAGCCGCAATCGCCGTCTCGTCGCCGACCAGGATGAAGCGCATATCTTCGAACCGGCGGCTGGCACGGGCCACCCCCGCCAGCATCACCGCAAGCCCTTCGTCGCCACCCATCGCATCGACCGCGATCCGGGAGCTGTTCGTCACGCTGGCCGCTCCCCTGTTCACGCTGCCGTCCGGGAGGTGCGGATCAGCCTTCGACCGAAACGATCTCGCGGCCGTTATAATGGCCGCACGACGGGCACAGATTGTGCGGCCGCTTCAGTTCGCCGCAGTTCGGGCATTCCTGGAACGATGCGACGGTCAGCGAATCGTGGCTGCGACGCATGCCGCGCTTCGACGGCGTGGTTTTTCTTTTGGGGACGGCCATTTCGGCGAAACCTTATGCTTGTCTGACAGATGCGATAGGCCCGAAACGGACTGCCACGCAACCGACGCCGTCGGCCGCGCAAGCGGCACGTTGGCCAGACATATCGCGAAGATGGCGGCCTATAGCGATTCTTGCCGCCGTTGCAAGCACGCGCACACGGTGCCAAGGCGGCCACCATCACACAAAGGGGAGAAATGCCGTGGGTTCGATCATGCTGCCGATCACATTGATGACGGCCGGGGCTGCGGCGATCCTCAATTTGTGGCTTGCGATGCGCACCGGCGCAGTCCGCACCAAGGCCAAGGTGAGCATCGGCGACGGCGGGAATGAGATGCTGATTCGCCGGATGCGCGCGCACGCCAATTTCGTCGAATATGCGCCGTTCATCATCATCCTGATCGGCTTGATCGAATTCACCACCGGGACGTCGCTGTGGCTGTGGATCGCGAGCGCATTGTTCCTGCTCGCGCGAGTCGCGCATCCGCTCGGCATGGACGGGCTGCCCGCCGGGCGCATGATCGGTACGCTGGTGACTTTCGTGCTGCTGCTCGGCCTCGGCGGCTATGCAGTGATCTTGCCGTTCCTGCCGCACAGCATTGCTGGAAGCCCGGCGGTCAGCGCGATGCCGGCGGGTTAAGCCGCCATCGCGGCATCGCTGACGAACATGTTGTTGCGCCGCTCATGCGCGAAAGTGCTCGCCGGGCCGTGTCCGGGGATGAAGGTGGTGTCGTCGCCGAGCGGCCAGAGCTTCTCGACGATCGACGCGAGCAATTGCGGATGATTGCCGCGCGGGAAATCGGTGCGGCCGACCGATCCGGCGAACAGCACGTCGCCGACCAGCGCCAGTTTCGACGGCGCGTGGTGGAAGATGACGTGGCCGGGCGTGTGGCCGGGCGTCTCATACACATCGAGCACCAGATTGCCGACGGTCACCGTGTCGCCTTCGACCAGCCAGCGGTCGGGTTCGAAATTCACGCCAGCGATGCCGTATTGCGCGCCGCTCTCGGACAAGGTCGACGTGAGGAAGCGGTCCTCCTCATGCGGCCCCTCGATCGGCACGCTGAGCTGTTCGGCGAGCGGCTTGGCTTCGCCGCAATGGTCGATATGGCCGTGGGTGAGGATGATCTTCTCGACCGTCACCTTATGCTGTGCGGCCGCCGCGATCAGCTTGGGCAAATCGCCGCCGGGATCGACGAACGCGCCGCGCATCGTGGCAGTGCACCACAGCAGGGTGCAATTCTGCTGCAACGGGGTGACGGGGACGATCGCGGCGCGCAGCGGCGGCTGGGGGGGCTGAAGGCTCATGCCGACCGAGATACGGGCCTTCTACGCGAAATCCAAGGGTTGCCCCCGGGGGTGTGGCCGGGGCATCTGGCAGTTTGACGCTATGACCCTGCAATCTTTCTCCCAATTGCGCGCGCCCTTCGTGCTGCTCGACGACGCACGCGACGGCGGCGCGGCGGCGCGGCTGTATGTCGATCCGGTGCGCGTGATCGTCGCCCGCGCCTTGGCCGAGGTGGCGCCTGCGCTGGAAGCGATCCGCGCGGCGCAGCGCGACGGCCTGCATGCCGCCGGGTTCCTGTCGTACGAGGCGGGCGCGGCGTTCGAACGTGTCCTGCCCGATCCGGCGTCGAGCGAAACGCCGTTGTTGTGGTTCGGCCTGTTCGAGCGGTTCACCGAGATTGCGCCCGACGACGTTCCGGCCATCCTGCCCGATCCAGCCGGGGCGTGGAGTGGCGCGCCCGAGCCTGCAATCGACCGGACGACCTATGATGCCCAGCTCGCCGCCGTGCAGGCGCACATTGCGGCGGGCGATTTGTATCAGGCCAATCTGACTCATGCCGCGCATATGTCGGTGCGAGGCGACCCGCTGTCGCTCTACGCGCGATTGCGCGGCACTGCGCGTGCCGGGTTCGGGGCGGTGATCGATACCGGGCCGGGGCCGGATGGGATGACGATCCTATCGCTGTCGCCCGAGCTGTTCTTTGCGCTCGACGGGACCACGCTGACCTGTCGCCCGATGAAGGGCACGGCGCGGCGCGGTGCCGACGCGCGCGCGGATGCTGCGATCGTCGCCGAACTGGCGCGTGATCCCAAGCAGCGCGCGGAAAATCTGATGATCGTCGATTTGATGCGCAACGATCTCTCGCGTGTTGCGCGCGCCGGCACGGTAACGGTGCCGACGCTGTTCGCGGTCGAAACCTATCCCACCGTGCATCAAATGGTTTCGACCGTCACCGCCGAGATTGCGCCCGATACCGACGCGATCGACGTGCTGGCAGCACTGTTCCCATGCGGATCGATCACCGGCGCGCCGAAGATCGCCGCGATGCAGGCGATCGCCGCGATCGAGCGCGGCCCGCGCGGGGTCTATACCGGCGCGATCGGCCGGTTTGATGCGGCGGCGACCGACAAGCCCGGCGATGCGATGTTCAACGTCGCGATCCGCACGCTGACCGTGCCGCACGGGGCCGAGCAAGCACGCCTAGGCGCAGGCGGCGGGATCGTCGCTGATTCGCGCAGCGCCGAGGAATGGGACGAAGCGCGCGCGAAGACCGATTTCCTGACGCGCGATGTGCGACCGTTCGATCTGATCGAGACGATGGCGTTCGACCCCGAATATGGCATCGTCTTGCTGGAGCGGCATCTCAAGCGCTTGACGGAGAGCGCCCACGCCTTCGGTTTCAGCTTCGATCGCCACGCCGTGCGCAACGAACTGCAGGCCGCGACCTTCCGTCTCCGCGATGCCCGCAAGGTGCGGCTGGTCTTGTCGCCCGGCGGGGCGGTTGCGGTCGAGGTGGCGCCGATGCCGCGAGCCCGTGATGCGCTGTCGGTCGCGATCGTGCCGCTGCCGGTGGCACCCGCCGATATCCGGTTGCGCCACAAGACCAGCGACCGGCGCTTCTACGACGCTGCGCGCCACGGCGCGGGCGTCGACGAAGTGCTGTTCGCACGCCCCGATGGTCGATTGACCGAAGGCAGCTTCACCTCGCTGTTCGTGCCTGGCATCGATAACGCCGGGCGCGACGTGCTGATCACCCCGCCGCTCGCCGCAGGATTGCTGCCTGGGGTGCTGCGTGCTGAGCTGATCGAGAGTGGTCGGGCGATCGAGCGCGATTTGACCGCAGCGGAGCTGACGACCGATTTTTTCGTCGGCAACGCGCTGCGCGGGCTGATCATTGCGCGACTGGCGGTTGCGGCGATGCCACGCGCACGATAAGCGCTCGCGCGTCAATCCGCCATCAAGGCTTTAACCATGCACCCATCCGCCGCCCTCGCCCGTATCAAGCCCTCGCCGACGCTCGCGATTACGTCGCGCGTGCTGGAGCTGAAACGGGCAGGCGTCGATGTGATCGGGTTGGGCGCGGGCGAGCCCGATTTCGACACGCCCGATTTCGTCAAGGAAGCCGCGATCAAGGCGATCCGCGACGGCCAGACCAAATACACCAATGTCGACGGCACGCCTGAGTTGAAGGCCGTGATCATCGCCAAATTCGCGCGTGATAACGAGCTTCACTACACCCCCGATCAGGTCACGGTGAACGTCGGCGGCAAGCACACGTTGTTCAACGCGATTGTCGCGACGGTCGATGTCGGCGACGAAGTGATCGTGCCCGCGCCCTATTGGGTCAGCTATCCCGATGTCGTGCTGTTCGCGGGCGGTACGCCGGTGTTCGTCGCTGCTGGCCCGGAGCAGGGCTACAAATTGCGCCCCGAACAGCTCGAAGCAGCGATTACGCCGCGCACGAAATGGGTGATCCTCAATTCGCCGTCGAACCCGACCGGGGCGGCGTACAGCAAGGCCGAGCTGATCGGGCTGGGCAAAGTGCTCGAACGCCATCCGCATGTGTGGATCTTCGCCGACGATA
>JAIXZV010000159.1 GCA_027489365.1 Sphingomonadales bacterium
GAACAGACCGCGAAATGGTATCGCGGGTTCAAGAGCCGCCCGAGCTTCCGCCCGCTCCTGTCGGAGCGGATGGAGGGGATCGCACCGCCGAAACATTATGACGACGTAGATTTCTGAGAGGGAACGGCGATGCACGCGACGCATGATCCGGCCGCCGAAGCGGCCCCGGCCATCGGGTTCGACGATTTCCTGAAGGTCGATATCCGCGTCGGCACGATCATCGAAGCGCTGCCCTTTCCCGAGGCGCGCAAGCCCGCGTTCAAGCTGCTGATCGATTTCGGTCCGACGATCGGGGTCAGGAAATCCTCGGCGCAGATCACCACGCGCTATGCGATCGAGGAGCTGGCCGGGCGGCAAGTCGCCGCCGTCGTGAACTTCCCGCCGCGCCAGATCGGCAAGTTCATGTCGGAGGTGCTGACCCTCGGCTTTCCCGATGCCGAAGGCGAAGTCGTGTTGTTCGCGCCGGACCAGGCGGTGCCCAATGGTGGGCGATTATTCTGAGCGAGGCCGCTCGGCACGCCGGGTCCACCACAGCATCAGCGCCAGTATCGGCAGCGCGAGATCGAGATAGAGCGCGAAGCCCCACACCGGCTGCCACCCCCAATAGAGATTGGGCACGGTGTTGAGCTTGGCGTGCGCGAACAGGCCGGCGAAATTGCGCGTCCACACCGGCGTGACCATCGTCTCCGGCGCGAAGATGTCGGTTGCCGCCACCACCAGATTGAGCAGCATCGACGCAGCCAGCAATGCCGCCGCCGCCAGCTTCGCCCCCGCCGAGCGCAGCGATGCCCAGAAGGGCGCCAGGCCCAGTGCCAGGAACGGGATCGCCGGCACCGAATGGCGCGGGCCGACCGATGCGCCGCCGTCCCAATAGGCATAAGACGCGTTGACCGCGAGCACGATGGCGATGACCGACAGCGCGAGCACGCCCAGATCCTTGGTCGTCGGGTTACGGATCATCCGCGACAGGCCCAGCGCGCCGAGCACCAGCACCGGCGCCACCCACAACATCCCGCGCCGCGTGCCGAACAGGATTTCCCACAGGACATAGGGTTTGGGGTAGGTGAGGCCGAACAGCCCTTCGTTCATGCCGCCGAAGCCGACCACGCCCTGATAGCCGGTCATGAACGGCGTGCCGAAGGCGAACTGGTTATAGGCGGCGAGCGGCAGCACCGCGACGACCGCGGTGCCGACCGCGATCAGATAGAGCCGCCGCCGCACCGGCCACGCCGCCGCGCGGCTGCGCCACAGCGCCCATAGTCCGATCGCAATGCCGCCCAAAGCCGAGGGAAATTCAATCGCCACCGCCCAGCCAAGCGCCGCGCCCGCCATCAGCGGATAGCGCCAGCGCCCGATCTCGCGGTCGCCCGACGTCCCGCGCCAGATCGCCCAGGTCGCGATCAGCAGCAGCGCGGCGACCGGCGCATGGCCGAACAGCGTGGTCGACCAGCCCCACACGATCGACCCGAGGGAGTAACCGAGTGCCGCGAACAGCCCCGCCGCCGGGCTGCCAGTGATGCCGGTGCCGAGATCGAGCAGCAGCACTGCGGCAAAGGCGGTCAGCAGCGCCGCGCCGAACGCCACCGCCAGCATCAACCGCAGGCGCATGAAATCGGCGAGCTTCGGATTGGTGATGTCGATCACCTGATCATAGGAATTGCCGCCGGTGATCCAGTTCGTCGCCCACACCACGGGTGCCGCCATCAGCGTCACGCCCGGTGCCTTGTCCATGTAATAATGCGTGCCCGACTTGCGGGTGAATTGCGCTTTGTCGATCGTGAGCGTCTGATAGCGATCGATCGTTGCCTCGCCGCGCTCGACCAGTGAAAACGCGCCGAACAGCCGCGTCGCATTGTTGGGGTTGAGCTCGAACGAGCCGAACCACACGCACGACAGCCACACCAATGCTAACAGCAGCAAAGCGACGCCGTGCGGCCCGCGAACGATCTCGTCCTGGTTCTTCATGCGATCAGGCGAACAACCACCGCCCGCGCAGTCCGTGCCGCGCATCGCCGCGCGGTCGCGGCGACATCATCGGCGTCAGCGCAAGCGCGGCGACCGCCGGGAAGCGCGCATCGGCGTCGGATACCAGCGCTTCCCGCCCCCCTGCTACACGTATCGCCATGCCGCCCCCTTCAGCGTGTCAGATCAGGGAACGATCGCGGCGTCGACCGCGCGCTGCTCGGCCTTGTTTTCTTGCTTCTGCTTCTTGTAAGCGCGGCCCGCCTGGGCGAAGCAGCCGGTCGCGCCACCGGCCCCGACGTTGGAGCAGCTACCGATGCCGTCTTGCCCGACGCGGTCATTCGCCGCAGCCTTCGAAGCCCAGCTTTCGTTTTCCGGCGTGACCTTCAGCTCGCGCAATTCCTTGGGGATGCGGAATTGCTCGCCGGGCGCACGCCGGACGCACACCACGATTTCATTGCCGTTGGCATCGGTCGGGCATTTCTGATTGCCGTAAATCACCAGCGGCGGAGCGGTGACGCCCTGCGCGACCGCGGGGGCCGCCGCCGTACCGCCGAACGCCGCCATCACTGCTGCTGCCGCCGAAACGGCCTTCGTCGTCAGGCTTTTCATCATCCCGTCTCCCGTCAAATCCGTTTCGCCGTCGCGATCGCGACCTTGCATCCCAGGCGGATCAAGCCGCTCAACACCGGATAACCCGGCGTATTCTCCGCCCCCGCCGCCAGCGCGGTTTCGCGATGCTCGACCTCTTCGGCCTGAAAATCGCGGATCGCATCCGACAGTTCGGGGTCGCTATCGCCCAGCGCTGCGAGCTGCTCGGCATAATGTTTGTCGATCTCGGTCTCGACTGCGGCGGTGCACGCCATCGCCGCCTCCGGCCCCAGCGCCGCCGTCACCGCACCCAGCGCGAAACCGGCAACGTTCCAGATCGGCTGCAACAGCGTCGGGCGCACGCTGCGCCGCGCCATCATCGCATCGAAGAAGGCGCGGTGGCGTTCCTCCTGATTGGCCATGCCCGCGATCGCGCGCGCCGCCGGGCTGCGATCGCCCAGCACGGCGAGTTGCCCTGCGTAAATCCGCGTCGCGCCATATTCGCCCGCTTGATCGACCCGGACCATCGAGTCGGTCAGCCGCTTGGCGTCGCCCGGTTTCCATCCGCTCATGCGCGTTTCCTCTGCATCATGGCGAAGATGGCGATTGCGCCGCCGATCGAAAAGAGCGCGTTATACCCGGCGAGCGAAATTCCGAACAAACGCCACTGCGCGACGTCACAGCGCACGATCGGCGCGTTCATGATGCTTTCCAGCGTGACCGGGCCCGACATGGTCGAGGTGCATTCGGTGAAGCCCTGCCACCAATGATATTCGACGCCGGCATGGAACACGCCGATCGCACCGCTGATGAGGATCGCGACTCCCGCCAGCGCGACGAGGACGCCGCGCGCCGGACGGCCCGGCACGATAAAGGCGAGCGCCGCCAGCGGAATCGCGGCGATGTGCGGATAGCGCTGATACCAGCACAGCTCACACGGGTAGAGGTGCCCGACATATTGCGAGATCAGCGCCCCGCCGAGCAGCGCCACCGGCACGCCGAGCGCGAGCAGCCGCGCCGTCTGAAAGCGATCACCCATGTTACTTAGCCGCGACCGCTTGCGCGGTGCCCGACAAGCGGCCGATCGTCTTCAGCGCGTAGCTCAACTGGAAATCGTCGATGCCCTTGGCCTTCAGCTCGTCGGCGGTCGCGGCGAAGCGCGGATCGGGTTTCGAATCCTCCTCGATCGCGGCATTGTCGTTCTTGACCTCGTTGATCAAATGGCGGCGCAGATCATCCTCGCGGAATACGGGCCGCGATTTGTAATCGGGGTCGGAGATTTGCGGGACCGCGATATCGGGCTCGATCCCGCCTTCCTGCACCGACCGACCCGAGGGGGTGTAGTAACGCGAAGTGGTGAGGCGCAGCGCGGCGTTGGCGCCGAGGTCGATCACGGTCTGGACCGATCCCTTGCCGAACGAGCGTTCGCCCATCACCAGTGCGCGGTGCTGATCCTGCAGCGCGCCCGCGACGATTTCGGACGCCGACGCGGTGCCTGCATTGGTCAGCACGATGATCGGCAAGCCGTGCGCGAGATCACCCTTCACATAGGATTCGGCGTAGAACGGCTCGATATCGGCCTTGTCGCGCCCGCGCTGCGAGACGATTTCGCCGCTTGAGAGGAAGTTATCGGCGACCGCGATCGATTCATCGCGCAAGCCGCCGCCATTGTCGCGCAGATCGATGATGTATCCGAGCGGATCGTGGCCGAGCTGTTTCTGAATGCCCTGGATCGCCGCCGTCACGGCATCGCCGGTATGTTCGGAGAAGGCGTTGATGTTGATGATTCCGACGCCGTCCTTGACGCTCCATTTGACCGGCTTCTGCACGATCTTCTCGCGCACCAGTGCCACTTCGATCGGCTTGGGGCGGCCGGGGCGCAGCAGCGTGAGCGCGATCCGCGTGCCGGGCTCACCGCGCATCGCGCTGATCGCCTCGTCCAGCGTCTGCCCGAAGATCAGCTTGCCGTTGATGTGGGTGATGTAATCGCCCGATTTGATCCCGGCGCGCCAGCCCGGCGAATCCTCCTGCGGCGCGATCACCTTGACCGCGCCATCCTCCATCGTGACCGTCAGGCCGAGCCCGCCATAGCTGCCGAGCGTCTGGATCCGCAGGTTCTGGTAATCGAGGCCGGTTTCATAGGCGCTGTGCGGATCGAGCGCGGCGAGCATCCCGTCGATCGCCCCCTTGACCAGCACCTTGTCGTCGACCTTGTCGACATATTCGGCCTTCACGCGGTTGAACACGTCGAGGAACACCGACATCTCGCGGTACGTGCCGGTATCGACCGCCGCCATCGCGCTGGTGCCCACGGGGACAATCGCCAGCGCCGCGGCAATCGCGGACGCCTGGAGCAGCGAAGTGGTGAAGCGCGACATCGTCGGATACTCGTGACAGCGGGGTGTTCGGCAGACTGTAGCGGGGTTTGTCGGCGGATCAAAGCGCGCGCGGCATGAACCGCGCGTGACTCATCCGACCAGCGCGGTCAGATCGATCGCCCGGTCGCGTCGCCGGAGCTCGACGGTGACGCGTGGGGCTGCCCCGCCGCCAGCCTGGCCGATCGGCGCGCCCTGTCCGACCTTGTCGCCGATCCGGGCGGAGACCACGCCCAGCCCCGAGACGAGCGACGTCCAGCCGCCGCCATGGTCGATGATGACGATCCCGCCATAGGCGCGAAACGGCCCGGCAAAGGCGATCCGCCCGGCGGCGGGTGCTACCACCTCGGCACCGGCAGCCGGCGTGACCGTGATGCCGCGCGACCGTACGCCCGCGTCCGACACTTCGCCCAGACCGGTGATGATCTTGCCCTGCACGGGCAGGCGATACGGGGGTGCGGCGTGCGACCAGGCAACGCGATCGACCGGCGCGGCGGCTTCGCCGGGGCGCGGCGGACGCGGCAGCGGGCCGGGAAGCGACGCAAGGCTGGCCCGCACCGTCGCCTGATTGCCGATCGCGCCCATCAGATCGACGATATCGCGCGCCTGCTCCCCCAGCGCGATCGCGCGGTCCGATTCGAACAGCGCATCGCGGCCCAGCGCACGCGAGCGAAGCCGATGTTGCGCCTCCAGCCGCGTAAGCGCGAGCCGTTGTGTCTCCAGCCGCCGCCTGCTTTCGGTCAGCGCCGCCGTCGCAACCGCGGCTTGCCGTTGCAGGACACGGGTGCGCGCGAGATCGGCGCGGACATCGGCGGTGCGCGCGCGGATCACCGGCATCGTATTGGCGAGCACGGCGCGGACATGCACCAGATCATCGACCGAGCCGGGCTGCACCACGCTGATGATCGCGGGACGCCGCGCGAGCGATTGCAAAGCGGCCAGCAACCGCGCAGCCGGGGCCTGCTTCGCCGCAAGCCGCGCACGTTGTCCGGCGAGCAGGCGATCGACGATCGCGACGCGTGCCTGCCCCGCCGCGATATCGGCCTCGGCCTGCTGAATACGCGCAGCGACGGCGGCTTCCTGCGCGCGCGCTTGCTGCGCCTGATCGCGCTCGGCAGTGGCTTGTTGTTCGAGCTTGGCCGAGCGTGCCGCTGCGGCGGCGGATTGCGCCTTCGCCTCGGCCAGGCGCACGCGCTGATCGTCGGGCGCTTGCGCAAGCGCCACGCTGGCGCACACCGCACCGACCGCCACCGCCACACCAAGAACCCGCCCCCGCATGGCTTATCCTTCGCGGTGATACGGGTGGTTGGCAAGGATGCTGGTTGCGCGCCACAATTGTTCGGCCAGCATCGCGCGCGCCAGCAAATGCGGCCAGGTCGCGCGCCCGAAACTCAGCAGCAGATCGGCGGTCTTGCGCTGCGCGTCATCGAACCCGTCGGCCGCACCGATCAGGAAGCGCGCCTCGCGCACCCCCGCATCGCGCCATTTCTCCAGGGTTGCAGCAAAATCGCGCGAGGGCAGGACTTGCCCCGTTTCATCGAGCATGACGATACGACAGCCCGGTTCAATCGTCGGCATCTTACCGCCGGTATCGGGCAATTCGGTCAGCTTATACGGCCAGGACAGCCGCTTGACGTAGCGCTCGACCAGCTCGGCCTCGGGGCCCCGCCCGATCCGTCCGCGCGCGACGATGTGCAGGAGCATCCCCACCTC
>JAIXZV010000114.1 GCA_027489365.1 Sphingomonadales bacterium
CGCGCGAAACCATCAGCGCGATGCGCAAGGACGTGACCGCGAAATGCTATGGCGGCGACGCCAGCCGCAAGCGCAAGCTGCTCGACAAGCAGAAGAAGGGCAAAGCGAAGATGCGCGAGTACGGGAGCGTCAGCATCCCGCAGGAGGCATTCATCGCGGCGCTGCGCATGGGGGATGAGAACTAGCGCCCTTAGGGGCACCGCCGGGCGACGACGCGGCCGAGCCGCGTCGTCGCATTCGGGTCAAATGTGCGTCAGATAATCCGCCATTTGCTGCTGAATGGCCGGGGACAGCTTAACGAAACGGCGCCGCCGATCGAACGGATCCGGCTCGATCAGGATCGCGGCGCGCTCCTCGAGCACACCGATCATGCGCAGCGCGGTGCTGGACGGCGCGGCGGACCCGATACAGGCGCTCGAAATCGAGATGTAGTCGCCCCGCTGACCCGCGACGAACAGGTCCAGCAGCATATCCCAGACCGGCTCGTGAAACAGATCGGAAACCTCAGGCAGGAACTCCTGCCGCCGCCGTCTCGCGACATACAATTCCTTTGCCCGCGCCGCCTGGGCTGGCAAATGCCCGTTCGAGCTGGTGCTTTTGCGCGCCTTAAGGTGCGTGAGCGCTTCGTGCATCTCCCGAATAACCGTGTCGATCGGTGGCTTTTCCACAAAGGGCGCGTTCATTGTGACCACGCCTTGTCGACACCCGATTTGTGCAGTCGCCTACGGTGGCGGACAACCGCCACACCGAGAAGGAGCACCATTGCATATCCCCATATTTTAAGCAGGAAAGCGTAGGCCCATGCCGACATGCCGCCGTCGGCCAATCGGGCTACGTGAACGAAAATTGACGAGAGCTGCAGGGCGGTCATGGCCATCGGCCACACTCTGTTCGACCTGAGCGCAAGCCAGTAGAGCGCAATGAGCAAGGCTACGTCGATCGCGAACACCCCGGTTTCAAGCTCGATGAACCGGTAGTTCGAGATGCTGTAGCTCGCCATCGTCGCAAGGAAGGCGACGACCTGCATCAGTGCAGCACGACGTTCGGGACCGCCACCGCGCCAAATCGCGTAGCACGCGACCACCACCTGAAGGGCGCAGAACAGTAGCGGGCCGATCGTCATCGTGTCGTCGCCCCCCGCTTACGCGACGATTCGCAGCGGCTGAGCACCTTCGGTGAAGGGCAGCGGCGGCTTCGGCGCGGCATCACCATAATTATCGATGCGCACATTGAGCTCCGCCCGCGTCTGTTCCAGCGACTGATGACACGCCACGATCGTGCTACGTCCTTCGAAGAGCGCGGCAACGGTATTGCCCAGCGCCGCGAAGGCATCCTGGCCGGTCGCTGCCGCAACCTTGGCGCGCTTTCGCCCCGCTGCCATTGCGATCATGACGTGACCGGCTTGCTCGATGGCGGAATCGATCGTCGCTTCCAGCTTGCGGAGTGGCAGCGCGATGGTCCGGCCGACTTCCAAACGTTCGTCGTGCAATTTCGACATTTCCAATCCCCTGCCCGACAACGGGCGTTGTCGGGACGCTAATTGTTGATGGACTGTGCGGTTCTGTATGCGTGGGCAAGCCGCGTGATTGCGTCTGCGCCAGCGACCAGCACCAGGACAGAAAGAACAAGGGCAAATGACATTCCTGCGATGATCATGGTCCGCCATTGCCAATTGAGATTGATCTCCCTTCCCTGAGGGACCGGCACCGTCTCGGCTGGTCCGATCTCGATTGAGTCGGGATCGCCGTCCGGCTCAACACGGGGAATGTCCGCAGGGAAATTTCCCGGTAGGGAACGCAGGTGCTCGACATAGAGCCGCGCCGCGTGAATCGGCGAGTTTGCGCCGATTTTTCCTTTGGCTGAAGCAAGATAGGCCTCAACGGTTTTAACCGAGAGGCTGAGCTCCGCCGCGATCTCCTTCGGACGCATCGGGCTGGCGAGCAGGGTCAGGCACTGCCGCTCGCGTGGAGAAAGAATGTCGAATGACCCCATTTGGACCAAACTATAATCTTACATCCCCAGTGGGAACCCTACCGGCGCGGGTTAATTTGCAACGTGCCGCCATTCGCGGGTCGACAGGCCCAACCTGCTTGCACCTTTCCAGCAGGGCAATCCGCTGGAGCGTCGCAAAACCGTCATACGGATGACCGATAACTGACACGAAAATGCAAGGCTGACGACATGTCCCGTCCCTAGGGCCGAGCTCAATTGGGTTGATTCGGGGGCGTTATGACATCGCAGACTAAATGGTTGCTCGCGTCCAGCGCGGGCGCGCTGGCTTGTATCCTGGCGGCACCGGCGGCGGCCCGGTCCGAACCAACCGCTCCGAGTGCGACAGTCGCACCGGCGGCCCCGTCGGGTGCCGCAGAGGAAGATCAGGAAATCGTCGTCACCGGCGCGCGTCCGATCGCCGAATCGGAGGCTGCGGCGCTCAAGATCCAGCAGGTGTCCGACTCGCTCGTCACGGTTGCGGCCGCAGACGGCGTCGGTCGGTTGCCCGACCAGAACATCGCCCAGGCGGTCGGTCGCCTCGCCGGTGCAGCGGTGGAGCGCGACCAGGGCCAGGCGCGCTACATCAGCTTGCGCGGCGCGCCCAATTACTGGACGACGCTGTCGTTCGACGGGATCAACGTCGTCAGCCCGGAAGGGCGCGACGCACGCTTCGATTCGATCCCCTCGGCAATCGCGTCGCAGATCATCGTGTCCAAGGCGGTGACGCCCGAAATGCCCGGCGAAACGGTGGCGGGCAACGTCAACGTCATCACGCGATCGGCGTTCGATTATAAGGGGCTGAAGGTCTCGGGTAAGGCGGGGTTCGGCGTCGCCGAATATGGCAACCGGCCGCAGTATGAAGGGTCGCTGGTCGTCTCCGACCGATTCAATGTCGGCGGTGGCGAAATCGGTTTGCTCGTTTCGGGCAGCTATTTCGAACGCGGCCAGATCACCGACAATTTCGAAACCGATTATGAGCGCGTCGGCAGCGAAATCGGTGCAACCAATGGGCTGACCGCACCAACGACGGGCAACGACAAGCGCCCCGGCTGGGAAAACCGCTTCTGGGCCCAAGAGGCGGAAAACAAGCTATATCGCCTGACACGCCGCAACTGGTCCGTCTCCGGTCGCCTCGACTGGAAGCCGAACGATGCCAACACCATCTCGCTCCGGTCGATCTACACGATCTTCACCGATGACGAAGCACGCGACAATTATCGCTTCGACCTCGACGATCGCCAAGGCGATCTGGCGCTCAACACCGCTGCCTGCGCGACGACGGTCAATCCGACGCCGACCACCAGCGGCTACGCCGATGTCTGCGTCGGCAACACCCCGCTGGTCGGCACGATCTATGGCATCGACATCCGCCAACGCTCGACCTTGCGCGCCTTCAAGCAATCGATCTTCACCAACACGATCGCGGGTGACCATGATTTCGGCGACAGCTGGCATCTGATGTGGCTCGGCAATTATACGCAATCAAAGGACGATCGTTCGGTGGTCGGCGAAGTGGCGTGGGAAAGCCCCAGCACCCGCACGCTGCGCCCGACCGTCAGCTATGATTTCAGCGATCCTAACCGCTCGCGCTTGCGGCTGTTCACCACCAACCAATTAACCGGCCCCACCCGGTTCCAGGCGGGCACCGCGGTAACGGCGATCGACACGTTCACCAAGCCCCCCGCCTCGCTGACGGTGCTCGACGCGATCGACACGACCAATGCCTATACCGCGAAGCTGGTACTCACTCACAAGACCACCCTTTTCGGCGCGGACGCGACATTCAAGGCCGGTTTCCAGTTCGACCAGCGCACCAAGGTGGCGAACGAGAACAACATCGTTCTCAATACCGCTGCGCAACTTGCGACGGTGGGCCTGCCCACCGACTATAACCAGTTCTCGCTGAACCAGGCGTTCCTCGGCAAGATTCCGATGGACTATACCTTCCGCTATTTCGACACCAACCAGATGCGGCAGGTCGCTGCCGCCGCACGCGCGAACTTCCCGTTCGTACCCGTCACCGGCAACAATTACGATGTGCGCGAGCGGATTTTTGCCGGGTACCTGATGGGCACGCTCAAGTACGACTGGGGCACGATCCTCGGCGGCGTTCGCGCCGAGCGCGTCACCAACCGGGGCATCGCGGTCGCCACGATCGAGACCGCCGCGCCCGCCTCGGTCACGGCGCAATCGAGCCAGACGCTCTTCTTCCCCAGCGTCCATTTCAATTACAATCTCGACGACACGAAGAAGCTGCGCCTGTCATTCAACACCGGTGCCGCGCGCGCCGATTATGATCAGTTGCGCCCCAACGTCGTGGTTAACGATACCAACCAGAC
>JAIXZV010000040.1 GCA_027489365.1 Sphingomonadales bacterium
AATATTTGGCGACCATCCCCGCGTAGAAACTCGTGCCGCAGGCGACGATCGTCACCCGCTTAATCGTCGATAGATCGAACTCCGGGATCGGCAGCGTGATCTTCTCCTCCATCCGCTGGAGGTACGATCGCAACGTCTGCGCAACCACGATCGGCTGTTCGTAAATCTCCTTCAGCATGTAATGCCGGTGGTTGCCCTTGGAGATCAGCTCACCGGTCACGCCGGAAACCGTGATCGGGCGCTCGACGGGGGTGTTGTCCTTGTCGAAAATCTTCGCGCCTTCGCCAGTGATGACGACCCAGTCGCCCTCTTCGAGATAGGAGATGCGCTGCGTCAACGGCGCGAGCGCGAGCGCGTCGGAACCGAGATAGGTCTCGCCATCGCCATAACCGACGACCAGCGGCGAGCCCAGGCGCGCACCTATCAGCAGATCGGGATGTTGGCGGAACAGGATCGCGAGCGCGAACGCCCCGTGCAGGCGCGGCAGCACCTCGGCCACCGCATCGGTCGGGCTCATCCCGCCCTCGACCTTTTCGCTGATCAGATGCGCGACGACTTCGGTGTCGGTTTCGCTGGTGAAGACCCGGCCGCGCGCGATCAGTTCGGCGCGCAGCGGCTTGAAATTCTCGATGATACCATTGTGGACCAGCGCCACCTCTTCGGTGGCGTGCGGGTGCGCATTGTTGGTGGTCGGCCCGCCATGCGTCGCCCAGCGCGTGTGCGCGATGCCGACCGTCCCATCAAGCGGCGACGTCGCCAGTTCGCGCGCAAGATTGATCAGCTTGCCCGAGGCCCGCCGCCGATCGATCGCGCCATCATGCACGGTCGCGATCCCGGCTGAATCATAGCCGCGATATTCCAGCCGCCGCAGCCCATCGAGCAGACGCTCGGCCACGGGTTCTTTGCCGACAATGCCTACGATACCGCACATGGGGTCGCTCTTTCGCTACAGGGTGTAAGGGACACGGATCCCCGGCATGTTCGCCGGAAAATCCTTGGTGTTACGGGTGACCAGAATCGCGCCATTGACTTGCGCCGTCGCGAGGATGAGCGCGTCGAGCAGTTTCATCCTCGTGCGATGCCGGATATCTGCGGCCGCGTTCGCAATGCGCGCATCGATTTCGACCACCTCGAACCCCGCGATCAGATCGCGGATCACATCGCGGCGTTCAAGCGGCTCGCCAGCAAGAACTTCAGTCCATACCACGCGGCTGATACGATGCTTGCGATAGCGAGAGATTTCCGACTTGGCCGCCGGCTTACGCATCAACCAATCGATGACGATGTTGGTATCAAAAAACGGGTCCGACACGGATCACAAGTCTTCATAGGGCGTTCGATCCTCGCGGATCGCGCGCTGATACTCGACCGCGTCGCCAATGTCGGTCCGATCCGCCCAATAGCCATAACCGCGTTCGATCCAATCCGTATCGGAATTGCGGATCAGGTAAAGCCGAACGGCATCCCTGATCGCTGCCGCACGCGAACGCTTGGTTTTCGCCGCAAGGGCGTCGAGCTGTACGATATCGTCGTCCGGGATGTCGACCAGAGTTCTCATGATATACCGATATCATATCACGATATCATGTCAAGATTTCCGCGCGGCGGCTTTCTTCGCCGCCATCGCATCGCGGAACCTTTTACCCCAGCCGGGACGCGCTTCCTGCTTGCCGCGCGCGATGGCGAGCGCATCGGCTTCGACATCCTTGGTGATGACCGATCCCGCGCCGACCGTCGCCCCCGCGCCGATCGTCACCGGCGCAACGAGCGCTGAATTGGAGCCGATGAACGCGCCTGCCCCAATCACGGTGTTATACTTGAAAAATCCGTCGTAATTGCAGGTGATCGTGCCCGCGCCGATATTCGCATCCGCGCCGACCTCGGCATCGCCGAGATACGTCAGATGGCTCGCCTTTGCACCGGGCCCGAGCGTCGCCTTCTTCATCTCGACAAAATTGCCGACCTTCGATTTTTCGCCCATCACCGCACCGGGGCGCAGCCGCGCGAACGGGCCGACTTCCGCCTTCGCGCCAACCGTCGCCCCTTCGATATGGCTGAAGGCGTGGATCGTCGCGCCATCGCCGATGCTCACGCCGGGGCCGAAGAAAACGTTAGGTTCGATGACCACGTCGCGGCCAATCACCGTGTCATGCGCGAACCAAACCGTTTCCGGGGCGATAAGCGTTGCGCCGTCCGCCATCGCCTGCGCGCGACGCGTCGCTTGCCACGATGCCTCGACGCCTGCGAGTTCGCCGCGGCTGTTCACCCCGGCAACTTCCTCGGCAGCGGTCTCGATCACCGCCGAACGCCGCCCATCGGCCGCCGCGAGCATGACCACATCGGGAAGATAATATTCCCCCGCCGCATTGTCGTTGCCGACGCGCGCCAGCAGCGGGAACAAATCAGCGCTGCGCACCGCCATCAAGCCGGAATTGCACAGATCGACCGCACGCTCGGCGTCGGTCGCGTCCTTATACTCGACCATCTTCTCGATAATCCCGTCGGTCGCGATAATGCGGCCATAAGCGGCGGCATCGGCGGGGCGGAAACCGAGCACGACGATGGCCGGTGCGTCGTCCGCATTGAGCCGGTCGATCATCGCATGCATCGTCGCCGAGGTAACCAGCGGCACGTCGCCGTACAGGATCACCACATCACCATCGAACCCGGCGAGCGCTGCTTCGGCCTGCGCCACCGCATGGCCGGTGCCGAGCTGCTCGGCCTGCAGCGCCGTCGCGATGCCGAGCGGCGAGACCGCCGCCTCGACCTGCTCGCGCCCCGCACCCGTCACAACGACGGTGCGCTCGGCCTTCAACGCCGCGACTGCAGCGATCAGATGCAACAGCATCGGTCGCCCCGCGATCGGATGCAGCACCTTGTGCAGATCGGACTTCATGCGGGTGCCCTTGCCCGCGGCGAGGATGATGGCGGCGAAAGGGTGTGTCGTCGTCGTGATCATGCGCATGTCCTTAGGGAA
>JAIXZV010000210.1 GCA_027489365.1 Sphingomonadales bacterium
CGACGATCGACTTCGGCATCGTCGCCGAGAACAGCAGCGTGCGGCGTTCGGCGGGCGAGGCGTCGAGGATCAGTTCGAGATCCTCGCGGAAGCCCATGTCGAGCATCTCATCGGCTTCGTCGAGGATCACGGCCTTGAGGTTCGACAGATCAAGCGCACCGCGTTCGATATGGTCGCGCAAGCGGCCCGGCGTGCCGACCACGATATGCGTGCCGTGCGCCAGGCTGCGGCGCTCGCGGCTCGCGTCCATCCCGCCGACGCAAGTCGAAATCCGCGCGCCGACCTTGCCGTAAAGCCATTCGAGCTCGCGGCTGACTTGCAGCGCGAGTTCGCGCGTCGGTGCGATGGCCAGCGCCAATGGCGCGCGCGGCGGCGGCAGGAGACCGTCTTCGCCGAGCAATTGCGGAGCGATGGCGAGACCGAAGGCGACGGTCTTGCCCGAGCCGGTCTGCGCCGAAACGATCAGGTCACGGCCTTCGGCCTCGGGCTGGATAACGGCGGCCTGGACCGGGGTGGGCGCGGCATAGCCACGGGCAGAGAGCGCTTCGCCGAGAAGCGTCGGGAGATGTGAAAAGGGCATGATATTCCGGATCTGGGGCGGCGGAGGTCGCGCGCCAAAGCGGGCCTGTAGCACGGGTGTGCGGGAAATGCACGGGGGCTTGTCGAAGCCTCGCTTCAATGCCGTCATGCTGAACTTGTTTCAGCATCCATCGCGCAGCAAGATCGGTGCGCGTTGGTGTCCAACCCATCCCACTGGACGTCGACGGCAGCAGGGGCGAGACCCGCAGATGAGCAAGCAACCGTGCGTCTACATTTTGGCAAGCGGCCATTACGGCACGCTCTACATCGGCGTCACGTCAGACCTCATCGCGCGCTTGTATCAACACCGCACCGGCTCTGTACCAGGCTTCACCTCGCGATACGGCGTCCATCGCCTTGTCCGGTACGAGCTGTTCGCTGACATGCCGACCGCAATTGCGCGAGAGAAACAGCTCAAGGCGTGGCATCGCGATTGGAAGATCAACCTTATCGAATCGGAAAACCCGATGTGGGACGATTTGGCGGTCGGGTTGGGACTCGAACCTTTGTCCAACCAGCATCCGTCACCCTGAACTCGTTTCAGGGTCTATCGTCCGACAGGCAAAGACGGCGATTGTTGGACGATGGATGCTGAAACGAGTTCAGCATGACGGCGCGCCCTGCTAAACCACCATTCCCACCGCCCAGCCGCTCGCCCAGGCCCATTGGAAATTGTAGCCGCCTAGCCATCCGGTGACATCGACCGCCTCGCCGATCGCGTAGAGCCCCGGCACCTTGCGCGCCTCCATCGTCTGGGAGGAGAGTTCGGCGGTGGAGATACCGCCTGCCGTCACCTCGGCCTTGGCGAAGCCCTCGGTGCCGTTGGGGGTGAAGCGCCAATCGGCGAGTTGCGCCGCCGCCGCCGCGACGGCCTTGTCGGTGTGGGTGCCGAGTTCGCCGTCGATGCCGATCCGGTCGGCCAGCGTATCGGCGAGGCGGGCGGGCAAATGATTGCCAAGCGTATTGTCGAGTCGCGCACGCGGGCGGGCGTGTTTGACCGCGACGAGCCAGCCGGGGGCAAGATCGGGCAGGAAGTTGATCCCGACCGGCTCGCCATGCCGCCAGTAGGATGACACTTGCAGGATCGCCGGGCCGCTCAGCCCCTTGTGCGTAAAGAGTGCTGCCTCGCGGAACTTCACTTTGCCCGCTTTGGCGACCACCTCCGCCGCGACGCCCGAGAGCGAGCGGAACAATGTTTCCTCCCCGCCCAGCGTCAGCGGCACCAAGGCGGGGCGCGGTTCGACCACTTTCAACCCGAATTTGCGCGCCAGATCATAAGCGAAGCCGGTCGCGCCCATTTGCGGGATCGACGGGCCGCCGGTGGCGATGACGAGCGCCGGGGCGGTGGCGGTGCGATCGCCCACCGTGATGCGGTACTGCCCGTCGGCATGGGCCACGTCGCGGATCGGGTGGCCCAGCGCGATCTCCACCCCACCCCGATCGCATTCATCCTGCAGCATCGCGACGATCTGCTTGGCCGAGCCGTCGCAGAACAATTGCCCGAGCGTCTTTTCGTGCCAGGCGATGCCGTGACGCTCGACCAGATCAAGGAAATCCTGCGCGGTGTAGCGCCCCAGCGCCGATTTCGCGAAGTGCGGATTGGCGGAAATGTAGCGGTCGGCCGCGGTGTGGAGATTGGTGAAATTGCACCGCCCCCCGCCGGAAATCAGGATCTTTTTGCCGATCGCCTCGGCATGATCGACCAGCAAAACGCGCCGCCCGCGCTGCCCTGCGGTGAAGGCGCACATGAGGCCGGCGGCACCGGCGCCGAGGATGATGGTGTCGTAGGTTTGAGTGCTCATCGGAGGCGCTCTACACGATTTTCACGCGAAGGCGCGAAGACGCGAAGAGATTTGGTTCGCGCAGAGGCGCGGAGGCGCAGAGATGACTCGCCCGGCGCTATCGTTCGGGAGACACAGTGCACATGGAGGAGCGCTACCGCGCTCGTTCTCATTTTCTCCTCTTCTCTGCGCCTCTGCGCCTCTGCGCGAACAAACCTTCTTCTTCCTTCGCGCCTTCGCGTGGCAATCCCTTTCTTCAGGTCGCCGCGACCAGCCCTATCCGGAAACACGCCCCCCGCTTCACCCGTTCCGCAACGATCGTCCCGCCGCTCGCCGCGAGCAGCGAGCGCGCGATCGCGAGGCCGAGGCCCGCCCCGCCCTCCTCGCGCCGTCCGGTGAAGAAGGGTTCGAAAATGCGCTCGATGTCCGCCGCCGCCACCCCCGGCCCGTCATCCGCCACCGATAGGCGCACCCCGTCCATAGCTTCGATCCGGATCGTGACCAGCGAAGCCCCCGCCTGCCGCGCATTTTCGACGACGGTTTCGAGGATCGTCTCGATCGCCGCGCTGGTCACCCGCGCATCGGGCACCGTGCCTGCAATCACCTCGACCGCGAACGCACCCCCGCGAAACGAATCCGCCACCCGCCGTGCCGCCGCGACGACATCCGCCCGTGCATCGGCATCGATCGTCGCCATGTCGGCGCGCGCCAGATCGAGCAGCCGCTGCACCAGCCGCGCCAGCCGGTCGGCATCCGCCGTCGCATTGCCGAGGAAGCGCGCGCGTTCCTCGGCACTCATCTCCGCGCCATGATCGCCGAGCAGTTCGAGTGCGCCGCGAATGCCCGCGATCGGCGTCTTGAATTCGTGACTCACCGCCGCCGCGAAATCGCGGAGATAGCGCGAGCGGCGCTCGATCCGCGCCGCCATGCTGCGGAAATTGTCGTAAAGCTGCGCGATCTCGATCGCTGCCGTGACGGGCGTCTCGGGTACCACCGGCACCCCGCGCGCGACATCGTCGCTCGCGCGTGCCAGCGCCGAGATCGGCCGTGCGATCCCGCGCGAGAGCAAGCCGGCCAGCACCAGCAACGTCAGAAAGATCACGCCCGAGCCGAGCAAAATCGCGACCCGGTCCTGCCAAATGCCGATGAACAGCCCGCGCGGGGAGCGCGTCACCATCACCACGCCGATCACCTTGCCGTCCGCAATCACCGGCCGCGCGTGATGCACGCGGATCGCATAGGCACGGCTCAGCATCGCGCGCCAGTCGGCCATTTCCTTCGCGCTGCGTTCGCGCAGGACGGTCGCTGGATGCCCGCGCAACGCCGCGCGCACTTCGGCCAGTTTGCCAAAATTCAACCCGGCATCGTCGCGGCCAAGCACGACAGTCCCCCGCGCATCGAGCAATCGCGTCGCGGTCAGCGTGACGGCGACCGCATCGCTGACGATCGGACGCAGCGCTTGCGCGACTTGCGCGGCATGACGATCGGGCGCTCCGGCGGACACGCCGCGTGGCGCGCGCGGCAGCACCGCATCGGTGCGCAAGTCGATCCCCGGCACCTCGGGCGCGAGCGGGCGCGGACTCGGGTCGGGCACGCCACCGCGCCACGCCGATTTATACGCCGCCGCCAGCACCACGCTTTGCGCGATCAGCTCGGATTCGGTCTGCTGGACGATCGTATTCTCATATACCCGCAGCGACAGCGCCGCGACGCCGGGCAGCGCCGCGACGAACAGCAGCGTCCCGAACAGGATGACGCGCAAATGTAGCTTCGGCCAATGCGCCTTGGCGAAACTCTTCAAAGCAGCGATCAAGCGCAACTGCCGATGCGATATCCGATCCCGGCCCGCGTCTCGATCAGATCGACCTCGGGAAATTTGCCGCGCAGATTGCGGACATGGCTGTCGATCGTCCGGTCGGTGATCGCAAAGCCCGGCCCGTGCAGCCGATCGATGATCGCATCGCGCGAGAAGACCTTGGTCGGGCTCGTCGCGAACAGCAGCAGCAACTGGAATTCGGTCGCGGTGAGCAGCACCGGAACATCGTCGAAACGCGCTTCCCATGCCTCGGTATCGAGCGACAGGCGCGCGTGCGTCACGGCCTTGGGCGGCAGGGCCGGTGCAGTCCCGCGCTTCAGGATCGCACCGACCCGCGCCACCACTTCGCGCGGGGAAAAGGGCTTCACGACATAGTCATCGCCGCCGATTTCGATCCCGACGATGCGGTCGATCTCGTCGTCGCGCGAGGAGAGGAACAGGATCGGCAGTGCTGCCCCTGCCCCGCCCTCGGCGCGCAATTTGCGGCACAGGTCGAGCCCGTTGAGACGCGGCATATTGATATCCAGCACCATCAGATCGGGCATCCGCCGCGCGAGCGCCGCCAGCGCATCCTCGCCATCGGCGGCCTCGGCCACGCTCATCCCGGCCTTGCCGAGCGCGAAGGCCAGCAATTCGCGGATGTGCGGGTCGTCATCGACGATCAGGATGTGGCTCATGGACGGCATAGTGGCTCCGGGGTGTAAATGGTCAACCACCTCCGTTCGTGCTGAGCTTGTCGAAGCACTGCCCTCCTCTTGCGACGTTGACCCAAAAGGAAAGCAGCCCTTCGACAAGCTCAGGGCGAACGGAAGCTGGTATTGCCGCTTTGTATTTGACTCCCATCCATCCCTGATCCCGCGCTTGTGGAGAAACCGTGCAGACGGTACGCCGCACGTCCCCAAGCGAAAGGCCAGTCCCATGCGCGAAGCCGCGATCGTTTCCACCGCCCGCACGCCGATCGGCAAGGCCTATCGCGGCGCGTTCAACGCAACCGAGGCGCCGGTGCTGGCAGCGCATGTGATGAACGCGGCGGTCGAGCGCGCCGGGATCGATCCGGCGCGGATCGACGAGATTTTCTGGGGCGTCGGCAATCAATGGGGCAGCCAGGGCAGCAATGCCGGGCGGATGGCGACCTTCGCGGCGGGCCTGCCACAAAGCGTCCCCGCCTTCACGCTCGATCGCAAATGCGGCTCCGGGCTGACGGCGATTGCGCTCGCCGCGCGGAGCATCATTTGCGACGAACTGGATGTCGCGCTTGCCGGGGGCATGGAATCGGTCAGCTTCACCGTGACCAAGGATGCGCCGCGCTACGTCAATCAATCGGTGATCGCGCAGGAACCCGCCGCGTACATTCCGATGATCGAAACCGCCGAGATCGTCGCCGAGCGCTATGGCATCAGCCGCGAGGCGCAGGATGCCTATGCCGCGCTCAGCCAGCAACGCGCGGTGCGCGGACTGGAAACGGGGGCGTTCACCGCCGAAATCGCGCCGATCACGGTCGAAAAGGCGATCTTCGACAAGAGCGGCGAGCGGACCGGGAGCGAGACGGTGACGTTGTCGCAGGACGAAGGCATTCGCGCCGGGACCACCGCCGAGGGACTCGCGGGGCTAAAGACCGTCTGGCCGGGCGGCGCGTTCACCGGGCCGGGGCAGAACATCACCGCGGGCAATGCCAGCCAGCTTTCCGACGGCGCATCTGCACAGATCGTGATGGATCACGCGACGGCCAAGGCCGAAGGACGCGATATCCTGGGGATTTATCGCGGGTTTCAGGCCGCGGGCTGCGCGCCCGATGAAATGGGCATCGGCCCGGTCTTCGCCATCCCCAAATTGCTCGCGCGCGCCGGGCTGTCGGTTGCCGACATCGGCCTGTGGGAGTTGAACGAGGCGTTCGCGTCGCAATGCCTGTATTGCCGCGATTTCCTCGGGATCGATCCGGAAAAGTACAACGTCAACGGCGGCGCGATTGCGATCGGGCATCCGTTCGGGATGACGGGGTCGCGGCTGGTCGGTCACGCGCTGATCGAGGGGCGTCGGCGTGGGGTTCGCTGGGTTGTGGTTTCGATGTGTACGGCGGGGGGCATGGGGGCTGCGGGACTGTTTGAAGTCGCGTAGCGCGCAGATTTAGCGAAGCTAAATCCAGCAAAAGGCTACGCGACCGGCCGGCGGCGCCAAAGCGCCGTCCGACGACGCGGCTTCGCCGCGTCGCCACCCGTCCACCGAGCCCCTACCGCTTCGTCTCGGTCAAAAACAAAAACGAATAATCCGAAGCATAAGGCTGCTGCGCGCCAGCCGCGAGCTTCGACACCTTGCGCCAGCCCCCAGCCGAAGCCTGCAGCCCCGGCGCAGAAGCGATCGCCGTGTAATTGGCATGGCAATCCATGCACCCGGCCTGCGTCTGCTGGAATGACTCTAGCGTCGCATCGGCGAGGATTTGCGCAGTCCCGCCCGCCGCACCCTTGGGTGAGGGCGCGCCTTGCGGCAACGGCAGGCGCTGGCCCGCCGGGAGCGGGTTGCCGCTGTCGGTCGGCCATTGCACGCCGACCAGCCGATAATAATTGAACACCGATTTCGCGGGCAGCAGGCTCCAGAAATAGGCCGTCACGCTGTTCGCCGTCGCCGATACCGGCGTCACCCGCGTGATCTGCATTGGCGCGGTGAAGGGCTGGCAGGTTCCGCCGGGCGCCGGCGGACAGGGTGTCGGCGGCGCGTTATGCACGCATTTGAACGCATTGGCCTTCGGGTCGCACTTCGGGTTGAAGAAGGTGTAGCCCGGCGACGGTTTCTGATTGGGGTTGGCGGGCAAGGTCGGCGCAACGAAGCCACCGCCCGGCGCTTCGTCCGGCGTATTGTCGATCTGCTCGAACGTCGCCCAGATCCATTGGTGGAACGCGACCGTTTTGCGCGCGATGTGTAGGCCGACCAGACCGACGGTTACCTGTCGCTTGGCCTTGGTCGTCGGGTCGACGATTTCGGCGATCGCGGTCTTGTAGCGATAATCGAGCGAATGGTCGGCGGGCAGCGGCGTCCACGATGCCTTCACCTCCATCGCGCCGACATGGTCGCCATAAGTCTTGATGTTACCCTCGCAGTCGGTGTCGTCCCAGCCGTTCGACTGGCCTTCGGGCATGGTCATACCACCCCGCATCAGCGCGCCCCGCGGCGGCGGTCCCGGCGGGCCGTCGTTGAGATATTTGCCCGGCTGGCTGGCGCACGCCAATTGCCCGGCGGCCGAGGTCAGATCGAACTTCTGCGTCGTGATGAATTCATATTCGTCGCGATTCATCATGATCTCGTAATAAGTGAGATCGCCGCGCGCATTGGTCAGCCAGTGATGGCCGCTGCCCGCCTGATAGATGTCGCTGAGGTCCGCCGCACCGAACTTCGATGTCCGGCTCAGCACTTTCGAGGCCGGGCGCTTGGCCTGCCATGTGCCCTTGATCGGCGTGGCGGTGAAGACGGCGGACGCTTCCATATAGCTTTCCCACACCTTCGGGCTGGTGTCCCCCGGCGTGCCGAACGAAGCGGGCAGCGCCTTGGGATTGGGATAGCCGGGGTTGGTTGGGTCGGCCTGCCAGTTGAGCGCGACGAATTCCTGCCAGGCGAAGCAATAGACGCTGGTGTCGTCGCGCGCCGGACTGGAGACCATCGTCGATGCGAGCGTATTGGGGCCGGCCTTGCAAGGATTGGTCGTGACCGGTGTCGCGGCGGCGGTTGTAACGGCACCGTTCGCGTTCGAACCGCCCGCTCCGCTCCCAGTACACCCACTAACCGCGAGGCCGAGCGTCACCACGCCGACCATCGCCGCTCGAGTCGATTTAACGATTGCATCTACCCCCGACATCACAGCCCCCGCCTATGGATTGTTCATGGTCGATCGTTCCACTTGTGTAACACGCGGCGGGAAGGATCGACCAGATAATCTCGGTCCGATTCTGTGCGATACGACGCCGGCGCGTCAGACCGCGGCCTCACGCCACGCCCCTTGCGCGATCCCGTCGAGGGTCCAGTCCCCCACGCGCCAGCGCACCAGCCGCAAGGTCGGCAAGCCAACCGCCGCCGTCATCCGCCGCACCTGGCGGTTGCGCCCCTCTCGGATCGTGAGCTGCAGCCAGCAATCGGGCACGCTCTTGCGAAACCGCACCGGCGGATCGCGCAGCCACAGTTCGGGCGGGTCGATCCGCTCCACCTCGGCTGGGCGGGTCATACCGTCCTTTAGCAGCACGCCCTTCCGCAAAGCGGACAGGCTCGCGTCGTCGGGCTCCCCCTCCACCTGCACCAGATAGGTCTTAGGCAATTTGAACCGCGGGTCGGCGATGCGCGCCTGCAACCGTCCGTCGTCGGTCAGCAGCAACAATCCCTCGCTGTCCCGATCGAGCCGACCGGCGGGATAGACGCCGGGCACCTGCACGAATTCCGACAGCGTCGCCCGCGCCGTGTCCGATCCCGCATCGGTGAATTGCGAGAGGACGCCATACGGCTTGTTGAACAGAATTAGCCGCGCCATCGCTGCCCATCATTCGCCCCGACGGCCCGATACCGGCGGCGCGCACGGCCTAGCGTGCGGCTGCGGTCAGGAACAGGCGCGAATTGCTCGGTTGCAAGCACCACACATCCCGTGTGCCGCCAAAAATTGAGCTGCGCACGTCGGCATCGTCCCGGCGCGGAGCACGGGACGATGACCGTCTCCTAAAACAACGGCTTCAGTTCGCGATAGATATGGCTGACGCTCACGGTGTTGGTCCCGTGACACGAAAAACAATTGGTGCCCTGCGCGAAGCTTTCGATCGTCGCATTCGCCAGTTGATTGGTGCCGACCTGATTGCTGCCATTGGGCGGCGCCCCACCGATCGTCCAGGTCGAGCCGAGCTGGAAATACCGCGCGCGGATGTCGCCGGGGATCAATTGCGAGATGACACTCGCATTGGCCGAAATGACCTGCGTATTGAGTCCAACGTTCGACCCGCTGGACCCCCAGGGGAACATCCGCAGGATCGGGCTGGAACTGACCGGCGTGCCGATGATGTTGCCACTGTCGAAGCTGGCATTCATCGGATTGAACGGACCGGCCGATCCGCTGGGCGTGAACAGCCATGCACCGGTCGTATTTTGCGGCACGGTTTTCGTAACCGTCGTGCTCGGGCCTGTTTTGGCGGTGTAGCTATAGGCCGCATTGGGCGCGCTGGTCATGTGTTCGAAGCTGCCCCACACCATTTCGCCATGCCCGTTGGTGCTGCCGACGACGTGAATCCCGACCATCACCAGTTTCACGACCTTCGGCGCACCCGGCTTCCACATATTGGGATCGGACTTGTCGAAGGTCGGGACGGTGGCATTGACCGAGATATAGTCTGCCGGATTGGGCACCGACGACGCCTCGATCCAGCTGCTTTTCGATTCGACGGCGAGTGCCTGCGGGTCGGTGATCGTATGGCCGTGGGCGGCAGCGAACAGCTTGACGGCGTTGGCGTCGGCCGTGGTTTTCGGGAAGGTAATATTGTTGACCGGCGGGATAACCGCCGCGCCGTGCATCGTACGATGATAGGCGAACACGTCGTTGACCACGGTGATGTAATAGATCAGCGAATTGTTCTGTGAGAGCAGCACGCCGCCATCGGCTTGGCCGGATTCGACATCGATGACGGCGTTATTCGCATCGATGAACACGGGTATGCCGCGGATGATGAACTTGCGCGCTTGGATCGCCTTATCGAGCGCCTTCGCGGAGACGACCGGCAGCAGCCGCCCGCTTTCGAGCTTTGCGACCGGTCGAGCGATCTTCGGCAAGACCAGCCGGCGCGGCTGCAACACTGCACCGTTCGGGCCAACGAAGCGCAGCAGTCCTTGTGCATCCCGCGACACATCGGTCACGCGCATCAGCGCACCGCTTTGCAGCCGGATGACCGGCGGGACGGGTTTGGCGCGATCGGGCCGCGCGACTTCGATCACCTGCCCCGATTTGGAGACCAGTGCAGGCAACCCGTGTGGTCCGAGTTCGGTCGCGCGCAGCAGCATGTTGACCGGACGGCCGACCTGATTGGGGAGGAAAGTGCGCCGCCCGCTGCTGTCTTCAGGCGTGACCGTGTAGAAGCTCGGTGAAAACATGATGTGGCTGCCGCCGCCATAGCGGCGTGGTGCCGGCGAGGTAAGCCACAGGAACATCTGGTGGCTCCAGCTGAAAAATGGGCAGTTGGGCGTCAGAACTACTGTGCTGTCGGCGGCCTTTACCGAGCCGTTGAGCGTGACAGTGCCCGAATCGAACATGGCGGCGAAAGTCGAAGGCGCGATCGCGCAAACGGGGGCTGCGTCCGTTGGCACAAGTTGCGCATCAGCCGCCGTTATCGCAGCGAACCCGGCAACCGTTGCAACCGATACTAGGCCGATCTTTATCTTGAACGATGTCATAAAAGCCCCCTCCTGCCTGATATCGACTGAGTCGATTTCACACAGAATGTCTGCTCATTTACAGGTTGAGTCAATTACGTGATAATTGACTAATAAAACCGTCTATTACGACACTTAGACACCTACAGCATCGAACAAATTCACAGCCGAGATTTATTGTAAAAAATCCGTAACCTATACGGAAATTTGCACCAGGTTCATTCCTTTGCGAATGTCTTAAACTAGCCGCGTCTCGATCCGGGGATGGTTTTCGAGCGTGCGGTGCACCGGGCATTTGTCGGCGATCACCAGCATCCGCATCCGCTGCGCCTCGCTCAACTCGCCCTCCAGCCGGATCACGCGTTCCAGTACCTCGATCTGCGGCTGGCCCGTCGCGCACGCGGCGCAATCATCGGCATGGCGGCGACTGTGGTTGAGCGTCACCGACACCCCGGTCAGCGGGATGCCCTCTTTCTCCGCCACCAGCCGCAGCGTCATCGCAGTACAGGTGCCGAGCGCCGAGAGCAGCAGATCGTACGGCGTCGGCCCGAGATCGCTGCCGCCCACCGCAAGCGGTTCGTCGGCGAGAAAGCTGTGGCCCGATGAATCGACGATCTGCACGAACTTCGCCTCGGTCGAGGTCACGCGGACATGCCCCTCGGGCACTGCATCGATCGGCATGGCGGGGCCGAGGAACGGTTGCACCCAGGCGGCGATGATCATCGCGGCGTACCGCGCCTGCTCCGGATCGGTCAGCAAATGATCCGCGCCGTTGAGCGCCACGAAGCTCTTAGGGTGTTTGGCCGCTTCGAAAATGGCGCGCGCATTTTCGATCCCGACGGTCGCATCGGTCGCCGAATGCAGCGCCAGCAGCGCGCGCTTCAACCGCCCGAGCCGCGCCGCCTGATCCTGCCCCGCGACCGACTGCAGGAATTCGCGCCCGATCCGGAAAGGCCGCCCACCGATCGACACTTCGGTCTGTTGCCCGCCAACCTCCTCGGCACCCTTGATGAGATGCAAAACATGCGCCGGATCAAACGGCGCGGCGATCGTCACGACCGCCTTGACCGAGGCGATCCGCTCCGCCGCCGCAATCACCGCCGCACCGCCGAGCGAATGGCCGATCAGGATCGCAGGCGCGCCGATGCCGCTTTCCAGATAGGCCGCCGCCACGACCAGATCATCGACATTGGCGGTGAAATGGCTGTCGGCGAACGCGCCTTCGCTCTCGCCGAGGCCCGTGAAATCGAAGCGCAGCGTGGCGATCCCCTGCTCGGCGAGCGCAAGACTCACGCGCCGCGCGCCGTAGCTGCGCGCGGTGCAGGTGAAGCAATGCGCGAACACCGCAACCGCGCGAGTGCGGCCCGGCGGCAGCTCGATCGACCCGGCGAGCATCACCCCCGCGGCATTGGGGAACCGTACCTCTCGCTTCATCGCAAACGCCCTCCCGGCCCGCGCGGTCGATCACCCGGCGCTGCACGCGAGAATAGCATGGCGACGCGCGTCCTGTGCAAGGCGATGCTTATGGGCACGCATTTGATGGCCGACGCGCCCGGGAATCCCGAAAGGCTTCAGTCACCCCGATCGCGGGGCGGCATCCCGCCGCCGCGGCGTCCACCCGACCCGCCTGGGCGATGCCCGCCTGCCCCGACAGGCGCGAGCTTGGGCAATTGGTCGAAGGTCAGCCGTCCGTCACCGCGCTTGTCGAGCGACGCGAAGCGCTGTTCGGCAGCGGCGCGAAACTCGCGGATATCGACGCCGCGGTTGAGATTGGCATCCGCCGCCGTCACCGGTTCCGGGTAAGCGAAGAAGCCGAAGCGGGCGGCACCCTGCGCGCTTGCGTCATACGATCCGACCGGAGGCGCGGTCGCTTCGCCGCCGCCACCCGCGCCGTCTTCCGGCCCAGCACCGCCGCCACCGCGATGCCCGCCGCCGCCGCCACCCCTGCCACCGCGACGACCGCCACCGCCGCCGCGCGGGAAGGCACCACCCCCGCCGCCACTGCGGATTTCCGGCGCGAGCACGGTTTCGTAATAGTCGATGTCGTCGGGGTCGATCTCGCCGTCATGCGCACGGTCAAGCAGCAGAAAGAAGCGATCCGCATCGGCGACGAATTCGGCTTGCGTCACCACGCCGTCATGGTTCGCGTCGGCGCGATCGAACCACAGGCGCACCGGATCGGGGCCGCGGAAGGGCTCGCCCATCGGACTGATGAACAACGGTCCGCGCGGGCGAAAGCGCTCCGGCCCGCGCGCCTCCGGCGCATCGAGCGGCGGCAATTGCCCGGCGAGCGGCTCGCTATGGACTTGCGGCGACGGTGACGATGGCGGGGGTGCCGCCGCCTGAAGCAATGCCAGCACCAAGACCCAATTCGCCATCGTCCACACTCCACACTACCCGAGTGAAGCCGCAGCTAAGCCCGGATTGTCGCAGGAGTGTGTCGATGCGGTCAGTCGGCGAACAGCAGGACCGGCGTCTCCAGATAGCGCTTCAACGCCTGCACGAAGCTCGCGGCGTCCCAGCCGTCGACGACGCGATGGTCGCAACTGATCGACAGGTTCATCAGCTTCGCGCGGACGATCTCATCTCCGACAAAGATTGGCCGCTCAACGATCTTGTTCGGCCCGATGATCGCGACTTCGGGGCGGTTGATCACCGGCGTCGTCGCAATCCCGCCGAGCGGCCCGAGCGAGGTGACGGTCAGTGTGCCGCCGCCCATCTCGTCGGGCTTCAACTTGTTGGCGCGTGCCGCCTCGGCCAGCCGCAGGATTTCGGCGGCGAGTTGCCAGACATTGCGATCCTGCGCGTCGCGGATCACGGGGACGGTCAGCCCCGCATCGGTCTGCGTCGCCATGCCGAGATGCACGGCACCGTGGCGCGTCACCACGCCCGCCTCATCATCATAGCGCGCGTTGATCATCGGGAAGGCGGGCACGGTCTTGCAGATCGCCGCGATCAGCAGCGGGAGCATCGTAAGCTTGGGCCGCTGCCCGCGATTGGCGTTGAGATCGGCGCGCATCGCCTCGAGCGCGGTGACGTCGATCTCCTCAACATAGGTGAAGTGCGGGATCGCGCGCTTCGACGCGGCCATATTCTCGGCGATGCGGCGGCGCATCCCGATGACTTTGATGGCTTCGTCGGCGCGGGCGTGGCTCGCGTGCGGGGCGTGATAGCCCTGGCCCTGCCCATAGCGCAGGAAGGCGTCGAGATCGCTGTGGCGCACCCGGTCGGATTCGGTTTTGACGTGCGCGAGGTCGATGCCAAGGTCCGCCGCGCGGGCGCGCACGGCGGGGGAGGCTAGGGCTTTCGCAACCGCGTGCTCCTGCGCAGGCAGGAGCCCAGGGTTACTGGTGCCGCGCTCTGAACCCTGGGCTCCTGCCTGCGCAGGAGCACTGGTCGCGGCGCTCGCGGCAGATTGCGCCTCCTCCACCCCCGGATTCTCCGCCTCATATTGCTCCGCCACCTCGACCTGATCGGCGCTCAGCGGCGCAGCCTTCACCGCATCCGTCACCGGCTCCAACGCCGGCGCTTCGGACGCCGAGAAATCCCCCTCGGTTTCGATCACCACCAGCGCCGCGCCGATCGACACCTGATCGCCGACTTCGCCCGCCAGCTCGACGACGATCCCCGACACGGGAGATTCCATCTCAACGGTCGCCTTGTCGGTCATCATGTCGGCAAGCTGCTGGTCTTCCTCGACCCGGTCGCCGACCTTTACATGCCAGGCGACGATCTCGGCCTCGGAAATGCCTTCGCCAATATCGGGGAGTTTGAACGTAAACCGCGCCATTACAATAATCCGTTCGTTTCGAGCGAAGTCGAGAAACTGAGGGCCGCGCAGGTGTCTCGACTTCGCTCGACACGAACGGGCTGGGGGAAGGCCGCCACTATGCGTCCTTCATGATCTTCTTGAGCGCCTCGCCGATCCGCACCGGCCCGGGGAAATACGCCCATTCCAGACTGTGCGGATAGGGCGTGTCGAAGCCGGTCACGCGCTCGATCGGGGCTTCGAGATGGTAGAAGCAGCGTTCCTGCACTAGCGCCGACAGTTCCGCGCCAAA
>JAIXZV010000180.1 GCA_027489365.1 Sphingomonadales bacterium
CAGGAGCTGATTGTCGTGGTGTCAGAGAGCGGCGAACCGCACGGCCAAGTCGCCCTGTCAGAACGCGGCAGTACCCTTATGGGGCAATATCTCGAAAAGACGCATGCGTGTGCGTCATAGTAAACGATAATCGTGGGGAAGGCGTATGTCAGAAACAGCAGCAAACGAGCCAAAGAAGAAATCGCATACCTTGCGCAATGGGACCTTCGGGTGCCTGGGGCTGCTCATCGTGCTGGCGATCATCGGTGCCATGTTCGGCAGCAGCCCAGCTTCGACGCCCAATGGGAACGCCAGCGCGATCGCAACTGGCGACCTTGCGGTGCCTGCCGCGCCGCCGGTAAAAGTGAGCGCCGTCCAGCTCGCGCGGGCCTATACAAATAACGAAGCCCGCGCCCAATCCGACTATGGCGGCAGGCCGCTGCTCGTGAGCGGGACGGTAGCCGGGGTCATGCTCGACGTGCTGGATGACCCGAAGGTCCAGCTGAAGACCGACAACCCGTATCTCAGCGCACAAGCGACGCTGATCGACGGCGATAAACCGAAGGCGAAGGATTTCGACAAAGGGCAAAAGGTCACATTGCTTTGTCAGGATGTAAGCGAGGTTATGTCGATGCCGATGTTAAGGGATTGCGCGGTTCAATAGGATGGCGTGTAGTCCGCTTTCCATCTAGCCCTTCGTCTCCAGCTTGAGCGACGTCGTCATCCCGCCGTTCCCGTCCAGGCGGTGCCGAAGTTCGGCGACGATCCATTTGTGCGCGTCGATCGGGGGTTTGAATCCGATGAGCTTGACGCCGGTTTCCGGGTAGAGGCCCGGTCGGCCGAGCGCCAAATTCATCTCGAAGGTAGCCTCCGCGCGTTTCGAGCGGCTAGCCTCGGCTTTCGCAGCAGCCTTGGCATCGGCCTCGCTGTGGTGGACTTTGCGCAAGCGTTTGGGCGTGCCGGATCCGCCGCCGATCTTGACGGTCTTGCGCGTTCCCGAGTCCTGATCGTGCCAGCGCGCCTCGACGCCCGCATCGGCCGATCGATCGACCTCGGTATATCTGGGCCCGTCGCCATCTGCACGGGTGAGCGTTATTGTCGGGAGCGCCTTGCCAGAGCTGGTCGCGCCCTTGCCGATCGGCGACAGGATCAGCTTGCCGTCTTTCACCGTCGCGACGGCATCATGCTGGCGACCAAGGCGGCGGAGCAGCGCCATGTCGCTTTCGTGGTGCTGGGTCAGGATGGGAACGGCGATCCCCGCAAGATCGCCATCGATGCGCGCCTCCAGGCCGTTGGCGGAAGCGACCTTGTGCGCGATCGCGCCAAGCGTCGTGTCATTATGCCCTTTTTCACGTCGCGTGCGGAACACCCCGGTCAAATCGGCCGAACGCGCGCGAATCGTCACCTGGTCTGGCGAGCCGGACCAGCTCGCCTCGTCAACCTTGAAGCGGCCCTTGTCGACCAGACCGATCGTGACGCCGCCGCCCTGCAGCCAGCCGAGCTGCAAGCGAATCTCGGCACCCTTTCGCGGGAGCGCGAGTCGGCCGTCGCTGTCATCAAGAACGATTTCGAGATCGTCGGCTTCGCCCCCGCGCTTTTCGGTAAGCGATAGCGAGACCAAGCGCGGACGCGCCTTGCTGGTGAAATCCTGGCCGCCCACCGACAGGCGGAAGTCGGCGACGTTGGCGCGCTTGCCGGTGGCGGATGCTGATCCGACCATCAATCGACGCGGTTCAGCTCGATCGTGAAATCCTTGCGACGCGGGGTACCATCTTCCAGGAACACGTTCTGCTGTTCGTCGAGGCCGGTGATGACGAAGCCGCCCCACACTGTGCCGCTGCCGTCGACGAAATCATAGACTTCGCCTTCGTCGGCCATGGCGCGGAGCCGCTCGATCGCGCCGTAGCTTCCTGCGACGGTCGGGAAGAGCCGACCGCCGATGCGCAGCGTGTCGTCGCCGGGGCCGAGATATTGTGACGCATCGCGCGCACCGACGCGGGCGGTGCGGCCATGCCGCCACGCGGCGCGGCGCGACAGATCCTCGAACGGGAAGCTGGCAAGTTCGAACACGAACAGGCCTAGGGCGGCGAGCTGCATCAGGCATCGTCCTGAAAGGAGGAGCGGCGCTCGCCAGCTTCCAGCTTCTTGATTTCCTCGCGAACGCGCCTGGCAAGCGCGACGGCATCCTCCCCAGGTTGCTGTTTGATGACGATCTGCCCGATATGGATCGATCGCGGCGCTTCGGCCGCACGGCCCGAAACACCACCCGAAGCCGCTACGGGCGACGAAGCAAGCGAAGCGCTGGTGACGCCGACCGCCATCGCGCGGGTAAGATCGCGGCCGGCGCTGCGGATCCGCGCAAGCGGTGCGGCAACCCCGGTATCGAGCCCTTGATGCAGCCCGCCCATCATGTGCCCGCCGAGCTCGGCGAAGACGCGGCTGGGGGATTGGATACCAAGCACCTTCTTGAAAGCGCCGATCGCCGCCACGCCCATGTTCCAGATATGCCGGATCAGCCGCACCGGGCTTAGCATCGACAAGAGCCCTTCGAGCATCATCGCGCCGATCGAACGGAAACTCGGGATCATGCCTTTCAGCGAAGCCACTCCGGTGTTGAAAGCAGTCTTGATGCTCGACCAATGGTTATAGATCGCCAGCCCGATCAAGGCGACGCCGGCGACGATCGCCGCAGCGGCCCAGACGGGCACGCCGATCAAGGCGGCAAAGGCCCCGAGCACCCAGAACAAGGCGGTGCCTACGACGCGCAGGATCGCACCGACCGGGCCGAAGGCAGCACCGACGAACCGCGCTGCCGGGCCGAGCCGGACGAGGAACGGCCAGATGATCCCCAATGGAATGGCGAGGGCGGAGATCACGCCGAGCATCGCCCCTAACCCAGTCCCGACCAACGCGAGTCCGTTCGCGAGCGCGGGATTGCGGTCGGCCCAGTCGGAAATCCAGTCGAGCACCATGCCGCCGCGTTCGAGGAGCGCGCTGACGTATGGCAGAATGCGCGTCCCGATCACGATCTGGAAACGCTGGAGCGATGCATTGAACCTAGCTTGGCGGAGCGCGGGGTCATTTTTGGTGCGAGCCGCGAATACCCGATCGCTCAAGCCGCTTGCCTTTAATGCCCCTTCCCTGATTTTCAGGTACTCGTCGCGATGTTGTATGAGGGATCGAACCCCGGCCTGAGCCTGCACGTCGCCAAAGAGATTGCTGATCTTGCTCAGGTCGCCGCCCGTGGCTTTTGTTGTCAACGCTGCGATTTCTTCGAGCGGCGTTCGCCCTTCGGCATAAGCTTTCTTGAGTGCCTTAGGCAGGTCGATCCCGAGCTTTGCGAAGTTCGCGATCGTCTCTTTGGTGTTGATCTTGTCGAGTACGTTTTGAATATTATTAGCGGCTTCGTCAGAATTGCCGGTATCGGCAAACGCAACCTGTAGCGCGGCCCCAAGATCGGCGGCGGTTTTGACGCCGCTTTGTCCGAGAGATTGCAGGCGACCGCTGAGTGACGGCAGGAACGACGACATGGCGTTCAGTTCAAAGCCGCCCTTTTGCCCAGCATATGCGAAGGCATCCATGGCCTCAGTCGCTTGCACAAGCGGGATTTTCAAATTTGTATAGTTGGCGAATGCCGCCTTCGCGATGTCGTTGGTATCTGCCTTCCAGGCTGTCGCGATTTTGCCGATCGGTGCGGACAGCGCCGCGGCGGCGCGCGGGTCGATACCAAGGCCTGCCAAGGTCGCTACGCTTTCGGCCAACTTTGATGGAAGTTGCCCGACTATTGGGGCCGTTTTCAGAAGATTGGCGCGCAGCGACGCAAGCTGCTTATCGGCAATGCCGGTATTGATCCCGATGTCCGCGATTACCGAATCGAAATCTCTGGCTTGATTACTCGCCAAGATCCCCGGCGCTGCGGTCGCGGCCCCGATGGCGAGGCCGCGCACGCCGGCCGAACGGATATTGCTGCCGACCGCCTTGGCGCGATCGACCCGTGCGGCCTGCGCGTGAAGCTTGGCTTCCTTCTCGCGTTGCTGGTCGAGCTTCGCATTCGCGGCGGCGAGGCTGCGGGCGAGCCGATCCTCGGCCTGTGCAAGCTTGTCTGCGTCGATGCCGGCGTCGCGCAGCTTGCCCTTGAGTTGGCTGAGACGTTCGGACTGTTGGGGCAGCGCCTTGCTCAGCTTGGCGACCTTGTTCTCCGCCGCTTCCAGGCTGCGAGTTAGCCTGCCGGTCGGTCCGTCGGCCGAAGCGATTTCGAGCTTGAGGTTGCGGATGCGCCGTCGCGCAGTGTCCATTTCCTCATAGGTCTTGGCGATCGCCGCTGCCTGAGTCTTGAACGCGGCGACGTTCCCTGCCGCCTTTTCGAGGCCGAGCACTTCCTTGCGCGTCTCGATCAGCTCTCGAGCGGTCTTCTTCGCGCCGCCGCTCATCGTGCGCAGCGGTGCAGTCAGCTTGTCGAGTGCCGCGAATTTGACCAGCAGAGAGAGTGTGCGATCCATGATGTCCCCGCCGATCTACGGTTTGGGCTCAGCTCCGCGGTTGGCGGGCGGCGGCGCGGTTATGCCACTCGGCCAGTTGGGTGAGCGTCATTGCGCAGAGCGCTTCGTAAGATGGATGGCCGAGAATCCAGAAGATATCGGCCATCCAATCCTCTACGCGTTCAGGAATTCCGTCCGGCGCTTCTTCGTGAACAAAAAATCCGAGAGCTCGTTGCAGATCTCGGTCAAGTCGGCCGCGGCGATCTTGTCGACCTCGAACTCGGTGAGGCCTTCGAGAGCGATGCGCGGCAGCAACTTGCGGACCTCGTCATAGTTCATGAGCGTGAGCCTCGACATCGAGATATCACGGAAATCGCCGCCGAACGGGCGGCGGAGCGAAAGCTTAGCGATGGTACTCTCGCCTCGAACAAGCGGGGTTTCGAGCTCGACATAGACCATTTCGGCGGCTGAGGACATGTACTGGTTCCTTAGAGCTGGAGCGCGGCGCGGATTGCGGCCATGCGATCGATGCCGTCGATCAGCATGATGTTGTTCATCACGTCGATCTCGACCTCGGTGCGGCCGTCGATGGTCCATTTCAGGTAGGACAGCGTACGCTTGACGGTCCATTCGGTGTTGTCGCCGACCTTCGCACTGCCCGGATCGAGCTCGGTCATCATGCCGTTCACAACCAGCTCGGCCTGTTTGACGCCGAAATCGTCCTGATAGGCACCGACGAAACGCAATGTGCTCGCCGCGACGCCAAGCGCACCGAAGCCGCGCAGGATCGGCACGACGAGGCCGCCATATTTCTCTTCGAGCTCGAGCTTCTCAAGCCCCATGTCGATATCGACCTCGGCGAGCATGCCGCCGCCGCGAAACTGTTCGGTCTTGAGCTTGAGCGGGGGCAGCGTGATTTCGCTGACGATGCCGGCGTAGTTGGTACCGTCAGCGAAGGTGTTGAAGTTCTTGAGCTTGGCGGGGAGGCCCATTGGGGTGGTCCTTTAAGAAATGAGTGTTCTCGGGTGGCGCTACGCGGTGACGGTCGCGGCGAGGGCGTCGCCGAAGCCGACATAATATTTGCCAGTGATGCGCTGGTTGAGCGTGATGCCCTCGGCCGGGGCGACTGGGGTGAAGTCGTAATCGATCGCAAGCTTGCCCGCGCTCAGCGCCTCGGCCGGGTTGAGCGCGCCGTCATACCAGCAGCGCCCGCCGATCAGCCGCCCCTGGGTCTTCCAGCGGCGCAGCGTGGCGTTCGCGGTTTCGACAATGTCGCGCACCAGCCCAACGGTCATCGGCTTATCGATGAAAATGGCGACTGCGTCGGCGATCGCGTCCTGGATTGCCTGCGCGGTGCGTGTTGCGACTTCGAAGGCGAAGAACGGCTCGTCACTGCAGGTACGGTTACCCCAGAAGCGGTACCCGTTCATCCGCACCAACGTGGTAACCTGTGCCGCGTTGAGCACGCCGGCATCGGTCGAGACGTCGCGCACGTCGAAATGTACGTCCTTCGAGATGCCGGTGACGCCAGCGATCGCCTGGTTGGACAGCGCCTGGTGCCAGCCGATGCGTTCGTCGAGCGCGGCGCGCAGGCCAAGCGCGATGGCGACGGCGGCACCGTCCCAGGCGGTCACGTCCGGCCAGAGCAACATCAGCTCGCGGTCGCTGAATTCCTCGCGGTACGTCGCCGCGTCGGCAATGGTCGCGGCGAGCGTCGCTGCGGGCCGTGCGGCGGCGTAGACGAAGCCGCGCAGGCGCTTCGCCACGATCACTGCGGCCGCGACCGCTGCCTGGGTATCGAGGCCGGGCATTCCGATGATGCGCGGGCGCACGCTCGTCACCGCTTCGGCCGCGAGCAACGCCTGCAAGCCGGTGTAGCGACCCGCGACATTGCCGCCGATGACATTGTCCTCGAGATCTTCACCTGCGGCCACGCGGACCACCACGACCAGCGGCGAGCCCTGATCGGCAATCGCGGCCAAGGCGGGGCCGAGCGTGCCACCAGTGCCGACATGGGCGAGCGCACTGCGCGGGTCGGTGACGAGCACAGGGCGATCGAGTGGAAACGCCGCATCGAGCGCGACGGTTGCGGCGCCGGCGGCGGCGGTGGCGGTGGCGATCAAGCCGATGACTGCGGTCGATTTCTCGAGGATCGGACGCACGCCGGTGACGGGTTCATTGACCTGGATGCCATGGAAGAAAGTCATGGGTGCGGATCCTCAAGCGGTGACGGGGTAGAGCGGGATGGTGAGACGTGTGAGCGTGGTCGGGGCTGGATCGTCAGTACGCTCGCCCTCAATCAGCAGCGCGAAGCGGCCGACGGCCATGCTTGTGGAATCCCCATCCAAAGCAGGGGCAACCAGGCCGACGCGGGTGAGGCGAATGCGCGGTTCCCAGCGGCGCAAAGCTTGCGCGGTCGCCGCGAACAGGCGCAGCTTGCCGAGTGCATTCATAGGGCCATCGATCAGCTCGAACAGCAATGAGCCATAATCGCGGCGCATGACGCGGCTGCCGATCGGCGTGGTCAGGATATCGGCGATCGATTGCACGAGATGGGCGTCGCCAGCGATCGGCGCGCCGGTGGCGGCGTTCATGCCTTTCATCGGCCGATCCAGCGCCAGCACCAGACCGGCAGCAGCGTGAAGGGGAACCATGTCGCGGCACGCCACAAGCGAAGGCCGATCGGAAAGACCGGCCAGTCGACCTGAAACCAGACGAGCGCTGTCCCGAACCAAGTTCCGAGTGCCAAGCATAGTGCGATAAGCGCAATCATGCCGCATGCTCCGCGAACGCGGCGATGATGCCGGCAAGGCCGAAAAGCAACAGCATCGCGAACCAAGCGACGATGACGATACCGGTGGCGGTGCCGCGGCTCATTCGGGCTTGCCCGACTTGTCGGTTCCGGTCTTGACCAGGCCGTGCTTGTGGGTCTGCAGGCTGATCGTGTCGGCGAGCACGTCACCGGTCGCGTGGATCTTGCCCTCGACTTCGAGATCGCCCTTGATGCGCACGTCGGCCTCGACCGTCACGCCCCCCGGCGCGACGATCGAGACGGTCGCGCCAGCGGGCAGAACGACCTCGAGCGCATGCGCTTCGGGATCGTAGGCGGTCACCGCGCCATCGGCATAACGGGTAAGAACGCGCGTGCTGTCGCCGACTGGCGGATTCGCATCGCTATGGACGCCGCGCAACGCGATCGCGCCGGCGATATCGCCTTCCGGGCAAAGCAAGAGGATCTGCTCGCCTTCCGAGGGCGGCGACCAGGAGCCGGTCGCGCCGGCGGCGGGATGCAGCCAGCGCAGCTTCTGGGTGACAATATCGCCCATGCGCGCAGTAAGCTTGCCCGCGGCCAGGTCGACGCTTTCGACCGTGCCGTAGCGCATCATCTGGCCGATCAGGTCGTGGGAGGGGTCTTCGCTCATGGGGCGGCACGCTGGCGCAGCGCCGCTGCGTGCGCGATATACTCCTGCTGTAAGTTCGGGCGTTACAGCAGATCGGAAGTGATGTTCGCGTTCCGCTCGGCGATGTCGATCGCCGCATAGTCGATCGTCCCGCCGCGCGCGCCGATCGCGAGGCCCTCGCTCATGGCAAAGGTATGGTAGGCCAGGGCAGGCATGACGTGTTCGGCGATCAAGTCCCCGGTCGCCAGCGCGAAAAGCGTCGCCACCGCAGGCTCAGGCCCGGCAGAAGCGGTCGCGTAGATCAGCTCTCCAACCGGCAGCGTGCTTGCGGTGAGGGTCAGGGCCATACCTTCGTCAAGCGCGAGATTGTATTCAGCCCCGCCGTCGATCGTGGCTTCGACGATCAATTGCTGATCGAGCAATGAGAAGGTCCGCAAGGTGACCGCGTGCTCGGCCGGGGCGAGGACCAGAAAGCTTAGGCTCGGCATGTCGTGTCCTTTCAGGCCGCGATGGCGGAAAGTTCGGGGATCTCGATTTCGTTGGTGAAGGTCACCAC
>JAIXZV010000403.1 GCA_027489365.1 Sphingomonadales bacterium
GCCGGGGATCAGCCATTTGCCCGTCATCGGGACGACCGTCGCGCCGACAGGCACCGGCGTGGACTCGGCGGGACCGACGGCGACGATGCGTTCGCCGTCGATCAGCACGACGGCGTTCGACACGGGTGGCTTGCCGTCGAGATCCACGACGGTGCCGCCGACCAAGGCCGTCGTCTGCGCCAGCGCGCTGAGCGGGGTCAGCGCCGCGAGGACGATCAGGGGAGCGAGGAGCCGTTTCATCCTGCTTCCTCCGTTCTGCTCAGCGCGCGATGCGCGCGGGATCGAGATCGTCGCGCACGATCGCGCCGCCCTTCATCACGAAATCGACCTTGCGGAGCGCACTGATGTCCGCCGTCTGAGCGGCGGGCAGCGCGACGATGGCGGCAGATTGACCGGCGACGATCTGACCGAGCTTCGCCTCCAGCCCGAGCATCGTCGCCGAGCGGATGGTGGCCGATTGCAACGCCTGAAGCGGCGTCATGCCGGCCTTCACGTACAATTCCGCTTCGGCCACCGTGGCGTTGGTGCCGCCATTGGGTTCGAACGGGAACTGATCGGTGCCGAGCGCGACGTTGACGCCCAGGCGGATCGCCTTTTGCAGCATCGCCCAATGATCCTTGCCGGTCGATGCGACGCGATCGAGATACCAATCGGGCGATCCGATCTTGCGGTAGAATTCGTAGGCGCCGGGCTGGCTGACGACGATCGTCGGCACCAGCCAAACGCCCTTGGCCTTCATCTGGGTGAGCACCTCGTCATCGAGATGATAGCCGTGCTCGAACCCGTCTATCCCGAACTTGAGCGCTTGACGGGCCGCCTCGACCGAGCCGTTATGCGCGGTCACCTTGACGCCGTTGCGGTGCGCCACCTCGATCAGCGTCGACAGTTCGGCGTCGGTCATCGGGGCGGCGGAGATGCTGCCGTGCGTATCGGAGATACCGCCGGAAATCGCGATCTTGATCCAGGTGGCGCCCATCTTGATCTGCTGGCGCGTTACTTTGGACAAAGCGGCGGGGCCATCGGCCTCCATCGAGCCGTGGCCACCGGTCGTGATGATGACCTCGCCCGCCGTCTCGATCCGCGGTCCGGGCACCTCGCCGCGATCGATCGCGCGCTTCAGCGCGAAATCGGTGCCATGATCCTCGCCCGTCAGGCGGACCGTCGTGACCCCGACCTGCAGGGTCTTGCGCGCGTTATCGGCCATCCGGAGGACTTCCTCCGGATCGGTTTCGTTGATCAGCGCATTGCCCTGCGCGCCAGGCAGTTTCAGCCCGAGATGGACGTGCATGTTCATCAAACCGGGGATGAGCCATTGCCCCTTCATCGGCACGACGGTCGCGCCAGCCGGAATGGTGACCGAAGCGGCCGGGCCGACCGACACGATCTTGTCGCCCTGGACGATCACCGTCGCATCGGCGATCTTGCCGCCTTTGGCGACATCGATCACCGTGCCGCCGACCAGCGCGGTTACCGGTGCGGATGGCGGCGCGGCCTGCTGTGCGATCGCCGGTGTGGCGGCAAGGGCGGCGGTCGTCAGGAACAGTGCAAGTGAACGCTTCATGGTCGAACCCCCAATTTCGAAAGGAGCTCTGCTCCGTCTGTCGACGTTCACAATGATCCATCCACCCTTGCGAGCAAGCGGCACGTTACGATGAAGTCGTTGCGTTTTACGCAACGTACTCGCAATGTTGTTTCGCAATCAGCCGCTTAATCAATCAAAAATGGCGGAAATACGTCATTTGCGGGTTTTGCCCGTGCGCGGAGCGATCGCGTGGACAGCCGAGCGCGGCCCTTGGCAATGCTGTGGCGCTTGCGCAGATTGCCGTCGAACAGGACGGGCAAGTGAAAATGATCGACGGTGCAAAAGCCTTTTCCCGGCGTGCGACCCTGGGGTTGTTCGGATCGACCATGCTGCTTGCCGCCGCACCGACGTTCGCGCGGATCGACGATGCGTCGCAGCGCCTCCGTACCCTGCTGGACGACAGCGAGGCGGCGGACGCGCGTCTCGATCCCCTGTCTACCGCGCGCAAGGGCAAGGCCGCGGCCGGGCCGCTGTTCGTCGATCCGCTGAGCGACGCCTATGGCGCTACCTTGCTGGCGAACAAGACGGCGGAACTGGCGCGGCTCGAGGCGATCGATCGGGCGGCGCTGCCCCCGGTCGACCAGATCGCCTATGACGTCTTCGCCTATCGGCTGCGGCAGAAACTCGACTATTTCGCCAGCGGATCGTTCGAGGTCGCGCGGCTGGCGCCGCTCAATCCGTCCTTCGGGCTGCAGGTGGAGTTTCCGGATTTCGTGGCGGGTGCCGGGGCGCCGTTCGCTACGCTGGCGGATTATGAGGACGGACTGAACCGGCTCGATGGCTTCGTCGGTTATCTGGATAGCACCGTCGTCCGCCTCAAGCAGGGCGTCGCACAGGGCTATCTCCAGCCGCGCAGCATCGTCGAGAATATCCTGAAACAGGTCGACGCGCTGCTGGCGGTGCCGGTCGACGACAGTCCGTTCTTCAAGTCGATCGGCCGGATGCCGGCGACGGTCTCGGCCACCGATCGGGTGCGGCTGACCGGCGCCTACCGTGCTGTGATCACCGACCGGATCTATCCGGCCTATCGCCGATGGCAGGTGTATCTGCGCGAAACCTATCTGCCACGCGCGACGGCGGCACCGGGGCGGTGGGCGCTGAAGGGCGGCGACGCGCTGTATGCAGCCGAGCTTGCGCGCCACACGACGACGGCGCGCTCGGCCGACGATATTCATCGCTTGGGCATCAGCGAGGTCGCGCGGATTCGCGGCGAGATGGAGAAGGTGCGCACGGCGATCGGTTTCCCGGGCGACCTCAAGGCGTTCTTCGAGCATATCCGGACCGATCCGAGCTATTACTACAAGACGCCGGATCAGTTGCTCGCGCGCTTCAAGGCGATCGAGGCGAAGATCTGGGTCTCGATCCCCAAACTGTTCCACGATCGCCCCAAGGCCCCGTTCGCGGTGCGGCCTTTGCCTTCGCTCGGCGACCAGCGTGGGACCGGCTATTACCGCGCCGGCGAGCCCGATGGCGTCTCGCCGGGCGTGCTCTACTTCAACATGTCGATGCTGAGCACGCGCCCGATCCCGACGCTCGAGACGCTGACGCTGCACGAGGGGATTCCGGGGCATCACTTCCAGCTGACGCTGGTGCGCGAGGATCTGAGCCTGCCGCCGCTGCTGCGTTTTGGCGAGGCGACCGCTTATACCGAGGGTTGGGGGCTGTATGCGGAATCGCTCGGGCGCGAGCTCGGCATGTTCACTGATCCGATGCAGTGGTTCGGCCATCTCGACATGGAGATGCTGCGCGCGGTGCGGCTCGTGGTAGATACCGGCCTCCACGCCAAACGCTGGGAGCGGCAACAGGCGATCGACTATATGATCGCCAACACGTCGATGGCCGAGAAGGACGTCGCGGTGGAGATCGACCGCTATATCGCCTTCCCAGGCCAGGCGTGCGCTTACAAGATCGGCGAGCTCAAGTTTCGCGAGTTGCGCAATCGGGCGTCGGCTGCACTCGGCGCGAAGTTCGACGTGCGTGACTATCACCGGCAGGTGCTGAACACCGGTGCGCTGCCGATGGATGTGCTCGATGCAAAAATCACGGCGTGGATCGCCGCGGCCTGAACACCCTTCGCTCTATTTGAGGATATATCGATGAAATCGATCTTGCTTGCCTGTGCCTTGCTTGCTGCCGCACCGGCCTATGCCGCGCCGGAACAAAGCCCCGCTGTGCCCGAGGCCAACCGCCAGGCTGACGACGTGCTGAGCCGGATGTTCCTGTGGTGGAACCAGGCGTTCAAGGATCCCAACGGCTTCACGCCCGAGGCGTTCGGTCGCTACTTCACCGAGGATGCGGTGCTGCGCGTCAACGGCACGAACCGCGCCAAGGGGCTGACCGATCTCGCCGCGCGGTTCCGGATGATCCAGAGCAAGGTCGATGCGGTGGAAATCCAGGTGCCGTTCGTCACGGTGTTCCCGTCGGCCGATGGCAGCAAGCTGTTCACCTATCATCTCGAGAAATCGATCGAGAAGGGCAAGCCGGGCCGATCGATGGTGATGGGTTATGTCGAGCTGCGCGGCGGCAAGATCGCGCTGGTCAATTTCCTCAGCGTGGAGGGCGAGCCCGGGCCGGTGGCGATGCCGTGAGCGGCGCTATTCCAGATTGTCGTGCAACTGGTTGAGCAGGCCGAGCAGCTTCGAGAAATCGCGGGCGGAGATGCCGCGGATCAGCTTGCGATAGAGCGGCGCGGTCGTTTCGCGCGCGGCGGCGAGCATCGTGCGACCTGCTTCGGTCAGTGACAGATCGGTGGCGCGGCCATCGTCGGGGTTGGGCGCGGTCGCGACCAGACCGGCTTTGGTCATCCGTTCGACGATCCGCATCATCGTCGACAGATTGATCACCGCCGAGCGCGCGACCTGCGCGATCGGCAGCGGGGTCTGCTCGCCGAGAATCATCAGCACGCGCCACGTCGGGATATCGATCCCGAGGCTGCGCAGTTCGGCTTCGATGACGACATTGTACCGGCTGACTGCGCGATTGAGCAGGTAGAAGGGATAGGCATCGACCCGAAACGCGTCCGATCCCGGATCACCGAACGGCCGTAAATCCTCGCTCATGACACTCCATCCCTGCGGCCCCTGAGCGGCCATAATTTTTACTTGCAGATGCAAGTTTATTGAGACACCTTCGACAGGGTTCAATGATCCATGCGAGGCCCCCATGTCCAGCACGCAAACTCTGAGTGACTTCGCCATCGGCATTGCCGACGGCTCGATCCGGGTGATCGACCTGACGCAGACGTTGTCCGAAGATACGCCGGTGCTGGTGTTGCCCGACATGTTCGGCCAGTGCGCGCCATTCTCCCGCGAGGAAATCTCGCGCTACGACGAGCGCGGCGTCGCGTGGCACTGGAACAACTTCACCGTCAGCGAACATACCGGCACGCATTTCGACGCGCCGGTGCATTGGATCACGGGCAAGGATTTGCCCGACAACACGGTCGACACCGTGCCCGCGCGTGACCTGATCGCACCGGCAGTGGTGCTCGACTTCTCCGCCGAATGCGCGGCCGACCCCGATTTCCTGCTCGATGTGCCGCATATCGCGGCGTGGGAAGCCGAGCATGGCCGGATCCCGGCGGGGGCGTGGGTGCTGTTTCGCACCGATTGGTCGAAGCGTGACGTGGAGGGCTATACCAATCGCCGCGAGGACGGCGCGCACACGCCGGGGCCGAACCCGGCGGCGGTGCGCCTGCTCGTGGAGGAGCGCAACGTGCTCGGCTTCGGCGTCGAGACGATCGGCACCGATGCGGGCCAGGCGCATCTGCTCGACCCGGCTTACCCTGCGCACACGCTGTTTCACGGTGCGGGGCGCTACGGGCTGCAATGTCTCGAAAACCTCGACCAATTGCCGCCGACCGGCGCGATCGTGATCGCGCCGCCGCTCAAGATTCGCGACGGTTCGGGCAGTCCGCTCCGCGTGCTCGCTTTGGTCGCGGGCTGAACGCATGGCGGAGCGGTCGTTCAAGGCGGAGGTGAAGAAGCTGGAAATCGGCGCGGGCGAGGTTTTCGCCGGTGAAGGCATTCTGGCAGTCACGAAAGCGCTGCTGCAATCGGGCGTCGCTTATGTCGGCGGCTATCAGGGTTCGCCGATCAGCCATTTGATGGACGTCTTTGCCGACGCGAACGAGCTGCTCGCCAGCCTCGACGTGCAGTTCGAGGCCAGTGCATCCGAAGCGACCGCTGCGGCGATGCTCGCGGCGTCGGTCAATTATCCGCTGCGCGGCGCGGTGGCATGGAAATCGGTCGTTGGCACCAATGTCGCGTCCGACGCGCTGTCGAACATCGCTTCGGGCGGCGTGACCGGTGGTGCGCTGATCATCGTCGGCGAGGATTATGGCGAAGGCTCCTCGATCATGCAGGAGCGCAC
>JAIXZV010000035.1 GCA_027489365.1 Sphingomonadales bacterium
ACGCCTTCATGGCCGCCACCTTCAAGGAGCGTGATTTCGGGCGGGCAATGCCGTTCGCGGTTGAGACGCCCGATGGCAAGCTCATCGGCCTGACGCGCTATATGCGGATGAGCGCACAGCATAAGCGGCTCGAGATCGGCGGCACCTTCTACGCCAAGTCAGTGCAACGCAGCGGCGTGAATACCGAGGCCAAATTGCTGCTGTTGACCCAGGCGTTCGAGGTAATGGGCTGCAATGTCGTGCAGATCCGCACCGACTGGTTCAACAAGCGCTCGCAGGCCGCGATCGAGCGGCTCGGTGCCAAGCGCGACGGCGTGCTGCGCAGCCATCAGACGATGGATGGTCGCGTGCGCGACCTTGTGGTGTATTCGATTATCGCCAGCGAATGGCCGGGGGTGCGGCAGAACCTGCGCTTCCTGCTGTCGCGTCACGACTGAGGAGAACCGACATGACCGCGATCACCGATCTGACCGTCAAGGCCGCCGACGGCTCGCCCGTCGATTTGTCCGCTTACGCGGGCAAAGTGCTGCTGATCGTCAACACCGCCTCCAAATGCGGCTTCACCCCGCAATATGAGGGGCTGGAGGCGCTGCACCGCAAATTCGCCGGGCAGCCGTTCGAGGTACTTGGCTTCCCGTGCAACCAATTCGGCGCGCAGGAACCGGGCGATGCCGCCGAAATCGCCAATTTCTGCTCGCTTACCTATGACGTGACCTTCCCGGTCTTCGCCAAGGTGGACGTCAACGGCGCGAATGCCGATCCGCTGTTCGTGGAACTGAAGAAGCAGGCACCGGGCTTCCTCGGCACCGAGGGGATCAAGTGGAACTTCACGAAGTTCCTGGTCGGCAAGGACGGGAACGTGGTCGAGCGCTATGCGCCGACGACTAAGCCCGAGGACATCGAAGCCGATATCGAAAAGCTGCTCTGAGGCGCGTGGCCGGATGACGGGTTTCGGCAAACGACCGGCACGTTGGCTGGCCGCTCCGGGGGTGCTGGCGGCGGCGCTGCTGTCGTCGCCGGGCGGCGCGGCTCCGTCTCAGACCTTCGCGATCGAACGGCCGCAAGCGCTCAACGGCCATCCGGTCGGCGGGCAATTGCCGATCGTAACGCTGCGGATCGGCACTGAATCCTACCGCTTCCTGTTCGATACCGGCGCGTCCGAAGTCGTGGTGAACGACAGCATCGCCCGGCAACTCGGCTTGTCGGAAATCACGGCATCGACGGGCAGGGACAGCGGTGGCGTCGCGGTGAAGGGACGGTATTTCGCTGGCTTCGATCTGGCGACACCCGATGGCGTGCCCCTGCGCCATTTCGACCGCGTCCTTGCGATGCCGCTCGGGCCGCTCGACACGCTCGGGCTGGCGGGGGTAATCGGGCCGCAAGCGCTGGTCAAAGACGGCTGCGTGCGCGTCGATTTCGGTGGCGGCGTGGCCACGATGGCCGGGGCCGATGCGGCGGCGTGCCGTCCGTCTGCAGGAGCGTCGGTCGAGGCGGCACCGGGCTGGCGCGGCGATGGCCGCCCGCACCTGCTGCTGCGGGTTGGGGAAGGCAGCGTCGCCGTACCGTTCCTGGTCGATAGCGGCGCGTGGCGTACCAGCATCCCGGCCAGCGCCGCCACCGCGTTGCCGCGCCTGCGCACCGCGCAGAGCCGGGGCGTGGGTGGCAAGCTCGTAACGGCGGAGATCGTCGGACCGGTCTCGCTGACGATCGGCGGCACCAAGCGAACCTTGGCCGAGGCGGCGGTCATCCCGGAACGCCCCGCTGGCGTGTTGGGCTTCGATCTGCTGTCGCGGATGACGCTGATCGTTCATGCCGACGGTGGTTTCTCGATCGGCGGCTGAGCCGACCGCAGGTTCCCACCTTGCACCGATTTACGGGCGACCCGTCCGATTCGACCGGGTTCATTACTTTACGAATCGGCGGATTGAGCGCTACCCCATGACGATGCCTCATTCTGGCTTCGTGCCCCTCCGCATCTTTTCGTCCTACACCATGCTCGACGGCGCGATCGAGCCTAAGGCCATCGCCAAACGCGCGCAGGAGCTAGGATTCCCCGCCGCCGCGCTGACCGATCGCAACGGTCTGTACGCCGCGATGGCCTTCTCCGACGCGGCGCGGGGGGCAGGGGTGCAGCCGGTGATCGGCACGATGTTGGGGGTGTGTCGGCCCGACATGCCCGAGACGGCGACGCCGGTGCTCGACTGGATCGCGCTCTATGCACAGGATGAGACGGGCTATCAGAATCTGTGCGCTTTGGTGTCGATGGCGCATCTCGGGCGTCCGCTCGATCTCGCGCCGCATGTCGATTTCGCTGCGCTGGACGGGCGCACCGATGGCCTGATCGCGCTGACCGCGGGGCGCGAGGGTGGTCTCGCGCGGCTGTTTGCGGAAGATCAGCCTGACCGCGCGCTGGCCTATGCCGATCGCTTGCAAGCTCTGTTCCCCGACCGGCTCTATATCGAACTCACGCGCCGGCTCGACGAGATCGAGGGCAAGGCCGAGGGCGCGTTGCTTGATCTGGCGTATGAGCGGAACCTGCCGCTGGTCGCGACCAACCCGTGCTGCTTCGCCGAAGAGGATTTCAGCGAAGCGCATGATGCTTTGCTGTGCATCGCCAGCTCAAGCTACATCGCCAGCGAGGACCGGCCGCGCAGCTCGCCCGATGCGTGGATGAAACCGGCCAAGACGATGCGCGAGCTGTTTGCCGATTTGCCCGAGGCGATCGCCAACACGCTGGTCGTCGCGCAGCGCTGCGGCGTTGCCGCACCCAAGCGCAAGCCGATCCTGCCGAGCCTGGCGGGCGATCCGACCGCGGAGGCGGCAAAGCTGCGCGCGGATGCCCATGCGGGGTTGGAAGCGCGCATACGTCGCATCAAAGAATTGAACCGCTCCGCGGCCCCATCTCCCGTTCGCCCTGAGCCTGTCGAAGGGCCGGTGCAACAATCAGCTAGCTCGCTTGTGGCGGACAGTGCTTCGACAAGCTCAGCACGAACTGAAGAGGGGGCGGTCCTCACGGAAAACGTGCCCCTCCGAGATGGGTTCGACGCTTACCGCACCCGCCTCGATTTCGAACTCGACGTCATCATCCAGATGGGCTTCCCCGGCTACTTTCTGATCGTCGCGGATTTCATCAAATGGGCGAAGGATCATGACATTCCGGTCGGCCCGGGCCGTGGTTCGGGCGCGGGCTCGGTCGTCGCCTGGGCGCTGACCATCACCGATCTCGATCCGATGAAATTGGGGCTGCTGTTCGAACGCTTCCTTAACCCGGAACGCGTGTCGATGCCCGACTTCGATATCGATTTCTGCGAAACGCGGCGTGGCGAGGTCATTCGCTACGTCCAGGCGAAATATGGCACCGATCAGGTCGCGCAGATCATCACCTTCGGGAAGCTGAAGGCGCGCGCGGTGCTCAAGGATACCGGGCGTGTGCTGCAGATGGGCTATGGTCAGATCGACCGGCTCGCCAAGCTCGTTCCCAACCATCCGACCGACCCGTGGGATTTGAAACGCGCGATCGACGGCGTGTCGGAGCTGCACAGCGAGTATAAGGGCAATAGCGGCGTCCGCCATTTGCTCGACCTCGCGATGAAGCTGGAGGGCCTGCCACGCCACAGCTCGACCCACGCGGCGGGCGTGGTGATCGGCGATCGGCCGCTCGCCGAGCTCGTCCCGCTCTACCGTGATCCGCGTTCGGACATGCCCGTGACGCAATTCGACATGAAATATGTCGAGGGCGCGGGCCTCGTAAAGTTCGACTTTCTCGGCCTCAAGACACTGTCGGTGCTCAAGAAAGCGCTCGATCTGCTCGCCAGTCGCGGCGTGGTAATCGATCTCGATGCGCTCGAATGGGATGACGAGGGCGTCTACAAATTGCTGCAAAAGGGCGACACGGTCGGCGTGTTCCAGCTCGAATCGGAGGGGATGCGGCGCACGCTCGCCGCCGTGCGCCCGAGCAATTTCGGCGACATCATCGCGCTCGTTTCGCTGTATCGTCCGGGCCCGATGGACAACATCCCCATGTTCGGGCGTCGCAAGAACGGGCAGGAGGAGATCACCTATCCGCATCCCTTGCTCGAAGGGATTCTGGCGGAGACCTACGGCATCTTCGTCTATCAGGAACAGGTGATGCAGGCGGCGCAGGTGCTCGCTGGGTTCAGCCTGGGCGGCGCCGATCTGCTGCGCCGCGCGATGGGCAAGAAGGTCAAGGCCGAGATGGACGCGCAGCGTGCCGGGTTCGTCGAGGGCTGCCTGAAGGTCAACGGTATCCCCGAGGCGAAGGCCAATGAGCTGTTCGACTTGATCGACAAGTTCGCGGGCTACGGTTTCAACAAATCCCACGCCGCCGCTTATGCCTTGCTGGCGTATCAGACGGCGTGGCTGAAGGCGCATCACCCGCACGAATTCTACGCCGCCTCGATGTGCTTCGATTCGAGCCTGACCGACAAGCTCGGCGTGTTCGTCGATGACATGCGGCGGCTCGGCGTCGCGATTCTGCCGCCCGATCTCAACCGCAGCATGGCGGATTTCTCGGTCGAGGAATCGGGCGATGGCCTCGCCGTCCGCTATGCGCTCGCTGCGCTGAAATCGGTGGGCGAGGGGGCGATGGAGAAGCTCGTCGCCGAACGCGAGGAGAATGGTCGCTTCGCTTCGATCGACGATCTCGCGCGGCGGATCGATCCGCGCATGATGAACAAGCGCCAGCTCGAAACGCTCGCCGCCGCCGGGGCGTTCGATGCGCTGGAAGCCAATCGCGCCGGGATCTATGCCTGCGCCGAGACGATCCTCGCGACCGCCGCGCGAATCACCGAGCAGAGGACGAGCGGGCAGGGCGGCCTGTTCGGCACGCCCGAGGCCGCCGAGCCGCCGATCAAATTGCCGTCATCGGCGGGGTGGACGATGGCGGAACGGATGGAGCAGGAGCGCGAGGCGTTCGGCTTCTATTTCTCGGCGCATCCGGTCGACCGCCACGGGCATCTCGCGAAGCTGCACGGCGCACGCACCTATGCGACGCTCGGCGAACTCAACATCCCCGACGATGGCAGCCGCGCCGGTGCAACGATGGCGGCTTTGGTCGAGGATGCGCGCTGGCGTACCTCGGCGCGCGGCAAGCGCTATCTGATGGCGACGCTGTCGGATCAATCAGGCCAGTTCGTCGCGACCTGTTTCGACGATGCGGTCGCGGCCGATCTGGAGGACGCGGCGCGGAGTGGCGGCTGCGGGCTGATCACGGTCGAACTCGATCGTCGTCCCGGCGAGGAAACGCCGCGCGTGACGGTCAAGCGCATCCAGCCGTTCGAAACGCTCGCCAGCAATGCACGCTTCTGCATCGAATTGAACGTGGAGACCCCGGCGGCGATGGCAGCGCTCGGCGCGATGCTCGCCGATACGCGCGGCGCGCGCGGCGAAGTGTGGGCAACGGTGCCGGTCGCGCCGGGCAAAACCGCGCGAATTCTGCTCGGGCGCGATTTTCTGCTCGACGGAGAACTTGCCGCGCGGATCGAAGCCTTGCAGGGTGTTTCGAACGTAGTGTTGAGAACCGCCGAAGCGCGGCTGGCACTGGTGGGGTAAGCCGCCCCGCCAAGATTGGGTGAGGGAGAGACAATGCTCGGCGGAATGCAGGACTTCGAATTGCGCGTGCCGCGGTTGCTGGATCACGCCGCGCGCGAGCATGGCAAACGCGAAATCGTCACCTATTGGGCCGATGGCACCGAAACCCGCACAGATTGGGCCGGCATCGCCCG
>JAIXZV010000085.1 GCA_027489365.1 Sphingomonadales bacterium
ATCGCGGTGACTTCGAGGAGCGGCTGAAGAATGTCGTCAACGAACTCGAAAAGCTGCCGCACGCCGTGCTGTTCATCGACGAGATCCACACCGTCATCGGCGCCGGCGCCACCAGCGGCGGCGCGATGGACGCCTCGAACCTGCTCAAGCCCGCGCTGTCGGGTGGTACGATCCGCTGCATCGGCTCGACCACCTACAAGGAATTCCGCAATCATTTCGAAAAGGACCGCGCGCTGCTGCGGCGCTTCCAGAAGATCGACGTCAACGAGCCGACGATCGAGGATACGGTCAAAATCCTGACCGGCCTGCGCTCGGCGTTCGAGGACCATCACAAGGTGAAGTACACCCCCGACGCGATCAAGTCGGCGGTGGAACTCAGCGCACGCTACATCAACGACCGCAAGCTGCCCGACAAGGCGATCGACGTGATCGACGAAGTCGGCGCGATGCAGATGCTGGTACCGCTCGCCAAGCGCAAGAAGACGATCACCAGCCGCGAGATCGAGGCCGTGATCGCCACGATGGCGCGCATCCCGCCGAAATCGGTCTCGACCGACGACACCAAGGCGCTCGAAAGCCTCGAAACCGATCTCAAGCGCGTTGTCTTCGGTCAGAATACCGCGATCGAGAAGCTCGCCTCGGCGATCAAGCTCAGCCGTGCGGGCCTGCGCGATCCGGAAAAGCCGATCGGCAACTATCTGTTCACCGGCCCGACCGGCGTCGGCAAGACCGAAGTCGCCAAGCAGCTCGCCCACATCATGGGCATCCCGCTCCAGCGCTTCGACATGTCCGAATATATGGAACGGCATTCGGTCAGCCGCCTGATCGGCGCGCCTCCGGGCTATGTCGGGTTCGACCAGGGCGGTCTGCTCACTGATGCGATCGACCAGCAGCCGCATTCGGTGCTGCTGCTCGACGAGATCGAGAAGGCGCATCCCGATTTATTCAACATCCTTTTGCAGGTGATGGACAACGGCCGCCTGACCGATCAGCACGGCAAGACGGTCGATTTCCGCAACGTCATCCTGATCATGACGACCAATGCGGGTGCCTCCGACATGGCGCGCGAAACGCTCGGCTTCGGCAACCTTTCCCGCGAGGGCGAGGATGAGCAGGCGGTGCAGAAGATGTTCACCCCGGAGTTCCGCAACCGGCTCGATGCGATCGTGCCGTTCGGCTATCTGCCGACCGAAGTGGTCGCTCGCGTGGTGGACAAGTTCATCCTCCAACTCGAACTGCAACTCGCGGACCGCAACGTCCACATCAACCTCGACGACGAATCGAAGACGTGGCTGACCACCAAGGGCTATGACAAGCTCTACGGTGCCCGCCCGATGGGCCGTTTGATCCAGGAAAAGATCAAGCAGCCGCTCGCCGAGGAATTGCTGTTCGGCAAGCTGGTCCACGGCGGCGAGGTGACGGTGAAGATGAAGGACGGGGCGCTGGCCTTCGAAATCACGCCCGCCCCGCCCAAGAAACCGAAGAAGAAGGGCGCGTCCGCCAAGATCGACAAGGACACGACCCCGGCGAAGTAGTACGAGCCGCGAGAAGCGCCCGGTGCGACAGCATCGGGCGCATCGTCCGATCGGCGATCGTTACGGGACAGGCACGGTCTTTACCATCTATTGGGAAACAGCGGCCTATGGTGCGGTATGCACCGCGGCCTTTTTTCCAATATCTTAGCTGTCCTGATCGCGGCGATCGCCGTTATGATCGCGCACCCCGCGCAGGCGCAGATCAATGTGGTGGGCGATCCGGTTTCGATCTGCATCGCCCGTGCAAAACCCGGCATGACCCCGGCGACGCTGCTGGCAGGGCAGGCGCAATTCGACTGTAGCTCCCGGCAAACCAGCCTGGGGCCCGGCGATTTCTGGGTGCGCAGTGCCCCGCTCTCCCGCACCGGCCCGCTCCGCATCCGATCGATGAGCGTATGGCAGAAGCGCGTAAGCCTCTACGCGCAATATGCGGACGGGACTGTTCTGGCCAACACGCTCGATGATCACGCCGCAAGCCGACACATCGCGCTCGGTGCGATCATTGAACAGGCACTCCCGGCGCGGCCCGCCCCGCTCGTGCGCCTGCTGTGGCATGTCGAAGGCTCACCCAATATGCGTGCGATCCTGCGCGATCCGCGCATCGCCACCCCGGACGAAAGCGAGCGCTTCAATTTGGCGATGAGCGCGGTCTACGCCGCCTTCGCCGGCCTGTGCATCGCGCTGCTGTGCTACAATTTCGCGGTTTGGACGGCACTGCGGCACCGCTTCCAGCTTGCTTATTGCGCGATGGTCGCTGGCCTCCTGCTGTACGCCTTCTCGACCTCGGGCGCGCTCGCTTGGGCTTGGCCGTCGATCGCCAATACCGACCGTATCCGCGTCAATTATCTTACTCTGGGCCTTTCCTCGATTGCGGCGTTCGCCTTCGCCCGCGCCTTTTTCGAACCGCGCGTGTTCGCCGGGCGATTCGGGCGGATCGCGGCGGGAGCGTCGATCTCGATGCTCGGCGCCACGCTCGCCTACGTCCTGTTCGCGCAATATAACGTGCATCTGTTCGACACGCTGTATTGCTGGGCGTTCGTCGGGCAAATCGCCGTGATCCCGCCGATCCTGTGGCGCGCCTGGACGATGCGCAGCAATTATCTGTGGATGTTCGCCGTCGCCTGGGCCGCGCCGATCGGCCTCGCATCGCTGCGCGTCGCCAATTCGATCAATCTGATCGGCAGCAGCTTCTGGCTCGACAATTCGACGATCCTGTCGATGTCGCTGGAGGCGCTGCTTTCGAGCATCGCCATTGCCTATCGCGTCCGTCTGCTGAGCGCCGAGCGCGACGCGGCGCGCGAGGGGGAGATCGCCGCCCGGCTGCTGGCCGATACCGACCCGCTGACCGGCCTTCTCAATCGCCGCGCCTTCCTGCAACAGGCGATCGGCCGCGCGGGCGAGCAGACGCTGATGATCGCCGATCTCGACCATTTCAAGCGCGTCAACGAAACAATCGGGCATGACGGCGGCGACGAGGTACTGCGCGTGTTCGCGCGCACCCTGCGCCAATCCTTGCCATCCGATGCGTTGGTCGCGCGAATCGGGGGCGAAGAATTCGCCATCGTCACGCCCAGCGCCTTTGCGGTCGAACCTGGCGAGATCCTCGCGCGCCTCCGCGCCGGGCGGATGCCGTACGACGTATCGGTAACCGCCAGTATCGGCACCTGCAGCGGGCCGTTGCTGCGTGAAACCGATTGGAAGGCGCTCTATGCCTGCGCCGATCGCGCCCTGTTCGAGGCGAAAAGTGCGGGACGCGACCGCGCACGCGGGCGCGATTTGCGCGATCGGCTGGCCGCGTAACGGACTTGCCCGAAACGGCCGTTAACGCTAATGAAGCCGGGGTAAGGAAACGCGCGTGCGCAATCGTCGGATCATGATCGGCATCTTCGCGGCACTGGCGCTGATCACGGTCGCGCGCCACCCGACCGCTGACATCCAGATCCTGACGCACGACGCCGCAGATCCGACACCGCGCCGCGTCCAGGCGGCAATCGATCTCGGGCTGGTCGGGGTATCCGTTCTGGTGACGTGGACCGGCGAACACCTTCGCTGAGCTTGCGAGCAAGCGATTGCTTGCTTACACCTGTGTCAATGAACCCCACAGAGGCCGTCTGGCGCACATCCTATCGTCACCCCAACCCGTGGGACAGCACGTTCCCGCCGCAATCCATGGTCGATCTGTTCGATCAATCCTGCGCCCGGATGGGCAAGGCACCGCTGATCGATTTCCTCGGGCGCCACTATAGTTTTGCCGAAACGCAGGACGGCGCGAACCGTGTCGCCGCCGGGCTGACCGCGCTGGGCTATGGCGCGGGGGACCGGATCGGCCTGTTTCTGCCCAACGTCCCGCATTATCTGGCGGCCTATTACGGCATCCTGAAAATCGGTGCGACGGTAGTGAACTTCTCGCCGCTCTACACCGCCGCCGAGCTCGAGCATCAAGTCGCCGATTCGGGGACCAAGCTGCTGTTCACGCTGTCGGCGACGGCGCTGTTGCCGACGGCACTCAAGGTCCTTGAAGCGAGCGCACTCGAGCGCCTCATCGTCGGATCGATCGCGGGCGCACTGCCCACGTCCAAGTCGATCCTGTACCGCCTGTTCAAGCGTGACGAAGTCACGCCGCGCCCGCACGACCCGCGGATCATGGCTTTTTCAAAGCTGATCGCCAATGACGGGGCACACCAGCGTGCGACCGTCGACCCGGAGCGCGATGTCGCGCTGATCCAATATACCGGCGGCACCACCGGCACGCCCAAGGGCGCGATGCTGACGCATCAGAATCTGTCGGCCAATGCGCGCCAGGTGATGGCGATCGACCCCGAGCCGGGCGAGCCCGACCGTATTCTGGGCGTGCTGCCGCTGTTCCACGTCTTTGCGAACACCTGCGTGCTCAACCGCACCGTGCTCAACGGCGGCTGCATCGTGATGCTGCCGCGCTTCGAGGCGGGTGCGGTGCTGGCGGCGATCGACCGGACCAAGGCGACCGCGTTGCCCGGCGTGCCGACCATGTATCAGGCGCTGCTCGATCATCCGAAGATCGGTGCGACCGATTTCTCCTCGCTGCGGGTGTGTATCTCGGGCGGCGCACCGCTCGCGGCCGAATTGAAAGCGAAGTTCGAGAGCGTAACCGGCGCGACTGTGGTCGAGGGGTACGGCCTGTCGGAAAGCTCGGGGGTCTTGTCCGCCAATCCGTATCAGCAGGAAGGTAAGACCGGCACAATCGGCCAGCCGATTCCGGCCACGCATCTCCGCCTGGTCGACAAGGCCGACCCGACGCAGGACCCGCCCGCGGGCGAGCCCGGCGAGATCGTCGCGATGGGGCCGCAGATCATGAAGGGCTATTGGAACCGCGCCGATGCCGACGCCGATGTGTTCGTGACCAACGCGGCGGGCCGCTGGCTGCGCACCGGCGATGTAGGAACGATCGATGCGGACGGCTTCGTCAAGATCGTCGATCGCTTGAAGGACATGCTCTCGGTCTCGGGCTTCAAGGTCTTTCCAAGCCAGATCGAGGCACTGCTGCACCACCATCCGGCGGTTAAGGAGGCGATGGTGATTGGCTTGCCCGACGCCTATCGCGGCGAGCAACCGCGCGGCTATGTCACGCTCAACGACGGCGCGAACGTGACCGGCGCGGAGTTACGCGACTGGCTCAACCCGCAGCTTGGCCGCCACGAGCGCGTCGATGCGGTCGTGGTCCGCCTGACCATGCCCAAGACGATGATCGGCAAATTGAGCCGCAAGGATCTGATCGCCGAGGTGATGGCCGAGGGGAATGTCTGATGTCCGACCTGATCCTGCATGAATATGCACAGTCCGGGAATTGCTACAAAATCCGCCTGACCGCGGCGCATGTCGCAATCCCGATCGAGAGGCGCGACTATGACATCCTGGCGGGGGCGACGCGCTCGGCGGCGTTCCTGGAGTCGGTCAACCCGAACGGGCGTATTCCGGTGCTGCAGATCGGCGACGATTTCCTGCCCGAAAGCGGCGCCGCCTGTCTCTATCTCGCCGACGGATCGCCGCTCATTCCGCAGGACCGCTTCGATCGTGCCGATATGCTGCACTGGATGTTCTGGGAGCAGTATAATCACGAACCCAATGTCGCGACGCTGCGGTTCTGGCGCGCCTTCGTCGGAGAGGACCAGCTGACCGACCTGCAACGCGCGCAACTCCCCTCGAAGCAGGCGGCCGGCGAAGCGGCGCTCGCGCTGATGGACGCGCACTTGGCCAAGACGCCCTTCATGGCTGCGGGTCGCTTCACGCTCGCCGATATCGCGCTCTACGCCTACACGCATGTCGCCGAGGAAGGCGGGTTCGCGCTGCGCCATTATCCCGCCGTGACCGCTTGGCTGGCGCGCGTTGCGGAGCAGCCGAACCACATCCCGATGTGACAGTTGCGTGAAGCCCCTCGATTCCGATTGTAACAATCTGCGGCCATAGCCTCGAAGCATTCAACGACTTCGGGATGTCGCCATGAATGCAGTATCCAAGATCGACCTGACGGGACTTTCCGGCGCTACGATCGCCGACTTCAGCGACTTCGCCAACTCGCAGCCCGTCATTCCCGAGCGCGCCACGACCGAACGGCGTCGGTATCGCACGATCTGGATTTCCGACATTCACTTGGGCACGCGCGGCTGCAATGCCGAGATGCTGATCGACTTCCTCGACCATGTCGATAGCGAGCGAATGTATCTGGTCGGCGATATCATCGACGGGTGGCGGCTGAAGAAGAAGTTCTATTGGCCTGCCGCGCATAACGACGTGGTGTGGCGGCTGCTCAAGCGCGCCAAGCGTGGCACCGAAGTGATCTACATCCCCGGCAATCATGACGAAGTCATGCGCCAGTTTACCGGGCTCGATTTCGGCGGCGTCGCGATCCGGCGCAAGGCGATCCACGAGACCGCCGACGGGCGCCGCTTGCTGGTGCTGCACGGCGACGAGTTCGACGCGATTACGCTCGCGCATCGCTGGCTGGCGCATGTCGGCGATGTGGCGTATGAATTCATGATGGCTCTGAACCGCTGGGTGAACGCGTACCGTCGCTTCTTCAACCTGCCCTATTGGTCGCTGTCGAAGCACGCCAAGGCCAAGGTGAAGAACGCGGTACAGTTCATTTCGAATTACGAGGAAATCGTCGCGCAGGCCGCCGGGTCGCGCGGGGTCGATGGCGTGGTGTGCGGGCACATCCACACCGCCGAATTCCGTGATATCGGTGGCGTGGAATATTATAACGATGGCGACTGGGTGGAGGGCTGCACCGCTCTGGTCGAACATTTCGACGGACGGATGGAATTGCTCCACTGGGCCGACGAGATCGCCGCGCGGGAGACATCCCGGCCGACGGCGAAGATCGAGATGTTGGCGGCCTGACCGGGGTGCGCATCGCGATCGCCACAGATGCGTGGAGCCCCCAGGTGAACGGGGTGGTGCGGACGCTCCAAGCCGTGCGGACCGAATTGGAACGTCAGGGGCACGAAGTTCTGATCGTGTCGCCCGATCTGTTCTATTCCATGCCCTGCCCGACCTATCCCGAAATCCGCTTGGCTTTCGCCAGCACGGCGAGCGTGGGCAAGATGCTCGCCGATTTTGCGCCGAATGCGATCCATCTTGCCACCGAAGGCCCGGTATGTCTCGCCGCGCGGCGCTGGTGCCTGACGCGGGGGTTTCCTTTCACCACCGCCTATCACACGCAATTCCCCGATTATGTGTCGGCGAGGACCGGCGTGAATCCGGAATGGGTGTGGCGCTATATCCGCTGGTTCCACTGGCCGGCGCAATCGATCCTCGCCTCGACCCCGTCGATCGCGGCGACGCTGAAGTCGCATGATCTGACGCGCATCCGGCATTGGGGGCGCGGGGTCGATCTTTCGACCTTCGCGCCGGATCTCGCGCCGCACCCGGCAATCGCCGCGCTGAAGGCCGAGGGCAAGGGCCCGATCCAGCTCTATGTCGGCCGCGTCGCGATCGAGAAGAATATCGAGGCGTTCCTCACGTCCAGCCATCCGGGCACGAAGGTGATCGTCGGCGACGGACCGGCGCGCGCGGCGCTGACGGCCCGGTTCCCCGAAGCGCATTTCCTCGGACCGTTGTTCGGCGCCGAGCTAGCCTCGGCCTATGTCGCCGCAGACGTGTTCGTTTTCCCCAGCCGGACCGACACGTTCGGACTGGTGATGATCGAGGCGCTGGCGTGCGGCACTCCGGTTGCGGCATTTCCGGTTACCGGGCCAGTCGACGTGCTCAACGATCATGTCGGCGCGATGAACGAGGACCTCGACGCGGCGATCGCCGCAGCGCTCACCCGCGACCGTGCAGCCTGCGCTGCCTATGGTCAGACCTTCACCTGGGAAGCAAGCGCGCGGCAGTTTCTTGGCGCGCTCGTGCCGGTCGAACACCCCGAGGCGATTGCCGCCTGACGGCTCCAACCCGCGCTTGCCCTTCCGGCACAACCGCTCTACACCGTACGCCAGCACAGTGGCCGCTCCGAAAGGGGCGGCCCTTTCCGTTTTTAAGGAGTTCCCCGTGGCCCAGCCGCTCATGCCACATGCGACCGCGTCGTGGCTCGTCGACAATACCGCGCTCAGCTTCGAACAGATTGCCGAGTTTTGCGGCCTGCACATCCTGGAAATCCAGGCGATCGCCGATGATACCGCCGCGACCAAGCTGACCGGGCGCGACCCGATCCGCGCGCACGAGTTGACGCAGGATGAAATCGACAAGGGTCAGGCCGATCCCGATTATCGCCTGCAGATCCTGAAAGGCCCGGAGCAGGTTCGCCGCACCAAGGGGCCGCGCTACACGCCGGTTTCGAAACGCTCGGACAAACCCGACGGCATCGCCTGGATCATTCGCAATCACCCGGAAATCAGCGACGGCGCGATCAGCAACCTGATCGGCACGACGCGCACCACGATCGCCGCGATCCGCGACCGCAGCCATTGGAACATCGCCAACATCACGCCGAAGGACCCGGTGACGCTCGGCCTGACGACGCAGCGCGAGCTCGACGCAGCGGTTTCCAAGGCGGCCAAGGCGGCCGGGCTTGAAGCCCCGGTCGACACGCGGCTTGAGGGCGATCGCGAAGCGCTGATCACCGAACTGCGCGCACAGCGCCTGCAACTGGCACGCGATGCCGAGGCGGCCGAGAATGGCGAGCTTCCGGGCGCGCCCGCCGAGCCGACTGCGGAGACGCTGTTCAAGCGGTAAGCGCCTTTCCAGGCTGAATTAGATACCGTTCGTGCTGAGCCTGTCGAAGCACTGTCTTTGTTCGACGGCAGAAAGAAGGACAGTCCTTCGACAGGCTCAGGACGAACGGAATAGACGATGACCACCGCTCCCCGCTTCGCCTTCACCATCCACGCGACCGACGGCCCCGCCCGCACAGGCGAGATCGCGATGCGGCGTGGCGTCATCCGCACGCCCGCCTTCATGCCGGTCGGCACCGTCGGCACGGTCAAGGGCATGAAACCGGACGACGTGCGCGCGTCGGGTGCCGACATCATTCTCGGCAACACCTACCATCTGATGCTCCGCCCCGGAGCCGAGCGGATGGCGCGGCTTGGCGGCTTGCACGGGTTCATGGGGTGGGATCGCCCGATCCTGACCGACAGCGGTGGCTATCAGGTGATGAGCCTGAGCGATCTGACCAAGCGCGACGAGAACGGCGTCACCTTCAAATCGCACATCGACGGCGCGCGCCACACGCTCAGCCCCGAACGCTCGATCGAGATCCAGCGCTTGCTCGGTTCGGACATCGTGATGGCGTTCGACGAACTGGTGCCGACCACCTCGACACCCGAAGTGCAAGCCGCGGCGATGGCGCGGTCGATGCGCTGGGCAAAGCGGTCGCGCGATGCCTTCGATTCCGGCGGCGCGCACGCCGAGAACGCCGCGATCTTCGGCATCCAGCAAGGCGCGCTCGACCGGACGCTACGCGGCGACAGTGCGGCGGCGCTGATCGACATCGGCTTCGATGGCTATGCGGTCGGCGGGCTCGCGGTCGGCGAAGGGCAGGA
>JAIXZV010000095.1 GCA_027489365.1 Sphingomonadales bacterium
CCAGCGCGTTGAGCGAAATCGGATCATAACCACTCGGCCACGATATAGCGACGGGCGTGAGGTCCGCAGGAATGACGCTGCCCGTAACCGTGATTGGTACTGGTAGAAGCCCGCCCATCGTCATGATCTGCGTCAGGTTCGCACCGGGGATCGAAGGGAACCGGCACATAACACCCGGCCCCGCAAGGTCCTGCAGCATCGGCGCGGGATACGGATAAGCGGCGTTCGTCTCGATGCTATCGGTGTGGATCGTCACGGCCACCTTGCCCGCCAGATCGCGGCGTGCTTGTGCATTCGCCCGATCGACATAGGCGCGCGTCAGCTTCGACACATCGCGGAGCAGGGGCGGATTTGCACCCCGCCAGAAAGCGACGTTTTTATATGCCAGCCCCGGCGTGGTCGTGTTCGAAAAGAGCCGGATCGAAGAGAAGTCGTTCGCTCCACCCGTCGAAGCGACATCGATCTGCGTCAACCAGGTATCCGGGCCGATGCGATAAGGCTGGCCGTTGACGCTCGCGCCTCCGCTGCCGCCGCCCGCATGGCGCGCAGTCGCAAATGCCTGGATTTTTCCCGGTTCGATGTTGAGTTCGAACGTGACCCACAGCCGGTCGCCATCTTGAGGCACCTTGGCGGGATCGCTGACCGGCAACAGGCCGAAATCGTAATAATTCGCGCCCGTCGTCAAGATCGGTAGGACGCCATCGACATAGGTCTTTGGCGGGAGGAAAGTGTAAAGCGGCTCGGTCGTGTCCGCCCGCGTCTGCGCCGCGCCCGCAAGCGTGAGGTAGAGCGGATCGGCGACTGGCGTTGCCATCGGGCCGACCGAGGTCCCGGGCCGCAGCACTTGCGCATCTGCGAGCGCGGTGACGGCGAAACGCAGCCGCACCGCCCCGGCCGGGATTGCGCCGGTGAAACGCAGGCCATCCGCTACCTGCGGGATCGTGATATCCGCCCCGACCTGCGTGCCGACCGCGTTGAACCACCGCCCGATGCGCCCGCTGAACGTGACCGAGTTTCCGATCGCTTCGAGGAACGCCGTTGCCGGGAGACCGCTCGCGATCTGTGCAGGCGTGAAATTGGCATCGATGCTTTGCCCAACGCCCGCCGCGCACAGCATGGTTTTGCCGTCGCTGCTGATCGTCGCATTTGCCGGGAATTGGCTGTAGGCCGGCCCCACAAGGAATTGGTCGTTGAGCGGGAACAACGCGCCCCCAGCCGCAGTAATTGCGGCCAGCTCATCATCGCCTGCCGTGCCGATATCCACCAACGCCGCATCGCCGGCATCCTCGATGGCGGTGAGCCCTGCAGCGCGAGCGTCTGCAAGATCGCCAAGAGCGGCCTCTTTGGCCGTCTCGATTTGCGGGATGATGTCCTCGGTCGCGCGCAGCGCACGGTCAACGATCTGATCGACCGGAATCTCGACCTGCGCGCCGTCTTTCCAGGCCGCAAGTTTCTCGGCCCCGTCCAGGCTGGACGGGGTTGGGTAATCATTGATCGTGGGCATGGCGGGCTCCGGAGCGGCGCGGATCAGGTGGGGGCGGGCTTCACACGAGGCTCAAACGCCCCTGGTGGTGATCCACATGCGCAACGTGAAGTTCTCGGCGTTGTAGAGCGAGAACTCGGTCAAGGAGGTGGACACGATGCCGCAATTCTCCTTCTGGGCGTTGTCGTCGTTATGGATCGTGTGCGCCGACGCCGGGATGATCCAGGAGGTATGGGGGAGCGGGACCGTATAGGTCGCCGAGCTGTTGCCGGGCACGTCGACATAGCCCCAAGTCTCCTTCAGGCCATCCGCGAAGGTGCGATATCCACCGTTTTCGACGAGATGCGCGCCGCTCGTCGCGCCGCCCGTCGCGCTAACGAAGAGCACGCGGAGCGCTGCGAGCAGTTGTGTGTGGTCGGCTTTGTCCGGGGTGAGCCCGGCCTCGAGCACGAGGCCCACCATTTCTTCTTGGACCGTGTTGAACCAATCCTGCGTCGGCACCGTGGCTGGCGTGAGCGTTTCGGGGTCGCCGTTGGTCCAGAAACCCGGCGTTCCGCTTACTGCGAGCGGAGCCGGAAGCGCGGCTACGGCCGTCGGTCCATCGATACGATGCATGGGCAGTCCTAGCTGAGAAGAAAAATTGACGTTCCGGCCGGGCGGATCGCGTTGAGCTCGCAAAGGAGCAGTTCGGTCGGCAGGCCACCGGGATTCGCGATCACACGCACGCCCCAGACAAACGACCAGCGATCATCGGTGATCGCCACGTCGATGCTGCTGAGGCCGCAGCGAAACGGTGCATAGTTCGTGATCGCGATCACAAACCCGAGCGCAGCCGCGAAATCGATATAGAAACCGCGTGACTGGCCACCGCCGCCGATGAAGCGCGCGCGGATCTGGTCGCGGCGCTGTTGAAACGTCGGACTGTCGCCGGCGCATGGATCGGGCAAATCGAGCGTCGCCTCCCATTCGGGCACGAAGCCCGAGAGCGGCGAACCCGGCAGACTACCAGCGAGGATGGACTGCGCAGCCGCATCGATGCGCGCACACATCGCACCGATCGCCGCCAGGACCTTGCCTTGCACCGAAGTCGGATCATCCGGCCAAACTCTGCCACGCGGCAACAGCGCGCGCGCCACCGCCGCATATTCCGCGGCGGAGTTGCGCGCGACGCCGATCGGGGCGGGCGGCGCCGGTAGTTGCGGCTGGGGCAACGCCGGGAGTGGGATCGGAGGCGGGTTGCGTGGTGGTGCAGGTGTCGGCGAGGGTGGCGGTGTCGGAACGGGTGTGGGCGTGGGATCAGGTGCCGGATCTGGCGTTACGACCGGATGACCGCCCCCGCCCCCGCCGCCCCCATCGTCGATCGGAATGTCGAGCTCGCGCGTCATACGTAGGCAATCGCGCCAGGCACTGGCAGTGCGCCGGCGTCGGAAGTGATATTGCCCGCCGATCCCGGCGCGACCGTTCCGGCCGTACAGGTGACCGACGTGAGGACGAAGCCAGCGCTCAACGCGACGGCCGCGATCGCCGCCTCGATCGTCGAGATATTGGTGATGCCGCCCGGTCGTCCGCCGCTGCGCAAGGCCGCTGCAAATGCGTCGGCAATCGCGGCCTTGGTAACGTCGCTGGCACCGGCGATGCCGGCGATCGTCAACGATACGGTGTTCGCCGTGGGCGCCATGGCAAAGACCAACGCGGTGACGGGTTGAAGATAGAAGAGCGCGTTTGCCAGCGCGAGCTGGTCGCCAGTGGCAACCACCCCGCGCGTCTCGAGCGCAGCGCACCCGTTGCTTCCTTGCGGGAACCCTCCATGGGCCGCCTGTGCATAGTCCATCATGAACAGCAACACGACCGATCCGGGGCCCATGCCGCTCGGGATGACCCATACCCGCGTAACGCCGGGGACACCGCGCGCCCATTGGCCGTAATCGTCCACCGATCCGCCTTGTGGCGGCCTGGAATAGGCCAGCAGCATGCGACTGCGCAGATCGCTATCGAGCTCGACGTCGGTTCCGCCACCGATTTCCGCGCTCACGCTTCCGGTTGCGGTCACGCCGGCGATGCCAACGCCCAAGTTCATCTGGGTCCCGATAGGCACATTGCCGCCAGCCCCCGGCTCAACGGCGCGAACCGGCACGATCGCCACGCCCGCCGTCACCGTCGCCGCGGCCGTCGAGACATAGGCGACGCCATCGGCCCGGTTGATCTCGACGCCCGCTGGAACGACGGTGCCATTTTCACCAGGGAAGCTTGCAGCCCCGGCTGCGTTGGTGGCCGGGTTTCGGGTGACCTTTTTGAGGGCGGCCCACCCCTCTAGATATTCGTCGGTCGCGGTGAAGGGAACTGACTGCTTCGCGATCCAGTCGAGGTAGCCGTAAAGCCCGTTTACAAGCTGCGCGACGACTTCGCCGATGATGCCGAGGTTCGAATAGCGGAGCAACGCATCGATGCCCGGAAGGGCCGCGTTGATGATGCCTGCGGCCTGGGCGCGAAGTTCCGTCAGCGTGTCGCGCAGGAACGGCATCAGATATTCTCCCAGATGCGCGCAAATTTGACGGCGAATTGCGTACCGTCGGCTCGATGAAAGGCGATCTGCGCACCGATCGAGGACGCATCGAGATATTCGACGGTGACCGCGATCGTCGCGACGACGTCGTCCTCGATCATCCAGGCGAGAGCTTGCTCGATGTCGTCCTTAATCAGGGCGGGCAGTCCCGGCGTCGCCTTCGACCGCGCGCGCAGCCACAGCTTCGATCCGATCGGACCCGCCCACCAGCCGCGCGGATCGCCGCTGCCGTCGGGAATGACGTCGTCGGGCGATGCCTCGGCGTCCGTGAAAAGGCTGATCAGCGCGGCCGTCTGCAGATCGTGATCGGTGACCAGCCCGGTCCCGCCGTCAAAGGCACGGGCACCCGCGAGCAAAGGTCGATCGAGCTGATCGACGATCGACGCGCCATGCTGATCGACGATGATGTTCGAGCGGCCAACCGAGATCGCCCAGTCGCCGATCCCGGCGACGGGGTCCCATAGGGTTGCAATGGCGGACATGGCGATCCTCAGGCGTCGTGGTCGGTCGGGCCGGTCGAGCCGCCGCCGGTCTGCACACCGGTATGCTTGTGCGCGTGAAACGCATCGCGAAGCGCGTTCAGGCTGACCGGCGTCCCGTCGCAGCGACTGACCACGTCGCCCGTCACTTCCACCTTTGGCGTCTCGAGGCGAACCTTGGTGCTGGCCTTGACCGTGACGACGTCGGCGTTCTGCACCGTTACCGGCTTGCCGCCGGCATCGATGATGATCGCGTCCGCGCCAAGGAAGACATAGGCGCCGCGCTGATTGTAGAGTTTGACCTCGCCCGGCTTCAGGCCGGTCGGCCGTGAGGGGCGATGGCTGCTGCCGATCGCGATCGTTTGCGATCGGTTCCCGCCGATGCGCACCACCACCGTTTCGGCCTTCAGCGGCGCGTTGCTCGAAAACCCGAAATGGGTGACCATGGCGACGTCGTCGGTAAGGCTCTCGCTCTTGTCGCTTCCGGTGCTGCCCTGCGACAGCTGGACGCGTTGAACATCCTTATCGTCTTTGACCAGGCTGATCCTTGCGACGCCGATCAGGTTGAGGACGCGATCGAGCATCAGGATTGGCCGGATGGTGCGACATCGGCGATCGCAGCGTTCTGAAGCGATATTGGTTCGGGTGCGAAGGCCGATGGTGGCAGCAAATAGAGATCGGCGACGGTCCCGCGCTCGCTCGATCGATGGAAGGTCACCTCGGAGAGGCACATTTGCTTATCGACCCGCAAGCCCGGTACATCGACCGGGATCAGGGTGTTGGGTGCCCACAATTTGCCTGCGCTGTCGCGCCAGCTATCGACGGTAACCTGCACCGCGCTGCTGCGCCCTGCACGGCGTGATACTTCCCATTTAGCCTTGAGGATCGTGAAGAACCGCGGGTCGAACGCCTGCTCGGTGACCAGATACACCAAGCGATGACGGGGCACGTTCGGATCGCGCTCGGTGTGATAGAAGAACGAATCGTCGCCGCCCGCGATGTCGCCCATCACATTTTGTGAGAGCGCGGCGCAGCGGACGTCTGAAAAGCGCTGGTCCATCGCATTCGTGACCGACGACGCCTGGACGTTGACGCCGTAGGTTGCGCCGCTCGATGCCTTGACCGTTCCCGTGCGGGCAAGGATCAGCTCTCCATCGGCATTTTCATAGGCGAGCAACCCCGCGTTTCGCGCGTCGCGCTGGATGATCTCTGCCGCGGTCTCACCATAAGTGAGGTTGGTTTGCGGGATGGGATTGCCCGCCTCTGCACCTTCGCCGAGCTTGACCGTGATCCCGTACGGTTTCGCCAATTTCTTTGCGACTTCGAGCACCGTTGCACTCTTGATCTGACCGCTGTCCCATTCGGCCGAGCAATCGACCAGGTCCTGCGTCTTGCCGCGCCCGACCAGGCTGAGCGTATGGCTGATCGGCGAAACCTCATTCGTATCGCGATCGACGTAGCCGGTAATGACCTTGTCGCCGCCGATCTTAACCACGCACGTATCGCCCGCTTTCGCCACGACGGCCGCCCCGGTCACCGGCGCACGCGACGACATGCGCATCGAGAAGCTGTTCGGGAACCCCTCGGCGCGCAGCGTCACGTCGATTTCTTCCCATCCGCTGATCGACTTCCCGCCGGTCTCGATCGACAGCTCCCCATCGGGTTTAATGGCGGTCACGCGGCGAGTGCCCGGAGCTCTGTGGGCATGAACAGCGGATTGGGCACATCGCCTCCTGCCTGCGTCACGATCTGATCGGCGCGGGACGGGTCGCGGTACCAGCGCTGCGCCAGCACCGGTGCCGGAAGCGACCGCCCTGTCCGGAAGGTCCGGACCTGCGCGAGCGTGGCACCCCGCGCGCGCAGATCCTTGACGATCGCGCCGCGTGCCGCGCGCAGCGCGGTAAAGCTCTGATCGTCGCGCGCATCGGCGGCGATCGTCGCTTCGATATCGCGCGCGTCGGCGATGCGTCGGATCATCGCCGACGCATCGTCCGAGCTGGTCGGTTGATAATGGCCGCCCGCGATCACCAGCGCCGCTGCAGCAGCTCGCCGCACCATTCCGCTGATCGCCGCGCCGATCGCGCTGGTGGCGACCGCGCGGGTTCGGTCGAAGAGGAGCAGCTGCTCGAGCAGACGAATAGCGTCCGCCGGATCGGCGCAGGAATCGGCGAGCGCCTGGACGAGCGCGACGATCGCGTCCGCAACGTCCTGAGCATAGCCAAGCTGCGTCGCCGCGCAGGCGCCCTGCAGCGTTTGCGCCGAGGCGCGAATCCGGACCCGTGCGCCGGATGCGGCCGCGACCAGCTCGCCGGTCGTCGTGCTGGCGGCGTAGATCGATGCGCGCACGCCATCGATACCGGCATTGCCCCCGGCCGAGAAGCGACCGTAGGTGCCGGGCAATTGCGCCGCGAGCCGATGCAACGAGGTCGCATCGTTGCCGAGCGCGATCGCCCGCGTGCTCCAATTGGCCGCAGTATTGGTCATGTCCTGGCGACGCCCGCCCGCTGCCGCGGCGATCGCAATCAGGCGCACGCCGTCGACCACGAGGGCAGCCTTGGCGAGGTTTGCCGCCGACAGCAGCCCCGAGCTCGACGACAGCAGCGACGGAAAGCTCTTCTTGCCGCTTTCGACGAATTCGACATCGACCGTCGACATGCGTCCGGCCCCGAGGTCCTGCGACATGCTGAAACGCGTCACGCAAGCCTGGACGATGCCCAGGGTCGGCACGGTCAGCGTCCCGCTACCAGCCTTTTCGAGCGCGGCGAGCAGCAAGGCGCGCTGCAGCTGGATCGGCCCGCCGGCGAACACGACATCGCCATCGACGATGAATCCGCGAAAGCGCCAGCGCCGCGCCTCGCGGCCCATATCCTCGGCCCAGGGTTCATCCTTGCCGGGATATTGGTGCAGCGCGATTCGCCGCCCGCCGCCGATTTCGTCGTTTTGCACCGCGAAGGGTGCGCCGCGGAACGACGCGGGGAGAAGTTTGCCACCGAAGAGCGCCATTTTTGGAACCCTCCTTTGGGTGTGATATTCGGAACTGGGGATGGGGAGCTAAGCGATGTTCGGAATTCTATGGGCATTGGCGCTCGGCCAGCAGATCGAGGCCGACCCAGTACAGCTCGCTCGGATCGATCGCGACTTCATGTGCCCGGAAAATCTACCTGACGACGAAGCGAGAATATCTGCCCTGGCAAAGTTCGATGCCGATGTGGCGCGGGCAGTTAAAGATCTGACGATTGAGCAACTTGGCGACGTCAGAATGTATCTACTTCGCAAGCACCGTTGCACCGTAACATTGAAAAACATTGAGCGAGCGGACCCTCGCTAGCCGCGATCAGCCGCCGTGTACCGGTTGAAAGGCATGGCTGACTGCCGGGGCACGGCCATGTCCCGCTGTCACTTTCGCTTTGGTGCCAGCCGGGGCTCCCCGCATATCGATCTCAACCTTGACCGGGATTGGGGCAGCATCGCGGGCATTGTCATAGTCGGTAAAATGCCCTTGCCCGATCACGCTTTTCAGCTTTTTGGCGTAGCGCGTATCAGTGGCGTACGTGCCTTGAAGGGCATCGGCATAGTCACTGACCGTCGTCGCTGCTCTTGCTCGAGCGTATGGCTTGCCTGTGGCAAGAAGTTTTGCATGCTCGTCGAACGCCTCCGCCAGCGACGCGAACTTGCGAAATCGAGCTTCGACGTAATAGCTGCGACCATCACGCGTTTCCTCGCGGGTTCGCGCAACCACGTATGGCTGACCAGCGCGTGCCTTGATCCCGAACGGGTTATTGCTGCCCTTGGGCATGTGCTTCCCGAAACTGCTCTCAAGCCCAAACTGGCCAAGCGTGATCGACGCAGGCACGCCATATTTTCGCTCTGCAGCTTGTGCCGCGGCGACAGTTTCCCGCGCCAGCGCGATCCTCCCGCCGCCTGACGCACGCTCGATCTGGCCGGCTGCGCGTTCCATCTTGTCGGCCGCCCGGAGGTTCGCTTGCGCGGCAGGCTTGAAATCGTGGTTCACGGTGCCCGCGAAGCTGTTCGCGCCGTCGACGAGATAGCGCCCGCCATCGATGACCGCGTCATAGCCTTTCTCAACGGTGCCCGCCGCGGCACCGCCTGCCAGCATCATCCCGCGCTCGCCGAGTTGCCCGGCGATCACGCCCTTGCGGGCGATCCGCTTGCCCTTCTCGATGTCGGCGTCGGTCAGGACGCCGGCATGCGTGTCGGCATCGACCATGTCGGCCTTGAGCGACGCGCCGCCTTGCGTGAAGGCGGGGAGCGCCGCCTCCGGGATGCCGAGGATCCGGGCTGCGGTGCGGCGTCCAGAGGAATTCTGCTTCGCGATCGCGTCGGCGATCTGCGGCAGCATCGCCTCGGTGTCGACGGTGCCGTCTTCCTTCGTCTTCAACTTGAGGCCGAGCCGCCCGATCAGCGCCAGGACGTCATTGTTCCGACCGTAGCGCGCATCGTTGAGCGATTGGTTCAACCCGCCGATCGCCGCGCCGGCGGTACCCTTGTCCAGGCCCGCCCGCTCCCCTGCGGCGATGAATTCCTGATACGCCTTGGTCGCAACGCCGAGGATCTCGGCCGTGTGACCGATCGCGGAGGCGCCCTTGGCCCACCCATCGACCAATTTGAACGCGCCATAAGCGACGGCCGCCAGGATGCCGACAGTCGCGCCAGCGGCGACGCCAAGCGCGCCGAGCGTGCCTTCCAGCACCCCGCCAGCCGCCGAGGCCTCACCGATCCCACTCCCAGCCGCCGATGCCGCCTCGCGGATCGCACCGAGGCGACTGGTGAAGCCGCTGGTTAGCGACCGGTTGCCGAAAGCGCGCGCGGACGCCTGCTCGACCGAGCCCAGCGTGCGGAGGATGTTCCTGCCCGACCGCGCAACGGCACGATCCCCCTGCTCCGCCGCGCGCCGGTTAAGCGCGCCGAGGTTTTTCGGGATCTGGCCAAGGTTCTTCTCGGCGGATTTTTTGCCCTTGGCGGTCTTATCGCTTGCGGTGATCGCAATGCCGAAGGTGGCTTGATCGGTCACGATGCCCCCTTCAGGTCAGGTCGATCCAGTCGAACCATTCGTTAAGAACGGACCAGGGCCGCGTGGCCACCTCGTCCGGAAGTTTCCCGAAGCGCTGCGCGAGCAGGAGCAGCCGCTGCCGCCAGTCCTCCGGTGCATTCAGAGAAAATTTGCGACGAACTTCGCGGCCTCCTTCAGGTCGCGTGAGCCGATTTTCTCGAGTGCCGGGCGAGGCACGCCGGAAACCACAGCGACCGCCATCAGGTCCTGTTCGATGGCCTCATATTTCGAGAATTGAACCCATTCTCCTGCAGTCGGTTCGCGCAAGCGCAGCTCGGTGTAGGTCTCCGAGCCCAGCGACACGGGCTTGCGGAGCGTGATCGTCTTCTCTTCGGGTAGGTCCGACATCGATCAAGCCTCCGAAACGTCGTCGGCTTCGAACGAAACCTCGAAGCTGGCGTCTTCGGTGTTGACCTCGATCGGCTCGCCGACGCGCCACATATTGCGACCGATCACGATCTTGCCGTTGGCAAGCGTCAGGACGACCGTCACGTTCGTGGCCTTGTTGAGTGCGTCGATCGAGAGCGCGCCGCTGTCGCGGCCCTTCCACTTGATCATGCCGGCGCTGGGCGTTTCGGAATAGCCGTGAATGCCGTCCTGGCCCTTTAAGGTTTCGCGGGTGCTCGAGCTGACGCGATAGGTGCCTTCGCCGACGACCGAATAGGCGCGACCGTCGATCGTGACCGAGGCGGTGCCTGCAAGGCGATTAGGGTCTGCCATGATGGCGCTCTCCGATGTTCAGGGATGGTGCGCGGGGTGCGCTAGTTGAGGCGGAACTGCAGCAGGACCGCGAACACGCGAAGCTGGTTGATCAGCGTCGCGGGCAGCAGGACGTTGATGCGGTTCGGGTTGGCGACGTCCTTTTCGACCACGAGCTGCTGCGCGAAGGCGGCCGCATTTTGCACGAAGCCCTTGGCCTCGAGCTCGCGGTAGAGCGCGATCAGATCGGCGCGGATCGTCGATGGGGTCACGACGTTCGAATTGGGCAGAAGCCGCGTGCCGTCAGCCGCCAGCTTGACCCGCGCATATTTGGCCGTGACCAAGCCCGACAGGGCGCGCAGCACGTAGACCGCCGTGAATAGCGTCTCGATTTCGAGATAGCTGTTGTCGGGCTGCCCGGCCGAGTTCGTCACATAGGTGGTGACGATGTTTTCCATCACCACCGCACCGGACGGATCGACCGTCCAGGTCGAGCAGCCGCCATACAGCAGGACGTTGTTACGAATCAGCCGCCCGAACTGCGACTCGAGGGGCGGCGCGAGGATACCCGGGACGGTGAGATACTGCAGCGGAACCGCGGGGTCAGCCCGCAAGCTGACCGCCGCTGCGCCCGCGAACCCCGCGGCCCACTTCCACGCCGGCGTCGGCGAGCCGTTGAACGCGATGTTGGTCAAATGCTGATTGTTGAGCGCCGTGGCGAACGCCGCATTGGCACCGGCAGTACCGCGCTTGGAGATGAAGCAATGGCCGTAAACCTGCGCCGACCACGACCACCGACCCGTCGTATCGCTGAGCAGAGCCGCGATCGCGGCGAGCGATACCGTGTCGGTGAGGCTGCAGGCGATGAAATCGAACCCGGTGTCCTGGAGATTGGTCAGCGCGGTCGTGAGCACCGGATTGGTGGCGCCGCCCGCCATCGCAACAAAGGTGACGCCAAGTCCGGCGGGAAGCGACTCGTTCGATGCCGCGCCCTTGAAGGAAACGCGGAGATCGATGTCGTTGCCGCATTCGCCAGCATTCCGGGCCGTGACGTTCACCTTGCTGGTGACAGCCCCGTCAACGGCCGCAGTGACGGGCAGGCCGGCCGCGGCGTTGATCGCCGCCGCGACCGTGGTGGCGACCTGCGCGGCCGTCTGGCCACTGGCGATCGCGATCGAGACCAAGCGGCCAGCAAGATAGAGCGCGATCGTGCCGCCTGCCGTGGTCGGCCCCGTGAAGGTCATCGAGCCGGTAGCGGACGTTGCTGCGCCATCGTCGGCGAGCGGGAGCACCCACATTTCCCCGGTCGGATCACATTCGCGATAGGCGTCGATCATTCCGGCGAGGATCGAGCCCGGGCCC
>JAIXZV010000195.1 GCA_027489365.1 Sphingomonadales bacterium
CTGCCACGCGCGAAGCGGCGATCCGGCTGGAGCAATGGCCGATCGAGCGGGTGTCCGGCACGATCGTTCACATCGTCCGGAAAGAGACGCCCTGGCTGGCACACTATTTCAAACGCTCGGCCTTCCACGAAGCCGACATGCGCAAGCGCATCGACGGCCTCCACAACGACCGCATCATCAAGAACCACCGCCAGCTCGCCGCCGCGGTCGAAACCCTGCCCAAGCTGTTTCCGACGTGCCGCGCCGACTGGATCGAGCAGACGCTCGCCTTCGTCGATGCGATGGCGCTCGATCGCCAGCAAAGCACTGGCGGCGATCATCCCAAGGTCGGCACCTTCTGGGATCGCGTCGAATGGCTGCTCGCCCGCGAAAACGCCGATCATCACGAGACGGGAAGGTCGATCAATCAGCACCGTGATCGCGCGAATCTGATCGCGATCAACCTGGTCGATTTCGAGGCACGCTGCCGCTCGGCCGGGCTGGCGACGCCGGACATGGACGAACTGCGGCGGCTGCTACGCGGCAGCAAGAGCCGCAAATGGATCGCGACCAAGAAGGTCAACAATCCGGTCGGCGATGTCCGGGCGTGCTGGGTCTTTCAGCAGCCCGTCAAGGGCCGCGACGAGGCGATCGAATGATCGCGCACCCCGCCCGCCCGCCGCCGCGCACCGCCCGGCACCGCACCCCTATCGCTGGAGAATTCCTCATGTCGAATGCACTCGCCCAACCCGTCACCTTCGAATGCACCTGCGGCACCAAGCACAACGCGCCATTTCCCGCGCCGTTACCCCCCGGCTGGACTTGCCGGGCGGGCAAAATCCGCTGCCATGATTGCTCCGTCACCTACTTCGCCAAAAAGCGGAGGGCGGCGTAATGGCGCGCGCTGCCACGGGGTCTTACCCGTTCCTCTCCCATCCGACGATCGCCGATCTCGATCGCCAGGGCGTGCGCCCGATGGGAGGCACACAGCCAAGCGCGCGCCGTTGGTGCGATCAGTGCGAGGAACTCGTGCACCCGATCCGCGCCGCTGCCTGCGCCAGCCCGTTCTGCAAAGCGCGGGGTGCGTCATGAGGGCGCGGGATGAGCACGCCAGCCAGCGGCTCCACCCCGCATGGTGTCACTGCGATCGGTGCGACCCCGACCGATTATTGCGCCGCATGTGGATCGGCACCGGCATTCTCGCCTTCGGCGGGTCGCTGGCGATGCTGATCGATGCTTCGGGCTACACCCCCGCGCTCGCGCGCCTGTTGGGCATCATCCCATGACGCGGGCAGCGACCGCCTCATCGGAGCGCTTCCTGCCCGATGAACTGCCCTCGCTTTGGGCGTGGCGCACCTCCGAGCTGCGCTTGCTTGATGCGAACTACGCCCGGCTCGGCGCGGCCGGCTGCCGCGCGCTGCTGCCCAACCGCACCCACGGCGCGATCCGCGAGCGGGCCTCCGCTCGCGGCCTGCGCTTCACCCCTCCCGGAAAGGACTGATCATGGCCAAGAGCAAACCGCGTCTATGCGACGCGCCGGACTGCACCGCACCCGGCAACCCGTTCTGCCGCACCCACTGGACCTCGATCCCGCATAAGCTCCGCAAGGAGATCACGAGCTCGTGGAAAGAGCGGCGGATCAAGGATTACGCGGTGCACTGCATTGAAGCGCGCCGCTTCTTCGACGCCGATCTGCGACCGATCACTGTCATTTATGGCCCGCCCGCCAGCGGCAAGACACGCCATGCTGAGCGTTTTCTTGAGCATTACGGCTGCACGCGGCTTATCGATGAGTGGGATCCGCATGGGCGCACCCGCCAGCGGATCGATCCGGACGCGGGCGATCTGGTTCTCACCCAACAGCCCCCCGAAGCGATTCGGCGCTGCCTCGGGTCAGGTCCAAAGCTGGTCAGCATCGGAGAAGCCCTGCGGGCGATCGGCGGTGCGGCATGACCGGCGACGATATCCGCGCAAAGCCGCTGGCAGACTATCTCGGCCTCGCCGAGGCGGTCGTGAACAGCGCCCCCGTGCTGGCGGTTTTCGCCGCCTGCGAATGGGATGAACTCCACGAAGACGGTCGCCAGTGGGTCGCCGCCATCATCCGCGAGGCGTTCGCTCAAAAGAGCGGGCCGCCGATCTGGATTAGTGTCGATCTGGCGCGTGGTCGAGACTTCACGGCCTGGCCGAGCACGCTGCCCTGCGACCGGTATGACGAAGCGCTCGAACTGATCCGGAAGGCGGAAAAGCCATCGGTCTCCTTTGTCCAGCGCCATTTGCGCATCGGATTCAATCAGGCGGCACGATACATCGAACGCATGGAGGCCGAGGGCCTGGTCTCTCGGCCCGACAACACCGGCCTGCGCAAATGGATCGGGGGTGCGGCATGACCGAGATGCTCCCGCTCGATCCGCCCGAAAAGCCCCGCGTCCCGACCCGCCTGCGCGAGCATAAGGTCCACACCCTGCCCGCGCTGCTCGCCGCGCTGCAGGATCTCGTGCGCTTCGCGACCGACAAGCACAACGCCGGTCCGATCAACCTCGCCGACTTCGATCCGCTCCACGGCGTCACCGTCTCGCTCAACGATTATGGCGACGGGCTGTTCGGCGTCCGCTTCCAGCGCAACCGCGCCGACGGCAAGCGGGGAGACGGCCGATGAGCGCAAACCTCTTCCTGATCTCGCAATCTAACGAACTCGACATCATGCCGGTTCGGGAAAATCCCGGTCATCAGCTGATCTCAATCCGTGGCGCGATCGAGGCGATCGATTTCACGGCCGTCGAGGATGGCTCGGCCCCGATGCCCGAGACGATCGACGCGATCGTTCGGCACCTCGCCAAGCTCTACCCGCACGGCGGCAATCAATTCTGCGCGGCCGTCGAACAAGCGGTCCGCCTCGCCTGGCGCGCCCGCCACGAACTCCAGAAAATCAGGGAGGCCGTATGAACAGCGCGCCTTTGAAAGTCGGCGACACCACCCCGTGGCCCGCCGACGTGCCGTTCGATCGCGCCAAGATCCGGCTCGCCAAGAGTATGCGCGGCCGGTGCGCCAAGATCGCCGGGTGCACGAGCAGCAACGCGATCATCGGCCATGCCCGCTTGACGATCGCCGAAAACGCGACCCGCGCCGCCCTCGCGGCCGAGCCGGTAGAGCGCGCCATGACCTACCTGCGAAAGCGGGGATACCAGCCGGTTTACAACCGCACGATCGTGCTCGGTTCGCTTCACCGGGGCTATCAGGTCGGCCGCGTCGAACTCGCCAACCACGCCGAGCTGCTCGCCTCCGCCCGCGAGCGGGGGTGGACGGAATGACCTTTCCTTGGGACAGAAATGAGGGCCGCTTTGATCGTCCTAGCTCGGGCGTGCCAGTGCCAGCGTCACGAGCGCAGGCGAAGAAGCCGGTGGACCACGTCACCAAACAGCTTTTGAGAGCAGCCCATGACGGGGTCATTCCGTCAGGTTCGGATACGATAGCGCTTAGGATCGAACAGGCGATCGGGCGCTTGAAGGCCGATGGGCTTGGCGACGCGAAAGCAATCTATCTGACGGAAGCCGACATGCTCGCGCTTCGAGAGCTCACCTTGGAACATGAGTGGCAAGGTATTCGCCTCGCGATCGGTGTTAAGTCGATGGTCTACGGCCGAGGCGGCGCCCGAGCTATACTCAAACGCGTCCGAAAGTCCCCGGCATGACCCCCGTCATCATCGGCCGCGCCACGCTCTATTGCGGCGATGCCTATGCCATCCGCCCCACGCTCGGCTTCCACGATGCCGACGTGATGGACCCGCCCTACAAATTCGCCGCGACCGGGGGCGGACGCTACCGCAAGAACCGCCCCCACCTCGACCAGATCGCTGACCAGGGCCTAGATCGCGGGTTCGACATGGCGATCATCAACTCGCTCCTGTGCGGCGCGGCGATCGTCTTCGCGCACAATGATCAGCTCACCGAACTCCTGCGCCTGGTCGAAGGTCAATTCCACCGCCACGCCCTGTGCGTCTGGCAGAAGCCCAACCCCCAGCCCGTCGCCAACAAGCATTATCGGCCCGATCTCGAATTCTACGTCCACGCCTGGAACCGCGGCTATCATCCGACGGGAACGCTCGCAGAGAAGATGCGCTGCAGCCAAGCGTCCGCGCCGCGCCGTGCCGCAAAGTTCGGCCACCCCACATGCAAGCCCGACGCGCTGATGGACAAGATCCTGCGCAACGTCGCGGGCGAGAGCGTGTGCGATCCCTTCATGGGCACCGGCTCGACCGGCGTCGCCGCCATTCGCGCTGGCAAGCGCTTCACCGGGATCGAGCACAACCCGACCCATTTCGCGACAGCGGTCCGACGCATCACCGCTGCCGTGGCCGAGCAGGCGGGGTGCGAGGCCGCATGAAACCGCCATCGTCGCCTCCCCACCCGCCCGATCTGGTCGCTTTTGTCGAGGCCCTTGCGCGGGCTGCAGCGAATCGAGACTATGACGCGCAGATCGAGCGGCTCCGCTCGACGGAAAACGGTACTTATGAAGACGGTCATCTACGCCCGCTACAGCTCGGACAAGCAACTCGCGCGGTCGATCGACGCGCAGATCGCCGACTGCCGCGCGCGCGCCGAGCGTGAAGGCTGGCCGATCGTCGATGTCTTCACCGATTATGAGACCAGTGGCGGCGCTGGCATCACCGAAGAGCAGCGCCCCGGCATCGCGGCGCTGCTCAAGCGCGTTGAGGCGGGCGGCGTCGATCAGGTGCTTGCCGATTCGACCAGCCGAGTCGCGCGCGACCAGGTCGATGCGCTCAACATCCGCCGCCGCCTCGAATTCGTCGGCGCGCGGCTTTTCACGTTGTCGGTCGGCGAGGTCGACAACATCCGGGGGCTGATCACCAGCTTCGTCGATGAACAGCAGCGCAAGGATCTGGCGCACAACACCCGGCGCGGGCAGCGCGAGATCGTGCGCCAGCAACGCGCCCCGGCCGGGATCGCCTACGGCTACCGACAGGCCAATCGGCTCGACGATCGTGGCGTCGCGATTCGCGGGCTGCGGCGCATCGATGACGAACAGGCGGCGATCGTCGTGCGCATTTTCCGCGAGACCGCCGCTGGCAAGAGCGCCGCAGCCATCGCCACCCAACTCAATGCCGAGGGCGTGCCGGGGCCGCGCGGGGCGC
>JAIXZV010000202.1 GCA_027489365.1 Sphingomonadales bacterium
CGTCCGCAATCGCCACGAACGCCACTGGAAACTATGCCGCGCCGTCAGCCACCAAGGCGTTGGGTAAGCCCGAAAAGCTGATCGCACTCGGCATAGTCCACCGCGCGGCATAAACGCCGCACGTCCACAATCTCGGTTTCCTGCGCACCCAGGCCGAGCGGATTGATCCGCGGCTGATCGACGTCTGGCCTCGCGAAACCAAGGCGGACCGCGCGCGGTTCGAGAAGCTCAAGGAAGCCTATGTGAAGGCGCGCTACTCGAAGCATTACCGCATCACCGAAGCCGAACTCGCGTGGCTCGGCGAGCGGGTCGAGGCGCTCGGCAAGGTGGTCGAGGTCATCTGCACTGAGCGGATCGCGGCGCTGGAGCGAACCGCACGCGTCGCCTGACATCGCAACCGACAGAGCGAGGACGTCATGCGCTATTTTCTCGATGCGGAATTTAATGGCTTTGGCGGCGCGCTGATCTCGATCGCGCTCGTGCCCGAAGATCAAACCGTCGCGCCCTTCTATGAAGCGATCGAATGCGTCGATCCGACTGCCTGGGTCGCTGAAAACATCCTCCCTCTTCTCGATACGAGGCCCCTGACCCGCGCCGAGGTCACCGATCGCTTCGCTGACTATCTGCTCGACGATCCCGATCCGCTGCTCGTTGCAGACTGGCCCGAGGACATCGCCCATGCCGCGCTGCTGTTGGTCAGCGGTCCGGGTCGCATGAAGCCAGTGCGCAGCATCCGGTTCGAACTGGTCGATCCCGACATCATCGGGCCGGGTAAACCGAGTGACGTGCCGCATAATGCCTATCACGATGCGGTTGCCCTGCGCGGCGCGGTGCTGGCGTATGAGCAGCGCATGGCGCGCTGACCCCGGAGCTATTCGAGGCGCGAAGTCGCGCCTCGATCATCGTCCGCGCCAAACGCGCGCTTCCCGCGCCTCCGCCAGAGCAGCAGAGCCTGGTTGCGATCGTTGCCACGAAGCCGTGAGGCGGCCTCTGCCAGAATCCCGAACAAGACCGCCCGATCGTCCTCGGTGAGTTCGATCAGGCCTGCCTTGGCGATCAATCCGCCAAGTTCGATCAACTGGCGGGTGCGTTCGCGGCGCTTCACAACCCAGTCCCGCCGGTCAGTTCGTGCCCGTCTGGATTCCAGACGGTGGCGTGCCGCTATCGTTCGTCGCAGCGCCCCCAGCGTCGCTGCGAGTGTGGTTCGCAACCTTGTCGGTTCCACGCTGAAAGAAGGCGGCGCCGCGTTTGCGCCAGTTCTCCTTCGTTGCAGGGTCGTCGCGCTCGACGCTGGCGATCAACAGACCGGCCAGTTCCTCGATCGAGAGCGCATCTGCGCCGGTTGCCACGACCAGTTCGCCAAGCTGCTGGATTTTGCGGTCCTTGAGCTGTCTGGCCCGGTCACTAAGTGCCTTCAGCTCGGCATCGTAATCGCGTGGTTTGCGCATCGGATTATCCTCATGTGCACGGTGAGGACGCACCAGTTATCGACTTGACCGATCAGGCACAATACATTGGGATATCTTGAGATTCACCTGTCCCGAGATAGATGAAATCTTTCGAGGGCGCGCTTATACGTCGTGCCGACGTCGCTTCTGAAGTGTAAGTGGATCGCCGTCATGGCGATTTACCACTTCTCGGCAAAAGTCATATCGCGCGCTGCGGGGTCGTCGGCGCTGGCATCGGCCGCCTATCGCTCGGCGTCGAGGCTGCACGATCAGCGGCTCGGCCGCACCCACGACTTCTCGAACAAGGCCGGCGTCGTTCACTCCGAAGTGCTGCTGCCCGAGGGCGCTCCCGAGCATTTGTCCGACCGCGAAAAGCTGTGGAATGAAGTCGAGGCGGCTGAGAAGCGGATCGACGCGCAACTCGCGCGCGAGATCGAGTTCGCGATTCCCAGAGAGATGACCAAGGAACAGGGCATCGCGCTGGCGCGCGACTTCGTGCGCGACGAGTTTGTCGACCGCGGCATGATCGCCGATCTCAATGTCCATTGGGATATCGGCGCCGACGGTCTGGCAAAGCCGCACGCGCATGTCATGCTGACGATGCGCGAAGTCGACCAGGACGGGTTCGGCAAGAAGAACCGCGACTGGAACCGCACCGATCTTTTGGAGAAATGGCGCGAGCGCTGGAGCGAGCACGTCAACGCGCGTTTGGCCGAGTTGGATATCGATGCGAGGATCGATCACCGCTCGCTGGAGGCGCAGGGCATCGACCTGGCACCGCAGCATAAGATCGGGCCTGCGGCATCGCGGATGGCGGCGCAGGGACTCGAGTCCGAGCGGATCGACGAGCACCGCGAGATTGCGCGCGCAAACGGCGAGAAGATCATCGCCAATCCAGGACTCGCGCTCGACGCCATCACGCGCACCCAGGCGACGTTCACGACCCGCGACCTTGCCATGTTCGCGCACCGGCACAGCGAGGACAAAGAGCAGTTCGACCAGGTGATGGCGGCGGTACGCGGCGCGCCAGACATCATCGCGCTCGGCAAAGACGGGCGCGGCGAAGATCGCTTTACCAGCCGCGACATGATCGAGACCGAGCAACGCCTGGAGCGCGCGACACAGGTGATGGCAGAGCGCGAGCAGCACGGTGTCGCCGATCGTCATCGCGACACCGCAATTGCGCGCGCGGCAGCGCGGGGGATGATCCTGTCGGGCGAGCAGCGCAGCGCCTATGAGCATGTCACGCAAGATAAGGGACTGGGTGTCGTTATCGGCTATGCCGGTACCGGCAAGTCGGCGATGCTCGGTGTCGCGCTTGAGGCGTGGGAAAGCGCCGGATATCAGGTCCACGGCCTCGCTTTGTCCGGCATCGCTGCGGAAAATCTCGAAAGCGGCTCGGGCATTGCGTCGCGGACGATCGCGAGCATGGAGCATCAATGGGATCAGGGTCGCGAACTGCTCGATCAGCGTTCAGTTCTCGTCATCGATGAGGCCGGGATGATCGGCTCGCGCCAGATGGAACGCGTCGTCTCGGAAGCCGAAAAGCGCGGTGCCAAGGTCGTTCTGGTCGGGGATCCGGAACAGCTTCAAGCGATCGAGGCAGGTGCTGCGTTCCGCTCGGTCGCCGAGCGCCACGGCGGCGTCGAAATCACCGAGGTCCGGCGCCAGCATGAAGGCTGGCAGCGCGAGGCAACGCGACAACTCGCAACCGGGCTGACCGGCGAGGCGATCGACAATTATGCCAGCAGCGGCATGGTGCATCTTGCTGCAACGCGCGACGATGCGAGGGCGGATCTGGTCGACCGCTGGGATCGCGATCGCCAGCGCGATCCGTCGGCGTCACGGATCATTCTTACCCATACTCGGAAAGAGGTGGAGGCGCTCAACGACGCGGCGCGCGAGCGGGTTCGCGAGGCCGGGCAACTTGGCGAGGATGTCGCGATCGAAACCGAGCGGGGACCTCGCCAGTTGTCACGCGGCGACCGGGTGATGTTCCTCAAGAACGAGCGCGAGCTTGGGGTGAAGAATGGCACGCTCGGCACGCTCGAAAGTGTCAGCCGCGTTCGCATGGCGGTGCAGCTCGATGATGGCCGCTCGATCGGGTTCGACGTAAAGGATTACGCCCACATCGATCATGGCTATGCCGCCACGATCCACAAAGCGCAGGGGATGACGGTCGACCGGACTTATGTGCTGGCGACCCCGGGCATGGACAGCCACGCCGCCTATGTCGCGCTCTCGCGGCACCGTGATCGCGTGGAGCTGCATTACGGCCAGGACGACTTTGCCGACCAGGGCAGACTCGCGCGTACGCTGTCGCGCGAGCGCGGCAAGGATATGGCGAGCGACTACACGCGGGACGCTGACCCCGAACGGGCGTTTGCCGAGCGACGCGGTATCACATTCCGCAAACGCGTGGTCGAGCTGATCGAGAAGGTCGTGCCAGAGAAGGTGCGCGGCATGTTCGATGGACTACGGCTTCGCGTGCCCGAGCCAGAGTCGCGCGCGCGCGCCGAGCCGCAAGCGACCCCCGAACCGAGCATCGGGGCCATCCGCAAACGCGCGTTCGTCCGCCATGCTCGGGCTGTGGACACCATATTCGAGACGCAGGATGCTGGACGCCGGTCAACACCGGATCAGCGCCGGGAACTGGCCGAGGCGCGACGCGAGCTTGACGCATTACGTGACAATGCTTCGCGCGATGCCGAGGCTGCGTACAGCCGCGACCCGACACTCGCCACCGAAGCGGCAAACGGCGCTCCCGAGCGCGCGCGAAAGGCAATGCTGTTCGAGGGCGAATTGCGCGCCGACCCCGGTCTCCGCGCAGATCGGTTCGTCGAACGCTGGACCAAACTCAAAGATCAATCGCAGCGCGCCTATGAAGCCGGCGACATGCAGGGTCGCCAAGCCATCCGGAGCGAGATGGCGAGCATGGCGAAATCACTGCAGCGAGACCCGCAGATGGATTCCCTCCTGGCTAACCGAAAGCTGGAGCTCGGTATCACGTTCGATACCGGGCGCAGCCTTGGTGCCGAGCTCGCGATCAATCACGGTATCGACTTGGGACGGGGGCTGAGGATTGGAATGTCGTGATGTCTGCTTAGCGCCCCAACACCGGTCGTTTGTCGGGGTGATGGCTAGTCCAGGAAGTGGCCACCACTCCATTCAATTGCCCTGGGAATCCCGTCACGCTTTCCTCCTAGTTGTAACGCCCTGATC
>JAIXZV010000292.1 GCA_027489365.1 Sphingomonadales bacterium
CGGGAGCGCGCCGGGGACGGCTTCGGTGGCGAAGTGGTTGGCGAAGCCGGTTTGATAGGTGGTCATCGGACACTCCGTTCGCTTCGAGCGCAGTCGAGAAGCCTGGCGGTGCGCTCGTTTCGGTTTCTCGACTTCGCTCGAAACGAACGGAGATGATAGGGCGTGCTCCGAAACCCGCCAGCCCGTCGGACCCGGCAAAGCCGTGCCCTATGGGCAGGCTTGCCGTGCCGGCCGGCCTTGCTCGGCGCGTCCGCGCCGCATCCGGCCTAAGCTTCGCTTACGCCGGGATGCCGCCGCGGCGGATCTGGTCCAACTCGATGCTCTCGAACAGTGCCTTGAAATTCCCCTCGCCGAAGCCGTCATTGCCCTTGCGCTGGATGATCTCGAAGAAGATCGGGCCGACCATATTTTCGGTGAAGATCTGCAGCAGCAGGCCGCCGCCGGTTTCGGGTGCGCCGTCGATCAATATGTCGCGCTTGCGCATTTCCTCGACGTCATGGCCGTGGCCGGGGAGGCGTTTGTCGATCAGGTCGAAATAGGTTTGCGGCGTCGTCTGGAAGCGGATGCCGTTGGCGCGCAAGGCATCGACCGTCTTGAAGATATCGTCGGTCGCAAGCGCCAGATGCTGGATGCCTTCGCCCTTATAATCCTTGATGAATTCCTCGATCTGCGAATGCTCGTCCTGGCTTTCGTTCAAGGGGATGCGGATCTTGTCGTCGGGCGCGGTCATCGCCTTCGAGAAGAGGCCGGTCGCCTGACCCTCGATGTCGAAATAGCGGATCTGGCGGAAGTTGAAGATGCGCTCGTAATAATCGGCCCAATAGCTCATCCGCCCGCGCTGGAGATTGTGCGTGAGGTGGTCGAGCGTGTGCAGGCCGACGCTGTGATCGTCGGGCGAGGTACCGGGGACGGGCTCGAAATCGATGTCATAGAGCGTCGCCCCGCCGCGGCGATCGACCAGATAGAGGTTCGCGCCGCCAATCCCTTCGATCGCGGGAATGTTGAGCTCGGCCGGACCGACCTTGCCCTCGACCGAAACCGCGCCGCGTTCGGTGGCGAGCTTCAGCGCCTTGGCGGCGTCGGCGACGCGGAACGCCATCGCGTTGGCGGAGGGGCCATGCGCATCGCGAAACCCGGCGACCTGGCCGGCATTGTCCATGTTGAGCAGGAAGTTGATGTCGCCCTGCGCATAGCGGCGGACATTCTTGGAACGGTGGTTGCCGACATGGGTAAAGCCCATTTTGACGAACAGATCGGCCATCGCTTCGGGGTCGGGCGAGGTGAATTCGACGAATTCGAAGCCATCGAGACCCATCGGGTTTTCGGGCTTGGTGTCGGGCGTGGTCATCGATTCGGCTCCACCGGAGAGATAGTATCAGGTGAAACTATATACGCCGCGCCCGATACGGTGTCCAGCGCGCGAGCGCGCAGCGACCATTGCCGACGCGGGGCCAATCCCCTTACAGCCTGCAGCGTGAAGACCTTCGACCGCCATGACCGTCTGCTCGCCATCGGCCTGTCCGCGCTGGCGGGGTATGTCGATGCGGTGGGTTTTCTGGCGACGGGCGGCTTCTTCGTGTCGTTCATGAGCGGCAATTCGACGCGGCTGGGGGTGGGGATTGGCGAATGGTCCGTGAATGTCGCGATCGCGGCGATGCTGATCGGCAGTTTCCTGATCGGCGTGATCGCCGGATCGCTGGGCGGTCGGGCGGCGGGGCATCGGCATCGCGCGGTTGTGCTGGTGCTGCTCGCTGCTTTGCTCGCGGGGGCGGCGCTGCTCGACCAGCGTGGCGCGCTTTGGCCCGCCGCGGTGCTGATGGCGGCGGCGATGGGGGTGGAGAACATCTTTTTCGCGGAAGGGACCGAGGTGCGGATCGGGCTGACCTATATGACCGGGCGGCTGGTCAAGATCGGGCAGTTGATCGCGGCGGCGCTGGCCGGTGGCGATCGCTGGGGCTGGGTGCCGCATCTGGTGCTGTGGAGCGGGCTGATCGTTGGTGGTGCGGCGGGGGCGGCCGCGTTTCTGGCGATGGGGGGCGCTTCCTTGTGGATCGCGGTGGCGGCGGCGCTCGGTATTGCGGCGATTGCCAGACAGCCGGACGCGGTGGCACGGTAGCGCGATGACCACGCTCAAGCTCGACCGCTTTCTCCCCTATCGCCTCTCGATCGCCTCGAACCGCGTTTCGGCGGCGATCGCGAGTACCTATCAGGCGCTGTTCGGGCTGAAGATCCCGGAGTGGCGGCTGATCGCGGTGATCGCCGAGGGGGAGGGCACGACGCAACATGCCCTGGGCGTGGCGACGCGGATGGACAAGGTGACGGTGAGCCGGGCGGCGGCGACTTTGGTCGAGCGCGGGTTGCTGGAGCGGCGGCCCAATCCGGGCGATCAGCGCTCGCATTTGCTGGTGCTTACTGTCACCGGGCGGGCGCTGTATGAGGATGTCGCGCCCAAGGCGCTGGAGCTGGAGGCGCAGGTGTTTGCGGGGTTTTCGACGAAGGAGATCGCGACCTTTGCTGCGATGCTGGAGCGGATCGAGGCATCGGCGGCGCCGTTTGATAGCGAGCGTTAGGAGTACGGCGTGCGCGGAACGGGGTTGATGCAGGACGCCTTGCTGGCCTAAGCGCGGGGTAGCCCTCCCCAGGCCGCGCTCACGTTACCCAAGGAGGATTTATGCCCGACATGCTCGACCGCGCCGGCCTTTCGGTCGCCGCTCCGCTCGCCAGTTTCATCGAGGAGCGGGTGTTGCCGGGGCTTGGCATCGCGGCGGCGGACTGGTGGCACGGCGTGGCGGCGATCTACGCGGCCTTCGCGCCGCGCAACCGCGCGCTGCTGGCGGTGCGCGACGATCTGCAGACGAAGATCGACGCGCGCTATCAGGCGGGTGAGGCGGTCGACGAGGGGTTTCTGCGCGCGATCGGGTATCTCGTGCCAGAGCCTGCGGCTTTCACGATCGGCACCAAGAATGTCGATGCCGAGGTCGCGACGATGGCCGGGCCGCAACTCGTCGTCCCGATCCTCAACGCGCGCTTCCTGCTCAACGCCGCCAATGCGCGGTGGGGGAGTTTGTACGATGCCTTCTACGGTACCGATGCGCTGCCCGGGATGGCGGTGCCGGGGGGCTATGATCCGGTGCGGGGGCGGCAGGTGGTGGCTGCGGCCAAGGCGTTTCTCGACCAGGCGGTGCCGCTGGCGCACGGGCGCTGGGAGGATTTGCTCAACGACGATGCGCCGGTGTTACGCGACCCAGCGCAGCTCGTCGGGCGCAAGGGTGCGTCGTATCTGTACGCCAATAACGGCCTTCATATCGAAGTCGTGGTCGATGCCGCGCATCCGATCGGGCGCGACGACCCTGCGCACATTGCCGATGTGATCCTCGAATCGGCGCTGACGACGATTTGCGATCTCGAGGATTCGGTCGCGGCGGTCGATGCCGAGGACAAGGTCGCGGCCTATGCCAATTGGCTGGGGCTGATGCAGGGCGATTTGGCCGACACGTTCGACAAGGGCGGCAAGTCGGTGACGCGCCGGCTCAACCCCGATCGCGTTTATGACGATGGCCTGACGCTGCCGGGGCGCTCGCTCCTGTTCGTGCGCAATGTCGGGCATTTAATGACGAATCCGGCGATCCGCCTTCCCGATGGTAGTGAAGCGCCCGAAGGGATTCTCGACGCGATCGTGACCAGCACGATCGCGCTCTACGATCTGCGCGGGCTTGGGAAATTTAAGAACAGCCGCGCCGGGTCGGTCTATATCGTCAAGCCGAAGATGCACGGACCGGACGAGGCGGCGTTCACCAACGATCTGTTCGACGCGGTCGAGGATTTGCTCGGCCTTGCGCGTCATACGGTAAAGGTCGGGGTGATGGACGAGGAGCGGCGGACCTCGGCGAACCTCGCCGCGTGCATCCATGCGGTGAAGGACCGTGTGGTGTTTATCAACACCGGCTTCCTCGATCGCACCGGCGACGAAATGCACACCGCGATGCGCGCCGGGCCGATGATCCCCAAGGCCGAGATGAAGGCGAGCGACTGGATCAAGGCGTATGAGGATCGCAACGTCCGCATCGGCCTCGCCGCCGGGTTCGCGGGGCGGGCGCAGATCGGCAAGGGGATGTGGGCTGCGCCTGACCGGATGGCGGACATGATGGAGCAGAAGATCGGCCATCCGATGTCGGGCGCGAACACCGCCTGGGTGCCGTCCCCCACCGCCGCGACGCTGCACGCGATGCATTACCACAAGGTCGACGTGTTCGCGCGGCAGCGGGAGATCGCGAAGGAAGCGGTGCCGGGGATCGACCGCTTGCTCGCCGTGCCCGTCGCGCAGGGGCGCAACTGGACGCCGGATGAAGTGCGCGCCGAGCTCGACAACAATGCGCAGGGCATTTTGGGGTATGTCGTGCGCTGGATCGACCAGGGGGTTGGGTGTTCGAAGGTGCCCGACATCCATGACATCGGTCTGATGGAGGACCGCGCGACGCTGCGCATTTCGTCGCAGCATATCGCCAATTGGCTGCTCCACGGCGTCGCCACGCGCGAGGAGGTGGATGCCGCGTTCGAGCGGATGGCGGCGAAGGTCGATGCGCAGAATGCGAGCGATCCGCTGTATCGGCCGATGGCGGGGCATCCTGAGAGCCTGGCGCTGCAGGCGGCGCGGGCTTTGGTATTCGAGGGCATCACGCAACCGAGTGGCTATACCGAACCGCTGCTTCACGCGTATCGCTTGCGATTAAAGGCGGCTTAGGGAAACGATCTGCGTTTCGCGCGTTGTGGAGACAAAGTACGGGCTGTTTGCGTAGCACTCGTGCCTAAAGCGGGGACGCAGACGTTTTGTTTTTGACAGACTTTTCGACGAGTGTGATCGCCGTGGCGGCGGGATTGCAGCAGGTTCCGCCGGTTGTTGTCGCGACGCCGCCGAGTGCTACGCAACAAGCGCCTGAGCCACCGATCGTGACCGACGATGCGTTCGACAAGGCGTTGCCGCCGCTGTCGAACGACATCAACGCGCCGCTCGAACCTATGGTGCCCGTGGTGCCGGAGGTGCCCGAGGCGGCGGCCCCGCCGGAGCTGACGCAGCCGCTGCCGGCGCTGTCCGGGTTCGACACGACGCCGCTGAACGACGTGACCGTTGCGGACACCAAGGCGCCCGACATTCGCTACGAGACGGTGTTGCGGGGGCTCGACGGGATTGGGCTGACCGGACAGTTCAACGGGCTTTCGTCTTTGAAAGGCGGCGGTGGCAAGGCGCCGAATGCGACCGTTGTCTCGGCGCGGGCGCGCGAGGATGAGGCGCTGGCGGTGCGGCTGATGAAGTCGCTCGGCTATTATGACGGGACGGCGGTTTCCGCGCTCGAAATCATCCCCGGCGAGACCGGGCGGGTCCGCGCGGTCGTCTCGGCGACGCCGGGCAAGCAATATACGCTGGGATCGATCACGGTGCAGGCGCAGCCGACGGTGCCGCCGGGACTGATCGAAAGCCAGCTCGCGCTCAAGATCGGCGATCCGATCGACGCGGTCCGCGTGCAGGGGGCCGAGGCCAATGTCGCGCTGATCCTGCCGCAGCAGGGGTATCCGTTCACCAAGGTCGGGCAGCGCGACATTCTGCTCGACGATGCGGCGGGGACGGGGGCGTACACGCTGCCGGTCGACACCGGGCCGCGCTCTTCGTTCGGCACCTTCACGACCGAGGGGCGACTGGCGTTCGGGGCGGAGCATGTCAGCGTGCTGACGCGCTTCAAGCCGGGTGAGCTTTACGACAATCGCAAGGTCGATGATTTGCGCGAAGCTCTGGTGGCGACGGGGCTGTTCTCGACCGTCTCGGTCGAGCCGTTGCGGACCGGCAACATCAACCCTGATGGCACCGAACAGGTCAATCTGCTGATCGAGCAGGAACGCGGGCCGCCGCGTTCGCTGTCGGTAAGCGGCGGGTATAGCACCGGGCAGGGCATCCGTGTCGAAGGGGCGTTCACGCATCGCAACCTGTTCCCGCCCGAAGGCGCGTTGATCGCAACCGCCGTGGCGGGGACGCAGGAGCAGGGGGCGACAGTCACCTTCCGCCGTTCGAATGCAGGGCGGCGCGACAAGACGGTTACGCTGACGGCGGGGGCCAACCATTCGAATTACGACGCGTTCGATGCCTTCACCACGACGGTATCGGGGCGGATTTCGTATGATTCGACGCCGATCTGGCAGAAGAAATTCACCTATGCTTACGGGTTCGAGCTGACCGGCACGAACGAGAGCGTGTTCGATTTCGGCCTGGGCGCGCGCAAACGCGGGACCTATTTCATTGCGGCCTTGCCGGGGCAGGTCGAGTTCGACCAGTCGGACAGTCTGCTTAACCCGACCAAGGGATACCGGCTGAAATTGAGCTTGAGCCCGGAAACATCGGTGCGCGGCGCGGTGCGGCCCTATGCCCGCACGCTGATCGAGGCGAGCGGCTATTATCCGATCGGCGGCAGCATCGTGCTGGCGGGCCGCGTGCGCGCTGGGTCGATCGCGGGGACCGGGCGTGACGATCTGGCCCCATCGCGGCGTTACTATGGCGGCGGTGGCGGATCGGTGCGCGGCTATGGTTTTCAGCGGCTGGGTCCGCTCGATCTCAACGGCGATCCGGTCGGCGGGCGATCGATCAACGAATTCGCGATCGAGGCGCGCTATCGCTTCGGCAATTTCGGGATCGTGCCGTTCCTCGACGGCGGCAATGCCTATGAAAGCGCGCTGCCCAAGGGGAGCGATTTACGCTTCGGTGCCGGCATTGGCGGACGCTTTTATACCAATTTCGGGCCGCTGCGCGTTGATGTCGCGACGCCGCTGAACCCGCGTCCGGGTGACGGCAAGGTCGCGCTCTACATTTCGATCGGACAAGCGTTCTGATGGCCGACGAACAGGGGACCGTGGCGCGCACGCCGGTGTGGAAGCGCGTGTTGAAATGGACCGGGATCGCGGTCGTGGGGCTGGTCGCGCTGGCCGGGTTGCTCGTGCTCGGCCTCAACACGTCGCCCGGGCGGCGGGTGATCGCCAATTATCTGGGGGATTATAAGACCGCCTCGGGCCTCAACATCAAGGTCGGGCGGATCGAGGGTTCGCTCTACGGCGCGATGGTGTTGACCGACGTGCGGGTCAGCGATCCGCAGGGCGTGTTCCTGAGTTCGCCGCGCATCGCGGTCGATTGGCGGCCGTTTGCCTATCTCAGCAACCATATCGACGTGCGGTCGGCGCAGGCGGCGCTGGTGACGATGAAGCGCTCGCCAGTGTTCGCGCCGGTGCCGAGCGACCCGAATGCGCCGATCCTGCCCGATCTCGACATCGATATCGGGCGGTTGACGGTCGAGCGGATGATCCTCGCCAAGCCGGTGACGGGCGCGGTGCATATTCTGAAGATCGACGGCGCGACCCATATCGCTGATCGGCGGGCGCAAATGACCGTCGATGTTGCGGCGTTGCGCGGTGCGGGCGTGGCCGGGGGCGCCCGGCTGCGGCTGAAGCTCGATGCGGTGCCCGTCCAGAATCTTCTCGATGTCGATACGCTGCTGACTGCGCCTGCCGATGGCGTCGTCGCGGCGATGAGCGGGATCAAGGCACCGGTGGACTTCACCGTTGGCGGCAAGGGGAGCTGGAAGGCCTGGACGGGCAAGGCTTCGGGGACGCTCGGTGGCGCATCGTTCGCCGCTCTCGCGCTGACGGCGAATAGCGGGCGCTTCACCGTGCGCGGATCGGCCAATCCGGGACTCTATCCTGGTGGCGCGCCCAAGGGTGAAGCGACTCCGACGAACCCGCTCGCGCGGCTGACTGCGCCGAAGCTGGATATTGTGGCCGATGCCACGCTCGATCAGCGCAAGATGACGCTCTCTGCGACCGCGCGGTCGGACGCGTTGGCGGTCGATGCGAAGGGCTTGCTCGATTTCGCGGCGAGCACGTTCGGGCAATTCGCGGTCAATGCGCGGTTGCTGACGCCCGGCGCGATCGCGCCGAATTTGAACGGGCGCGATGTTGCGGCGCGCGTTGTGCTCGACGGGAAA
>JAIXZV010000340.1 GCA_027489365.1 Sphingomonadales bacterium
CCCATTCGGCACTGTCAGGACCAAGCACATCGCGCAGGCGGCGCAGATTGGCCGTCATGTCGCGCTGCGAAACCATGCCCATGTTGGCGGTGCCGAGAATGTAATTGGCCGCTTCCTCTGGCTTGCGCTTCAGGATGCCACCGCCGCCCGGCTGACGCTCAGTTAGCGCCGCAACAATGTCCTTACCCTTGAACGTGCGGGCAAAGTCGCGGTTTGCAGTGATGGCATTGCGCCATGCCGTGACGCCCGCCTCGTCGCCACTCAGCAGCGAGAGTTCAAGCGCGTCGTCAATCGAGGCGTCCAGTTCACGGATAGCCGAGCCAGCCGCAACCGCCTGCTCGTCGTTCGTGGCGCGCATGGACGAAAGCCGCTGCCGCGTCTCAAACAGAACGCGAACCGGAACCGGGCCTTCGTTGGCATATCCGGCCAGCCGCTCAATCTCGCGCACAACGCCGGGGATGTTCTCAACGGCATGATTGGCGCGGATCGCCGTTGCCATGCGCTGTCCGGTGCCGAGCGCGACGTCAGGGTTGATCGTCACCGCGTCGCCAGCCTCGCGGGCGTTGCTGTAGAGGTTGTCCACGTTACGCTTGGCTGCGTCGCGCATTTCGTTGAGGCGCGCGCTTGCCATAGCCCCGCCCTCGCCGCGTGCGATAACCGGGCCACCGCCTGCAAGGTCAGCCTGGATTGCGCCACGGTTCGCCTCAAGGGCGGGCTGCTGCACTTCGTCCTTGAAGCCGCGCATGATCGTGCCGGCGTTCGAGCGCGTATCAGCCGCGAGCGCGTATTCCTGCCCACGCAAGGCCGCGTCGCCCGTGACTTCGGCGCGCGTCAGGGGGACGGGGACCGGGAGATTGTCGGCTGCGATCTGGTTCGGCATACGCGGGGCCGGGGCCGGAGCGCCAAAAGCAATGCGGCGGGCAATGGGGGCCAAAGCCTCTGCGCCAAGGCCAGCCACGCCGCCAACAGCGCCACCGATGCCAGTGCCGACAAGGCGGTTTTCAAGCCCGCCCTCTGCGTTACCAAAGCCCTGCACAGCGCCGTAGCCTGTACCGATAGCCACACCCCGCCCAAGACGCGCAGTCGTGCCAAGAGGCGCTGTGATAGCAGCGGGCGCAGCCATAAGAGCCGTCAGGCCCGTGCCGCCGATTTCGGCAACGGTCGCGCCAAGCGGGTTGACCTTTTCGTATTTCGTCTGCTCGGCCCGGATAGCGTCGCGGGCGTCTGCGCTCACCAGCCCGGCGATCTCGTCGCCAAAGCCAAGCGTAGCGCCCTGAGCGCCCTTCGCTGCCGTGCCGACAAAGGCGTCACGTAGCTTGCCGAGCGGGTCGCCGTAGCCAGCGGCCTGAGACTGGAAGCTAGTCGGCGCGTTCGGGTCCACGCCCGGCTGCTGATAGGGGCGCGGCACTTCCGGCTTGGGCGACATATCACCAAGCATCGGCGCGACGGCTTTGCGTGCCGTGTCAGCCGCCGCCATGCCACGCTCTTTCGCCTTCGTGGCGTAGTCCTTCATCACGCGATCCACGACGGCACGATCTGTCCCGTCGGGGAACTGGTGGATCTTTCCGTCTGCGGATTTGGCGCGAATGGGCATTAGAGCGGGTTGCCTTCTGCGTCGTATTCGATCACGCCCCCGTCAGCCGGGGCTGCTGCGCCGTTGCCATAGATTGAGGTTGGCGCGGCGTTGTCGAACTGAAGCGGTTCGACGCCATTGCGCGAGCGGCGGTCGTTAATGCGCTTCTGGGCGGCGGCGGCATTGCGGCGCATGATGGCTTCAAGCTCGCGGATTGCCGCTGCGGCGGAGCGCGGGTCTTTGGCGTACTGAAGCTCGTTCAGCGCGCGCTGTGCGTCGCCTTCGGTCTGGGGGCCGCTGTTCAGGCGCAAGCCCTCATTCACAAAGCGCGTGCGGAAGCGGTTCAGCCGCTCATAGGCGTCCGTGTTTGGGTCTGAGAAAAGGCCGGTATTGCGCGCGATGAAAGACTGAGCGCAAGTAACGGCGCCGGGATCGATTTCCCCGCTCTCAAGCTGGCGTGCGATTTCTGCGGCGTCTGCGGCAAGATTAGCGGCGGTGTCGATTGCCGCAGCGTCCTGATCCTCGGTCTTTTTGAGCGCGGCGGGAAGCTCAGCCGGTTTGCGGCCAGTCGGACCAGCCTTGGGCGGCGGTGCGACAAAGCCAGGAACCGTGGTCGCCGTGCCTGTAGACGGGTCAACAATCTGACCATCCGGCAACTGTCCGTAAGCCGTGCGCTCCAGCTTGTCAGCCTCGCGCGCGTTGTCCACGTTGCGATCACCGATCATCGAGCCGTAGTTGGCGATCTGCGCGCCCGCAACCCGGTCGGAGCGGTTGTTATCAATCGCAATGTCGCCAGTCTTGGCATAGACGAGGCCGGTGTTGGCGCGCTGCGTGTCAGTCTTCGCCCCCGTCAACTCAACCGTCGCCGCGTCCTTCGCCATCGTGCCGGCAGTCTTCATCTGCTGGTCGTAGCTCGTGAACATGCTGTAGAGGTCGGGGAGGTTCGCAACCGTCAACGGCTCGATCTGCGCGGCAATGTCGGGGTTGTCGCCCCATGTGCGGAGGGCAAGCGATTTGATGCGGTCAAAGCCAGCGGCCTGCTGTTCAGGCGGGAGAGTCTCAAGCCCCTTCAGCGCGCCGCCGATCTGCTGGAATACCGCCATCTTGCGCGCGTCTGCCGATGCAGCGGCTTCCGCCTCAGTCTTGCGGACATTCGCGGCATTCATTGCGCCTGCGGTGTACTGGTCAACGCTGTCAGAGGGCTTGCCCATGAGGGCGATCAGAGGGATTGCCATTAGCCGCGCCCCCAACCGCTAGCGCCACCACCGAACCCGAATGCGCTGCCCGCGATCTGTGCAAG
>JAIXZV010000316.1 GCA_027489365.1 Sphingomonadales bacterium
AGCGAGGACATGCCGCCACGCTCGACGGCCGAGATGTGGACGAACGCGTCGGGCTGTCCGTCGTCGCGCTGGATGAAGCCGAAGCCCTTCATCGCGTTGAAGAACTTGACCGTGCCGGTCGCCTTTTCACCGGTCAGCGAGCGCTGCGGTGCGCCGCCAGCGGCACCACGCGGGCCGGCATCGCGGTCGCGCGGCGGGCCACGATCGGTGACGGCCATCGGCTCGCCGTCGATCTTGAGATCGGTCGCCGAGATGCGGCCACCGCGATCGACCAGGGTGAAGCCAAGCGGCTGACCCTCGGCCAGACCGGTGAGACCGGCTTGCTCGACTGCCGAGATATGCACGAACACGTCTTCGCCGCCGTCATCGCGTACGACGAAGCCGAAACCCTTTTGTCCGTTGAAGAACTTTACGACGCCTGTGCCTTCGCCGACAACCTGCGGAGGCATCCCGCGGCCACCGCCGCCGCCGCCACCGCCGAAGCCGCCGCCACCGCCGCTGCGGAAGCCGCCGCCGCCGCCACCGCCGAAACGATCACCGCCGCCGCCGAACCGGTCGCCGCCACCCCCGAACCGGTCACCACCGCCGAAACGGTCGCCGCCGCCGAACCCGCCGTCGAAGCCGCCGCTATCGCCGAAACCGTCGCGCTTGTCGCGCCCACGCCCGCCACGATCGCCGCGGCGTCCTTTATCGAAACTCATGCCCTGTTCGTCTTCCCGGCTCGTCCGAAATCATCATAGTAACCGTAGCGTCGGACGAAGGACGCGATGGCACGTGCACCAAAACGATAATGGTACCGACTCGTGTTAGCCTAAAAACCGCAGCGCGGCGAATGAATTCGTCCAAAATGCGGCACGCCTCACACGGTTCTTGCGCAAGCGTTGCACGCACGGCACAGAATCGGCGTTTCCGAAGCCCGAGGATTCCGCTCCGTCCGCCATCCGGCGCTCCGCGAAGGTGGGGCCAATCCGCGCCATTGAGAAATCCCGCATTCGCCGCTAGGCCCACGCGATGACAGTATATCTCCACGAAGAAGACCTTCCCGCCGATACCTTTGCCCCCGGAGTCGATATTGCCGTCGATACCGAGACGATGGGCCTGATCACGCCGCGCGACCGGCTGTGCCTGGTGCAGCTTTCGGACGGCGGGCCGGACGAGCATCTGGTCCGTTTTGGTCCGGATAGCGATTATGCCGCGCCGAACCTGCGCGCGCTGCTGTCCGATCCGACTCGCGTGAAGCTGTATCATTTCGCGCGCTTCGATCTGGCGGCGATCAGCCATTATCTCGAAGTGACCGCAGCCCCGGTTTATTGCACCAAGATCGCCTCGCGGCTGGTGCGCACCTATACCGATCGCCACGGGCTGAAGGAGCTGGTGCGCGAATTGCTGGGGCAGGATATCTCCAAGGCGCAGCAATCCTCGGACTGGGGCGGGCCGGTGCTGAGCGAAGCGCAGAAGGATTATGCCGCGTCTGACGTGCGCTACCTGCACGCGATGCGCAACGAACTCGATTTGCGGCTGGCGCGCGAGGGGCGGACCGATCTCGCGCAGGCGTGCTTCGATTTCCTGCCGTGGCGCGCCGAACTCGATATCGCTGGCTGGCCAGAGATCGACATCTTCGCCCATGCCTGATTCCGCGCCGACCTCGCGCCAGATCTGGGCCGCGCCCGGATCGAGCCACGACCGCGTGATCGCGGTGCTGCGCCGGGTGCTGCCGATGGCGATTGGCGTGCTGGCGGCGTTCGTCGTGGTGCTGCCGCTTTATGCCGGGGGCGATGTCAGCTTCTTGCTCGACAAGAATAAGGTCGAGGTGGCGAAGGAGCGGTTGCGGGTGCAATCGGCGACCTATCGCGGCGAGGATGACAAGGGGCAGCGGTTCGCGCTGAGTGCCGGGTCGGCGGTGCAGCAGAGTTCGGCCGAGCCGATCGTCAAGCTCGAGCAATTGTCCGCGCGAATCGATCTGCGCGACGGGCCAGCGAGCATCGTCGCCGATCACGGCCATTACGACATGGACAAGCAGCAAGTCGCGATCGACGGCCCGGTGCGCGTCGACAGCAGCGGCGGATACCGGCTGGAAACGCAGAATTCGACGGTCGATCTCAAGACCAAGACGCTGAAAAGCGGCGGTGCGGTGACCGGCACGGTGCCGCAGGGGACGTTCAGCGCGGACCAGATGAACGCCGATCTGGAGGGGCATGTCGTCCGGCTGGATGGCAATGCGCGCTTGCGGTTCGTGCCGCGAAAGACGAGATAGCGGCGATGCGCACGCCATCCCTTCTCATCGCCCTTTCGCTCGCTCTTGGCGGAGCGGCGTCCGCGCAGACCGCGCACAATTCGAACGCGCCGATCAATTTCGGCGCCGATCATATCGAATTGCAGGATAAGGCCAATCGCGCCGTCCTGTCGGGCAAGGTGTCGGTCAAGCAGGCCGAGATGACGCTGAACGCGGCGCGGATGACGGTGAACTACACCGGGCAAGTGGTCGACGGGAGCCCGCAAGTGTCGCGGCTCGACGCCTCGGGCGGGGTCACCGTGACCCGGCCTGACCAGACCGCGCGGAGCAATTTCGCGGTGTACGATCTCAACAAGCGCGTCGTGACGATGCTGGGCGCGGTGACGCTGATCCAGGCGGGCAATACCGTCAGCGGCGGGCGGTTGACGATCAACCTCGACACGGGCCGTGCGGTCATCGACGGGTCCTCGGTCGGCGGTGGCGGCGCGGGCACGACGACGAGCAGCGGCGGGCGCGTGAGCGGCACCTTCTCGGTTCCCAAGCGCAACTGACGGACGAACCGGGCGATTCACCGCTGCGTCCCTTTCGCCGCCGCAATGTTTCGCTTATCATGCAACAAACTTGCCAAATGCCGGGCGATACGCTTTCGGTAACGCTTAGCTGCGAGCACGGGACCTGCGATGACCGATAGCCTGATCCTCGAATCCGCCCCGCCGTTGGCCCCCGCGTCGGTCGTCGATGGCCTGTCGGTCGTGTCGATCGCCAAGTCCTATGACAAGCGCACGGTGCTGACCGATGTGTCGCTGTCGGTCGGCAAGGGCGAGGTGATCGGGCTGCTCGGGCCGAACGGCGCGGGCAAGACGACCTGCTTCTATTCGGTGATGGGGCTGGTGAAGCCCGATTCGGGCCGCATCATGCTCGACGGCAATGATATCACCGGCCTGCCGATGTATCGCCGCGCGATCCTGGGGCTGGGATATTTGCCGCAGGAAACCTCGATCTTCCGCGGCATGACGGTCGAGCAGAATATCCTGAGCGTGCTCGAACTCGCCGTGCCCGACAAGGACAAGCGCACGCTGCGGCTCGACACGCCGCACGATGAATTCGGCCTGACGCGGCTGCGCGAATCACCGGCGATGGCGCTGTCGGGGGGCGAGCGGCGCCGCGCCGAGATCGCCCGCGCACTCGCCGCCGACCCGTCGATCATGCTGCTCGACGAACCGTTTGCGGGCATCGATCCGCTGTCGATCTCGGACATTCGCGATCTCATCTGCCAGTTGAAGCAGCGCGGCATCGGCGTGCTGATCACCGATCATAACGTGCGTGAGACGCTGAGTATCTGCGATCGTGCGTACATCATCTATGACGGGCGCGTGCTGTTCAGTGGGTCGCCGGATGAACTGGTCGCCGATGCCAATGTGCGGCGGCTGTATCTGGGTGAGGGCTTCTCGCTGTAGCGCATGACGATCTGTCGCGCCCTCTTTCCGTTCGTTTCGAGCGAAGTCGAGAAACCTGGCACCGTGACCGGTTTCTCGACTTCGCTCGAAACGAACGGGGTGGTGAGCAGCCCCGCATGAGTCTCGCTCCGCGCCTCGATCTGCGCCAGTCGCAATCGCTGGTGATGACGCCGCAATTGCAGCAGGCGATCCGGCTGCTGGCGCTGTCCAACCTGGAAGTCGAGGGGTTCCTCGCCGAGGAAATCGAGCGCAATCCGTTGCTCGAAGCGAGCGCGCCGGATGACGACGGCCCGACGCTCGCGCGCGAGGCCGAGGCGCCGCTCCGCGATACGCCCGCGACTGCCGACGAACTCGTCATGGGCGGCGGCGATTCGAGCGAGGCGTCGCTCGACGTGGATTTCACCGCCGAGAGTTTCCACCACGATTCAGCCGCCGATCAGCCGGGCGGCGCTGGCATGGACGGTGCGCTCGGGATGAACGGCGCGAGCAGCGGCGGGGGCATGGGCGAGGACGGGCCCGATTTCGACAGTTTCGCCGACACCGCGCTGAGCCTGTCGGATCATCTGCTCGCGCAAGCCGGGACCGCGGTCGATGGGGCGGACCTGTTCATCGCGGCGCATCTGATCGATCAGATCGACGAGTGCGGCTATCTGACCGTCGCGCTGCTCGACGTGGCGACGCGGCTCGGCGTGCCGCTGGTGCGGGTCGAGCAGGTGCTCGGCATCATCCAGACCTTCGATCCGACCGGCGTCGGCGCGCGCGATCTCGCCGAATGCCTCGCGCTGCAAGCCAAGGAAGCTGACCGCTACGATCCGTGCATGGCGCGGCTGATCGACAATCTAGACCTCGTCGCGCGCGGCGATCTCGCGCGGCTCCGGCGGCTGTGCGATGTCGATGACGAGGATCTGGCCGACATGATCCGCGAATTGCGCGGCTATGATCCCAAGCCCGGCTGCCGTTTCGGGGGCGAGCCGACGCAAGCGGTGGTGCCCGATCTGTTCGTCGCGAAACGCAAGGATGGCTGGGGGATCGAGATCAACGCCGCCACGCTGCCGCGCGTGCTGGTCAACCGCAGCTATTATACCGAGCTATCGACCGCGCGCGGCGACAAGGCGTCGAAGGCGTGGCTCGGCGAAATGCTCGCCAGCGCGAACTGGCTGGTCAAGGCGCTCGACCAGCGCCAGCGCACGATCATCAAGGTCGCGACCGAGATCGTGAAGCAACAGGAAGCGTTCTTCCTCCACGGTGTCGCGCATCTGAAGCCGATGACGCTGCGCCAGGTCGCCG
>JAIXZV010000023.1 GCA_027489365.1 Sphingomonadales bacterium
CTGCGGCGCGTTCCTCCCAAAGATTCCACCCCGGCGAAGGCCGGGGCCCAGTTGCGAAGGTTGCCGTAATGAAGCGCTGTCCTCGCCCGCAATCGGTCCGCTACTGGGCCCCGGCGTTCGCCGGGGTGGTGCGCTGGGAAGTTAGAGCAGCATGATCGCCGAACCCGCCCCCGCCAAGATCAACCTCGCGCTGCACGTCCGTGCGCGGCGCCCCGACGGCTATCACGAACTCGAAACGCTGTTCGCCTTCGTGCGCGACGGCGACACGGTGACGCTCGCACCAGGCCCGCTGTCACTCACCATCACCGGCCCGTTCGCCGCAGGGCTGAGCGGTGAGGGCGACAACCTCATTCTGCGCGCCGCCCGCGCCTTCGCGGCGGCCTTCGACACGCCCGAGACCGGCGCCTTCACGCTCGACAAGCACCTCCCCGTCGCGTCGGGCATTGGCGGCGGCTCGGCCGATGCAGCGGCGGCGCTCCGCGCGCTCGCCAAGGCCAACGCGGTTCCGCTCGACGATCCTCGCCTGTTCGAGATCGCCGCCGCGCTCGGATCGGATATCCCGGCCTGCCTGCTCGGCCGCACCGCGCTGGGCGAAGGGCGGGGCGAGCGCCTGCACCCGCTGGATGGTCCAACCGGCATGGCCACGCTGCTCGTCAATCCCGGCGTCGCCGTCTCGACCGCAGCCGTGTTCAAGGCGTGGGACGGCATCGATCGTGGCGCGATGCCCGATGGCGACGCGCTTTCGCTCGCGCTTGCCGGTCGCAATGATCTGGAAGCGCCCGCGCGCCGCCTCGCGCCCGTGATCGACGACGTGCTGACGCTGTTGGGGGAGGGCGCGCCTATCCTCGCCCGCATGTCCGGCTCCAGCGCGACCTGCTTCGCGCTCTACGCGAGCGTTGCCGACCGCGCCGCCGCCGCCGCGCGCATCCGCGCTGCACAACCGAGCTGGTGGTGTCTCGAAACGCGACTCGCATAACACCTCAGCGTCCCACTATGGGACGTTTGACGTCAGCCTAACGCGAAAACGGCGGAAATCCGCCACTGGCCCTCATCTTGCTGTGTTCAGGCCCGAACGAGTCCGCCGCCCCCAGCGGAGCGCTCGTCGATGGTCCACGGTCCCCCCGGGCGCCATCCAAGCTGCGGGACGGCGCGGGAAACTTCGCCGTCCCCACGCCGCTAAACCGCGCTCACTCTTTCGAATCCCGTAACAGACTTGCGTCGAATCGTGCTTTGGCGACATAGGCTGTCGCCATGACCAATCGTTTCGATAAATCCCGCCTGCCCAGCCGCCATGTCTCGGTCGGCCCCGAACGTGCACCGCATCGCAGCTATTATTACGCGATGGGTTTGAGCGAGGAGGAGATCGGCCGCCCGTTCGTCGCGCTCGCCAGCGCCGGGAATGACAGCGCACCGTGCAACACCTTGCTCGACGTGCAGGCCGATGCGGCGCGCGCGGGCGTGATTCAGAATGGCGGGATGCCGCGGCGTTTCAACACGATCACCGTCACCGACGGCATCGCGATGGGGCATCAGGGGATGAAATCCTCGCTGGTCAGTCGCGAAGTGATCGCCGATTCGGTCGAACTCTCGGTGCGCGGGCATTGCTATGACGCGCTGGTCGGCTTTGCCGGGTGCGACAAATCGTTGCCCGGCATGATGATGTCGATGCTGCGGCTCAATATCCCCAGCATCTTCGTTTATGGCGGCTCGATCCTGCCCGGTCGTTTCCACGACAAGGACATCACCGTCGTCGATGTGTTCGAGGTCGTCGGGCGCTTTGCGGCCGGCACCTGCCCAATCAGCGAGTTGCACGCGATGGAAAAGGTCGCGTGCCCCGGCCACGGCGCGTGCGGCGGCCAATTCACCGCCAACACCATGGCCTGCGTCGGCGAAGCGATCGGTTTGTCCTTGCCGAACAGCAACATGGTGCCCGCACCCTATTCCACGCGTGAACAGATTGCGGTGGCGGCAGGCTATCAGGTGATGGAGTTGCTGGAGCGCAATATCCGCCCGCGCGACATCTGCACGCGCGAGGCGTTCGTCAACGCCGCCCGCGTCGTCGCGGCAACCGGCGGATCGACCAACGCCGCGCTGCATCTGCCCGCAATGGCGAGCGAAGCGGGGATCGACTTCGACCTGTTCGACGTCGCCGAGGCTTTTAAATCAACACCTTACATCGCAGATTTGAAACCCGGTGGGCAGTATGTCGCGAAGGACATGTATGAGGCCGGCGGCGTCTACATGCTGATGAAGACGATGCTCGACGGCGGTTTCCTCGACGGCAATTGCCTGACCGTCACCGGCAAGACGCTCGGCGAGAATGTCGATCAAGTCACCTGGAACCCCGACCAGAAGGTCATTTACGATGTGAAGACGCCGATCAGCCCGACCGGCGGCGTCGTCGGCTTGCGCGGCTCGCTCGCCCCCGATGGCGCGATCGTCAAGGTCGCGGGGATGCACCGGCTGCAATTCACCGGCCCGGCGCGTGTGTTCGATTGCGAGGAGGATTGCTTCGCCGCGGTCGAAGCACGCTCGATCAACGAAGGCGAAGTGCTCGTGATCCGCTACGAAGGCCCCAAGGGCGGCCCCGGTATGCGGGAGATGCTGTCGACCACGGCGGCGCTCTATGGGCTTGGGATGGGCGAGAAGGTCGCCCTCATCACCGACGGCCGCTTCTCGGGCGCAACGCGCGGCTTCTGTATCGGCCATGTCGGGCCGGAGGCGGCCGATGGCGGCCCGATCGCGTTGATCGAGGATGGCGACACGATCCGGATCGACGCCGAAGCGGGCACGATCGACCTCGACGTGCCCGAGGAAACGCTCGCTGCGCGCCGTGCCGCCTGGACGCGCCGCCTGAACGATTACCAGTCGGGCGCGCTATGGCGCTATTCCCAGACGGTCGGCCCCGCCTATAAGGGCGCGGTTACGCACCCGGGAGCCGCTGCCGAAACTCATGTCTACGCGGATATCTAGCGCAGTCCTTCTGCTTACCCTGGCCGCGTGCGGGGAACAGCGCACCGACACGGCCACGCTCGCCAAGGTCGAGGCCGAACAGCGCAAGACGCAGGACGACAGCGGCAATATCGTCTGCGCGCAGCGGGGATCGCAGGATGTCGCGCGCACCTGC
>JAIXZV010000363.1 GCA_027489365.1 Sphingomonadales bacterium
CATTACAACCTGATTTCGGCGCTGCACAAAGCGGTGCGCGGATCGGACCCGCAAGCCGCGCTCTATTACCTCGCGCGGATGCTGACCGCGGGCGAGGAACCGCTCTATCTGCTGCGCCGGATGGTGCGGATGGCGAGCGAGGATATCGGCCTCGCCGATCCCAATGCACTGGTGCAATGCCTCGCCGCCAAGGACGCGTATGATTTTCTCGGCAGCCCCGAGGGCGAACTCGCGCTCGCGCAGGCGTGCCTGTACCTCGCCACCGCGCCGAAATCGAACGCGGCGTACAAGGCGCAAAAGGCCGCTTGGAAATCGGCGCGCGAAACGGGATCGCTGATGCCGCCCGAGAATATCCTCAACGCGCCGACCAAGCTGATGAAGGACATCGGTTACGGCAAAGGCTACGCCTATGATCCCGACACCGAACACGGCTTTTCAGGCGCGAATTACTGGCCCGCGGAAATGGACCCGCAGACCTTCTACACCCCAACCGAGCGCGGCATGGAGAAGCGTATCTCCGAGCGGATGGCATGGTGGGCGAGCTTGAAGGGGGACGCATGAACGACTGGGACGCCGTCGCCGCCTTTGCGCTGACCCTCCCCGACACCGTCGCGAGCACACATTATGGCGGCCCGGCGATCAAGGTCGCCTCGAACGGGCGCGCCTTCGTGTCCCCCTCGCGCGAACCCGACTCGTTCACGCTGACGATCGATGCCGCGACCAAGGACATACTGCTCGAAACCGACCCCGATACCTTCTGGCAAACGCCGCATTACGAAGGCTGGCCCGCGCTGCTCGTCCGCTACGCCAGCGCCGACCCCGAGCGCGTCCGCGCGATGATCGAACGTGCGCGCGATCAGGCGGCGGCGCGCAAACCCGCAAAGCCGCGCAAGAAAGCGTGACGACACCCTCGGCACCGACTCACTTCACCCGTTTCGCCGCGATCGACTGGTCGGGCGCGAAGGGCGTGCGCCACCCCGGCATCGCGCTCGCGGTATGCGATGCGGGCGATGCCGCGCCGGTGCTGGTCGATCCCCCCCATCGCGCCTGGTCGCGCGGCGAAATCCTCCACTGGCTGCGCGAGCGTGCTCAGGAGCCGATGCTGGTCGGGTTCGATTTCAGCTTCGCCCCACCGCACGTGCTGCGCGGGAGCTATTTGCCGGGCGAGGCAACGCCGGATACCGCACGCGCCTTCTGGGCCTATGTCGATGCGCGAACGCCCGATGCCGATCTCGGCGCGGCCTCGTTTCTGGAGGCGCGGCGCGGCACGCATTTCTATCTCGGCGCGTCGGACGGGACCAAGGCCGACTTTCTGCATTTCCGGCGCTGCGAGGCGCACGCCAATGCCGCCGGCTTCGGCAAGCCATCGACGGTCTATGATGCGATCGGCGCGGCGCAGGTCGCCAAGGCGAGCTTCGCGGGGATGCGGCTGCTCCACCAGCTCGGCCATGCCGTCCCGGTCTGGCCGTTCGACCCGCCCCCGCAATCCGGTGCGTGCGTGGTCGAGATCTACACAACGATCGCCGCCCGCGCTGCGGGCTTGCGAAAAGGCTTGAGCAAGATACGTGATGCGGGCGCGCTCGATGCGGCCCTCGCCGCGCTCGGGAGCAAGCCGCACGATGCCCTCACACACTATACCGACCACGCGACCGACGCGATCCTGACCGCCGCCTGGCTCCGCGCCAACGCCACCCGCCCGGCGTTATGGCATCCCGAGGCGCTCACCCCGCAGATCGCGCGCACCGAGGGCTGGACCTGCGGGATTGCGAGATCCGTCGGTGCCAATGCGGCCCTCAGGACGTTCCGCCGGAGCTCGTCGGACCGACGCTGTTGCTGAAAACGGCCTCGATACGATAGGCTGGCTTCGCCGTGTCGTCCGCTTGCCCAACGATGACACGCGGCGGATTCCATGGCTTTTTCGCGGCCTTGGCATCCGACTTAAACCTTGCCGACATTAAGCACTCCCACCACTGCCCTCGGTCAGCACCCTGCTGCCCGATTCAAAAGCAGCGCGCTTTTACCGAGCGTTATGCGATCTGCAATCACCCTTGGTGCCCGCAAGAAATGCTGCGCTGCTTAAGGCGAGCGGTGGTCAACTGATCAGGAAGGGCCGATCGGTATCGTGGCGGTATTGCCGACGCTGGGGCGAAGTTCCCGGTAGGAAGTCGGCTTAGCCGTGTCATGCGCTTCCCCAACAATGATCTGGGGCGAATTCCACTGCTTTTTGCGTGCCTTAATCTCCGCTTTGGACGTCGCCGACATTGCGCACTCCGAATATGATCCCCGGCAAGCACCGCGCCGCCCTAGTCAAAATCGACGCGCTGTTTAACCAACCCCTCGCGTTACGCAACCCGCTCAAGACGCCCCCGCCGTCCCGTCCGGCCCCTGTTTTACGGGGCATGACCCTATGCGCACATGCTGGTCCCATACCTCGGATTAACTGTTTCGGCGCTGTGCGCGCCGCACGCTGGCCGATCACCCCGTCCCATTTTGGATTTGACTTGCTCGTGGATCGATTCAAGGGAGGCGACGGGCCGGTTTAGCTCAGTTGGTAGAGCGCCAGTTTTGTAAACTGGATGTCGCGGGTTCGATTCCTGCAACCGGCACCACCGCCCGGCGGCGGGCACTTCCCATTGCGCGCCGAAATGCCTAACCGGAAAGCGTGTCCGTCCCTGCCGATCCCGAATTGCGCCTTGCCGCCGCCTGTTGCCGCTGGCCGCCATCGCCTGCGCGCAACGCCGCGGTGCGCGCGGCGGCGGTCGGGGTCGATTGGGATCGCTTCGGCCGCGTGGTCGTGCGGCAACGGATTGCCGGACTGGTCGACACCGGGCTGAAGGCGGCGGGTGTGGCCGTGCCGGAACAGGTCGCGGTGCCGCTGGCGCGCCAGGCCAGGCGGATCGTCCACACCAATCTGATCGCGGCCGGCGACACGGCGCGCTTGACCGCGCGGATCGCCGCAGCGGGATATCCCGTGCTCGCGATCAAGGGCGTCGTGCTCGGCGCGCTGGCTTATGGCTCGTTCGGCGTGAAGCACAGCAAGGATATCGACTTGCTGATCCGCCCCGAACATATCGAGCCGGTGCTCGCCCTGCTCGAAGCCGACGGCTATCGCATCATGCAGCCCGCGCCCGATCTGACTGCGGAACAGCGCGCCGTCCTGCCACGCTATGGCAAGGACGTCGCCCTGCTGCGCAGCGCGCATCTGCAAGTCGAATTGCACTGGCGCCTGTTCACCAATCCCGAATTGCTGCCGATGCTCGGCGCAGGCGACGCGACGCAGACCGTCATGCTCGGCAGCAATCTCAGCGCGCCGACCCTCGCGCCTGCGGATCTCTACAGCTATCTCGTGCTGCACGGTGCGATCGACGGCTGGTCGCGGATGAAATCGCTCGCCGATCTCCACGCGCTCGTCGCGGGATGCGATCTCGACACGCTCGCCCTGTGGCATGATCGGGCGGTGGCGCTGGGCGCGCACGCCGCGTCCGAACAGGCGCTGGTGATGATGCGCGATCTGTTCGCTTTGCCGCTACCGCCCGCGCTGGCGGGAACGGTCGGGCAGTCGCGTCGGGTCCGGATGCTCGTCGCAGGCGCGTACCGTTTGATGGCGGCGAAGGACGGCACGACCGAGCTCGACACCTGGCCGTATGGCCGGATGCTGTCGCTGGCGATGCAGCCGCTGCTCGGCCGCGGGCTGCGCTACCAATGGCAAATCCTGCGGTCCGTGCTCTATATGCAAAGCGATATGTATGCGAGCAAACTCCCCCCCCCGCTATATCCACTCTTCCCGATGATGCGCGTCCCGGCGTGGCTGGTCAGCCGCGTCACGCGCGGCGTGCGGCATCTGCTGGGCGGCAGCAAATCCGCCACCATCGCGGGGAAAGCGCAATGAGCCAGCGGGCGCGTACCCCCTGGCAACGCGTGCGCCACGGCGCCCGGCGGCTCAGCGAGATCACACTGCAGGACCACGCCTTGCTGGTCGAAGCGGCGGTCGGCCTGGCGATTTCGCGGGCCGCGATCCTGACCGTTCCCTTCCCGCGGATCGCCCGGCGCCTGGGCGGTTTCATGGCGCCGCACCAAGCCGCAGACAAAGCGCGACAAGCGCCTCCGAGCGCGCAGGACAGGGAGATCGCGCGAAAAATCGGCTGGGCCGTGACCGTCGCGGCGCGCAACGTTCCGTTCAAGGCGGTGTGCCTGCCGCAAGCGATGACGGCGCAGCACATGCTGCGGAAACGCGGGATTTTCAGCGTCATGCATTTCGGAACAGCACCGGGCAAGGCGGTTTCGCTGGATGCCCATGCGTGGCTCAATGCGGGCGAGATCGAGGTCACGGGCTATCCCGTCGGGCCCGAATTCACCGAAATTGCTTGCATCGCCTGAGGGAACGCGTGCCCCACCTCGTCGTATAATACCGAACCCGATATCGGACCATGACGTGGAAGAGGCTCCCCACCGTGCTGCAGGATCGACGCTTTCCACCCGACCAACACCTCCCCTGCCCGCGCAGTGTCCGAGGGGCTTGAAGCGGTGATCAAGGTCGTCAGCTACAATATGCACAAAGGCATCGGGCTCGACCGTCGCCGCGACCCGCGCCGCATTCTCGACGTGCTTCACGAAATCGCAGGCGACGTGATCGCGCTGCAGGAGGCCGATCTGCGCTTCGGCGCGAAGACCCGCGTCATTCCGCATCACATGCTCGACGACCATTCGCCGTGGCAGGCGGTGCCGATCGCGCATGACGGCGGCAATATGGGGTGGCACGGCAATGCCCTGCTGCTGCGCAAGGACTGTACCGTCGAAGCAACCGCCGCGCTGCACCTGCCCGCGCTCGAGCCGCGCGGCGCGATTCGTGCCGATCTGGTGGTGCATTCGGCACCGATTCGCGTCGTGGGGATGCATCTCGATCTGTCCGGCCTGTGGCGGCGGCGGCAGGCGCGTGCGATCCTCGCGCATGTCGAATCGTGCGCGGCCCCTTTGCCGACCGTATTGATGGGCGACCTCAACGAATGGACGCGCCAGGCGGGGTGCCTGCGCGATTTCGGGCGCGAGTTCATCAGCGTGCCGACCGGCCCAAGCTTCCACGCGCGGCGGCCGATCGGTCGGCTCGACCGCATCTTCACGCGCGGGTTTCGCGTGATCGATTGCGGCGTACACGACAGCGCCACTGCGCGCCGCGCGTCCGATCATCTGCCGATCTGGGCGGTACTGGAACCCCAAGGATGAGGCATCCGTGACACGCGAGAAGGAACTGCGTCTGGCGCTGGTCTGCTACGGCGGGATCAGCCTGGCCGTCTATATGCACGGCATCACCAAGGAAATCTGGCGGCTCGCGCGCGCCAGCCGGGCATTCCACGCGGGGACGACCCCAGCGGGCGGCAGCCAGGGCGTGTACCGCGCGCTGTTCCAGGAGATCGAAGCGGAGACCGGCCTAAAACTGCGCGTGCTGGTCGACATCATCGCGGGTGCGAGCGCAGGCGGCATCAACGGCGTGTTCCTCGCGCAGGCGATCAGCACCGGGCAGAGCCTCGAACCGCTGACCGATCTGTGGCTAGATTCGGCCGATATCGAGGCACTGATCGACCCCAAGCAAGCGCCGAGCCACCGCTTTTCCAAGGCGTGGGCGCTGCCGCTTGCGTGGATGGCGGCGCGGCGCGATACGATCGATGCCACGGTCGAACCCGGCGCACGCGAGGAAGTCCGCGCCAAACTGTCGCATTTCATCCGCTCGCGCTGGTTCGAACCGCCGTTCGGCGGCGAGCGCTTCACCGGCATGATCCTCGACGCGCTCGACGCGATGGCCGCCGCCCCGCGCGAACCGCGCCTGCTGCCCGACGGCCAACCGCTCGATCTGTTCGTCACCGTCACCGATTTCCGCGGCCATCCCGAACGCCTCACGCTCAATTCCCCGCCCGAAGTGGTCGAGATCGAGCATCGCGTCGTCGTGCCGTTCAGCGATCATGGCGCGACGGGCGAAACGCTTGCCCACCCTGCCGAACTCGCCTTCGCCGCACGCGCGACCTCGAGCTTCCCCGGCGCCTTCCCGCCCTTCATGGTCGGCGAACTCGATCGTGTGCTGACGGAGCGCAACCAGTCGTGGAGCGAGCGCGGCGCCTTCCTCAAGCGCATCCTGCCGCGCCAGGCCGCTGCCAATGCCGCCGAATCGGCCGTGCTGATCGACGGATCGGTGCTCAACAACGCGCCGTTCCGCCCGGCAATCGATGCCCTGCGCGAACGCCCGGCGCGGCGTCAGGTCGACCGGCGCTTCGTCTATATCGATCCGCACCCCGGCGGCGCGATCCACTTCGACACCAGCGAGGCGAAAACGCCTGGTTTCTTCCAGACGATCATCGGCGCGATTTCGGAATTGCCGCGCCAGCAACCGATCCGCGACAATCTCGAGGATATTGCCGAGCGCTCGCGCCAGATCGAGCGGATGCGCACGATCATCGCGGGCATCCGCCCCGAAGTCGAAAAGCAAGTCGAGGATCTGTTCGGCTATACCCTCTTCCTCGATTCGCCGACGCAAGCGCGGCTGACGGCATGGCGGCAGCGCGCACAGGCCGCAGCAGCGAAGAGCGCCGGCTATGGCTATGCTGCTTACGGCCATTTGAAGATCACCGGTGTGGTCGAGACGATCGCCGATCTGCTGCATCACGCCGGCGGCGAGCCAGGGCCGCAGCGCTGGCGCGGCATTCGCGCGCACATCGCCGCCGCCGTCACCGCGCGCGGGTTCGATGACATGAAGCCGAGCTTCGCCGGTGGGGCCAGCGCCACGACGATCGCCTTCCTGCGCACTTTCGATCTCGGTTTTCGCCTGCGCCGCCTGCGCTTGCTCGCGCGGCGAATCACCGATCTGGAGGGCGATCAGCCCGAGGCCGAACTCGCCCCGATCCGCGACGCGATCTACGCCAGCCTCGCCGACTATCTCGAATGCAAACGCACCGACCGCTACGCCGCGTTGCGCAAGGACGTGCGGCTGCTGCGCGGCGATGCCGGACCGCTGCTCGACAAGCTCGCCGCCGCGATGGATTTGAAAGCGCTCGATGAGCGCACCGAAGAGCGGCTGGCAGCCGCCTTCGCCGGGCTGACGCGCGAGGTGAAGCGGCCGATCCTGCTGAGCTATCTCGGCTTTCCCTATTTCGACGTGGCGACCTTGCCGCTGCTCCAGGGCGATGGCCTTGATGAATATGATACCATCAAGGTCGATCGCATCGCGCCCGACGATGCGACGAGCATCCGCAGCGGGGGTGCAGCCGCCACGCTGAAAGGCATTCAATTCAACAGCTTCGGCGCGTTTTTCAGCCGCGCCTACCGCGAGAATGACTATCTCTGGGGCCGTCTGCACGGGGCGGAGCGAATGGTCGACATCGTGCTCTCCGCACTGGAGCCGTCGATGCGACTGAAACCCGGCCGCGCCGCCGAGATCAAGCGCGCGACGTTCCTCGCCATCCTCGACGAGGAGCAGGACAAATTGACGATGATTCCGGGGCTGTTCGAGACGCTGCGGCGGGAGATTGGGTGAAGACGCCACCGTGCTCCTGCGAAAGCAGGAGCCCAGAGTTACATGCGGCACGCCCGAAACCCTGGACTCCTGCTTTCGCAGGAGAACCGTTGCGCGAGCGAGCGCACTGGCAATCGTATCGCGATCGCACTAACCTCGCCTCATGCAATTCCTGAAAATCCTGTTCTGGTGCCTGCTCGCCTTCATCGCGGCGATCTTCACGATCGGTAATTGGACCAGCGTGACGATCCATCTGTGGGGCGGGATCGAAGCGCTGATCAATTTGCCGCTGCTGCTGCTGCTGACCTTCCTCGCCGGGCTCGTGCCGACGATGGCGTGGCATTCGACACTGCGCTGGCGGCTGCGCAACCGGCTGGCAACGGCGGAGCGCACGCTGGCCGATATGCGCGCGGCGATGACGCCCGCCCCCGCTCCTGCCCCTCCGGTGCAAGCCGATCCCCCGGCACCGCCCCCCGCGCTCCCTGTCGCTACCACCGAACCCGGCACGCTGCTGTGAGCAACCGCCTGTTCGTCGCGCTCGACACGCCCGAGCTGGAAAAAGCACGCGCGCTCGCCACCAAGGTCCGCCACCATGTCGGCGGGATCAAACTCGGCCTCGAATTCTTCATGGCGAACGGCCGCAGCGGCGTGCGCGACATGGCCGAACTCGGCCTGCCGATCTTCCTCGATCTCAAGCTGCACGACATTCCGAATACCGTCGCCGGCGCCATGCGCTCGCTGGCCGGCCTCG
>JAIXZV010000225.1 GCA_027489365.1 Sphingomonadales bacterium
AGGCTTTCACACCGCAGCCGCGCCATCAGCGAGACGAGCACGCAGTCGTCCTCCACCGCCCGCGCGGCGAGGCTGCGCAGCGTGTCGGGTGCGTGCGCGATGTCGGCGTCGGTCAGCAGCAGATAGTCCGGTGCATCCCCCGCAGCGGCAATGCCCTGCGACACCGCCCACAGCTTGCCGGTCCACCCCGCCGCCAGCGGAGCGCCTGTTACGACGCGCACCCGCTCCGACCCAAGCCCGCGCGCGATCTCCGCAGTGCCATCGCTGCTCGAATCATCGACCAGCAGGATACGAAAGTCACCGGGATACTCCTGCGCGGCGAGACTCCCGATCGAGCGCGCGATGACCTCGGCCTCGTCACGCGCGGGAACGATCGCGGCGACGGTGGGCCAGCGGCGCTGCTCCGCTTGCTCTGTCATCCCCGCGAAAGCGGGGACCCAGCTCGTGCCGTCGGTGATGGGTCCCCGCTTTCGCGGGGATGACAATTGCGGGGACAAGGTATCCCGCTCCCGCGTCAGCCAGAATCCGTCGCGCGCGAACACCAGCACGACCCAGATCACCAGCGACAGCAGCGCCAGCCCCAGCACGATCACGCGATCATCCCCGCTTGCCGGAACCATGCGATCGCATCGGCCAAGGCCTCCCGATACGGCCGCGCGCGATAGCCGAGTTCGGTCTCGGCCCGCGCGCTCGAAAAATACATGTCGTGCGCCGCCATGCGCAGCGAATCGAGCGTCAGGAACGGCTCCTTGCCCGTCATCCGCGCGATCTGCTCGTTGACCCAGGCGAGCGGAAACAACGGCGCGGTCGGGATGCGGATCGTCGGGGCTTTGCGTCCGACCAGCCCCGCCACCACCGCCAGCATCTCGCGCAAGCTCACGTCCTGCCCGCCCAGCACATAGCGCTCGCCGATCTGCCCGCGCGCCATCGCTGCCAGATGGCCATCGGCAACGTCGTCGACATGAACGAGGTTCAGCCCGCTTTCGACGAAGGCCGGCATCCGGCCTGACGCCGCCTCGACGATGATCCGCCCGGTCGGCGTCGGGCGCGCATCGCGCGGGCCGATCGGGGTCGAGGGATTGACGATCACCGCCGGAAGCCCGCGCTGCAGGACCATTTGCTCGACCAGGCGCTCTGCCACCACCTTGCTACGCTTGTACGCGCCCACCGCCTGTTCCGGCGTCGCCGGGCGCGTTTCGTCGGAGGGCCTTCCATGATCGGGCCGCAGCGTCGCGACGCTGCTGGTATAGACGATGCGCTCGACCCGGCACGACAGCGCCGCTTCCATCACCGTTTGCGTGCTCAATCGATTGTTGCGAACGATCTCTTCCGGGTCTGGTGCCCAGATACGATAGTCCGCCGCGACATGATAAAGGTACCGCACGCCCTTCAGCGCGCGCGCCATCGCGGCGGAATCGCGCGCGTCGCCTTCCACCAATTCGCCCGGAAAATCGTGCAGATTGGTCCGTGCGCTGCTCGCCCGCGCCAGCCCGCGCACGGCCACACCCGACGCCGCCAGCCGCCGCACGACCGCCGACCCGACGAACCCGGAAACGCCCGTAACGAGCGTGATGTCAGCGCTACTCATTTTGGCCGTCTAGCTTGCGCGACGGTGCCGCGCTACGGGAAGAATCGTGGGACAGATTCTGGCGATTGCAGGCGCAACGCTCGGCTGGCTGGCGATCGCGCTGGCCGCAACGGGAATCGCGTATCAGTTGTTTTCGGCATACACCCTGCGGCGCTTCTTTGCCAATCCGCCGCGCCTGCCGCGCCGCACCGATCCGGTTACTCTGCTCAAACCCCTGTACGGCGACGAGCCGCGTCTGTTCGAAAATCTCGCGAGCTTCCTGACCATCGATCATGGCGGCCCCGTTCAGATGGTGTGCGGAATCCAACGCCCGGATGATCCCGCCATCAGCGTGGTCGAAGCGCTCCGTGCCGCACATCCTGCGGCGCAGATCGACATCGTGATCGATCCGACCGTGCATGGCGCGAGTGGCAAGGTCTCCAATCTGATCAACATGATCCCGCTGGCGCGCCACGAAACATTGGTGCTCAGCGACAGCGACATCTCGGTGGCGCCGGATTATCTCATGCGCGTGCTCGATGCGCTCGATCGCCCCGGCGTCGGCGTGGTGTCGTGCCTGTATCGCGGGCGCGGCGACGCCGGGTACTGGTCACGCTTCGGGGCCGCCGGGCTGAGCTATCAATTCATGATCGGGGTGGTGATCGCCGTTGCCTATAATCTGGCCGAGCCATGCATGGGATCGACGATCGCGCTGCGCCGCGAGACGCTGGATCGGATCGCCGGCTTCTCGCACTTCGCCGCTCCGCTGGCCGACGATCATGCGATCGGCCAGGCCGTGATCGCGCTCGGGCTCGGCCTTACCGTACCCCCGATGATCGTGACGCACGCGTTCAGCGAAACCAGCTTTCGCGACCTGTGGCGCCATGAACTGCGCTGGCAGGCGACGGTGCGGGGCGTCGGCTTCTGGCCCTATGTCGGGGCGGTCATCACGGTCCCGCTGCCGCTGGCGTGTCTTGCCAGCCTTTATACGCCCGCAATTGGCCTGGGCTTGATCGCCGCGACATTGCTTGCGCGGTTGGTGGTTGTGCGAAGCGTGGATGCGGCAGTAGGGAGGCGCTCTGCCCCGTATTGGATGGTACCGGCGCACGATATCATGAGCTTCGCGGCCTATCTTGCGGGGTTCTTCGTGCGCTCGGTTGATTGGCGCGGGGCGACGCTTAAAATGAAGGACGACGGCCGAATTGCGGCCGCTACGGAGCAACGGGCATGATGCGCACCCTTTTCCTGCAGGCACCGTCATTCGACGGCTATGATGGCGGCGCTGGTGCGCGCTATCAGATGAAGCGCGAGGTGAAGTCCTTCTGGTACCCGACCTGGATCGCGCAGCCCGCCGCGATGGTCGAAGGATCGAAGCTGATCGACGCGCCCGCGCACGATCAGTCGTGGGAGGACATCGCGCACGAATTCGATACGCGCGATCTCGTCATCCTTCACACCTCGACGCCGAGCTTCAACCAGGACATCCGCACCGCGCGCCTGATCAAGGAGCGCAACCCGAAGATCATCGTGGCGTTCGTCGGCGCCAAAGTGATGATCGAGGACAAGGCCAGCCTGGAGGCGTGCGAGGCGATCGACCTGGTCTGCCGCGAGGAATATGATTTCACCTGCGTCGAACTGGCCGAAGGACGCCCCTTCGCCGAAATCGACGGCATCACGTGGCGCGCGCCCGACGGGACGATCGTGCGCAATAAGGACCGCGCGCAGATCGAGGATATGGACGTCCTGCCGATGGTCTCGCCGATCTACAAGCGCGACCTCGACACCTCGAAATATTACGGCGGCTATCAGCGCCACCCCTACGTCAGCTTCTACACCGGACGCGGCTGCAAGAGCCGCTGCACCTTCTGCCTGTGGCCGCAGACGATCAGCGGGCATCGCTACCGTCACCAGAGCGTCGGCAAGGTGATCGAAGAGGTGAAATACATCCTGCGCGAAATGCCCGAGATCAACGAAATCTTCTTCGACGACGACACGCTCGCCGACGCGCATGATTTCGTCGTCGAACTGTCGGGCGAACTGCGCAAACTCGGCTTCGGCACGCCCGGCTTCCGCGTCACCTGGGGCTGCAACGCCAAGGCGAACGTGCCCTATCCGGTGCTGAAGGCGATGAAGGAAGGCGGCTGCCGCGTGCTGCTGGTCGGCTATGAAAGCGGCAACCAGCAGATTCTGCACAATATCAAAAAAGGCCTGCGCGTCGATGTCGCGCGGCAATTCACCAAGGATGCGCATTCACTCGGCCTGACGATCCACGGCACCTTCATCCTCGGCCTCCCCGGCGAAACGCTGGAGACGATTGAGGAGACAATTCAGTACGCTAAGGAAATCGATCCGCACACGATCCAGGTGTCGCTGGCAGCGCCCTATCCGGGTACCTTCCTCTACAAGCAGGCGATCGAAAATGGCTGGTTCGACAAGTCGCACGATTTGCTGACCGACGACGGCAACCAGATCGCGCAGCTTTCCTACCCGCATCTGTCCTCGGCGGTGATCTTCGACAAGGTCGAGGAATTCTACAAACGCTTCTATTTCCGCCCGTCCAAGATCTGGGAAATCGTGAAGGAAATGCTGACCGATTGGGACATGCTGAAGCGCCGCCTGCGCGAGGGCGTCGAGTTCTTCGACTTCCTGCGGCGGCGGAAAGAGGCGGCGTGATCGGTTGCCGGACGCGTCCTCCTTCCCCGGCGAAGGCCGGGGCCCAGTTGCGCCAGTTGAGGTAATGGCGCGCAACGCTTCACATCAAATGCCTCGCACCTGGGCCCCGGCCTTCGCCGGGGAAGGATTAGCCGGATGATGAAAACCGCGATCATCACCGCGGACGATTTCGGCGTCTCGCGCGAAGTCAACGAAGCGGTCGAACAAGCGCACCGCGCGGGCATCCTGACCGTCACCAGCCTGATGGTGACGGGCGCGGCGGCAGCGGACGCGGTGGCGCGGGCGCGGGGCAATCCGACGCTCGGAGTCGGCCTGCACGTCGCGCTGGCGGAGACGCCGCCTGCCCTGCCCGCGTCGCAGATTCCCGATCTGGTCGACGAGACCGGCGCGTTCCGCATCGAATCGCTCCCGGTCGCGCTCGCATTGGTCGCGCGGCCAGCGGTGCGGCGGCAGCTCGAAGCGGAAATCGAAGCGCAATTCGCGTTGTTCGCCGCGACCGGCCTGCCGCTCGACCATGTCAATTCGCACAAGCATATGCACCTCCACCCGGTGATCGCCGCGACGCTGCTGAAAGTCGGCCTGCGCCACGGCATGAAGGCGCTCCGCGCCCCGATCGAGGAACGCGCGCGGCTCGCCGAGCCAGTCGGCGGCCTGGACATCGCCAAGCCCTTCGCACGCCGCGTCCAGCGCGCGGCCCGTGACGCCGGGGTAAAGGTGCCCGATCGCACCTTCGGCCTCGCCTGGTCGGGCGCGATGCACGCGGAGCGGGTACGCGGCATCCTGCAGACGCTGCCTGAAGGCGTGAGCGAAATCTACCTCCACCCCGCGACCGGACCGTATCCGCTCTCCGCCCCCGGCTACCAATACGAAGCCGAACTCGCCGCGCTCACCGATCCCGCCGCCCGCACGATCGTGGCAGAACGCGGCATTACCCTCGCCCGCTTCGCCGATCTGTGAACAAATCCGCGCAAATCGGGCTGCTGCTCGCGACCGTCATCGGTCTGGCCGTCGCGGCCGCCACTGTCGGCAGCGTCGGGCTCAGCCAGGTCACCACCGCGATGGCGACGATCGGCTGGGTCGGCATGGCGAGCTTCGTCCTGTGGTCGGGCGGCGTGCTCGGATTGCTCGGGCTGGCGTGGGTCTCGGTCGCGCCGGGCCAGCCCACCCACCGGGCACCGCTGTTCGTCTGGGCGCGCACCACGCGCGAGGCGGCGACCGATATTCTGCCCTTCTCTCAGCTCGGCGGACTCGTCGTCGGCGCGCGGACGCTGGCGGCGTTCGGCGTGCCGCAGCCCGTGATCTACGCCTCGATGATCGCCGACCTCACCACCGAAATGGCCGCGCAACTGCTCTTCACGCTGGCCGGCGTCGCGGTGCTGCTGATGGTGCTGACCGACCAGTCGGTGCAAAACGGCCTCGTCCCGCTCGCGCTCGGCGGGGTGGCGGCGATGGTCGCTTTGATGGCGCTGTTCGTCTTCGCGCAGAAACCCGTGCTGGCGCTGGCGGGCAAATTAGGCAGCCGCATCCTGCCCGGCTCGGTCGCGATGACCGACGCGATCCGCGAGCAGCTCGATCGCATCTACCGCGAGCCGAAGCGCGTCATCGCCGCCTTCCTGTTCAACCTCGCCGCCTGGCTGGCGAGCGCTGCGGGCGCGTGGATCGCGCTGCGCTTCATGGGCGTGGGCACGCCGCTGTGGGCCGTGCTGATGATCGAGGCTTTGATCTTCACGCTGCGCAGCGTCGCCTTCGCGATTCCCGGCGCGATCGGGGTGCAGGAAGCGGCCTATGTCCTGATCGGCCCGCTCGTCGGGATGCCACCTGCCACCGCGCTCGCGCTGTCGCTGCTCAAACGCGCGCGAGATGTGATTATCGCGGTTCCGGCGTTGCTCGCGTGGCAGGTCGGCGAAGCGCGGCGGGTGGTGTCTTAAGGACACATTGCAGCAAATCTTGTCATCCCCGCGAAAGCGGGGACCCAGCTCCGGCGGTACGTGATGGGTCCCCGCTTTCGCGGGGATGACAAAGAGTGGGGAGCAATCCAGGCTCGAACTACGCGGCCTCGCTAACGCTAGCAGACGTCGGTGGCAACGGGACCGCTCGCAGCAGCGCATCCAATTCGCCCAGCACCCCGGCACTCGCCGCCTCCGCAAGTCCCGCCTCCAGCCGCCGATACGCGGCCAGCACCGCCTTTCCGGTAAGCGTCAACGAAGCGCCACGCCCATGCCCGCCACCGGCGACGGTCTCGACCAGTTTCTCCTGCCAGCAGCGATTCATGCTGTCGACCAGCAGCCAGCTGCGCCGGTAGCTCATTCCCATCGCGCGGCCCGCCGCCGAGATCGACCCCCCGCGGTCGATCGCCTCGAGCAAATCGGCCTTGCCCGGCCCCATCGCCAGTTCGTCGCCGCAATAGAGCTGCGCCTTGATCTTGAGCTTGCCCACCCGCATCTGCGCCACCGCTCCTCCCGTTCGCCCTGAGCTTGTCGAAGGGCTGTCCTTCTTTCAACCTCGGACAAAAAGAACAGTGCTTCGACAGGCTCAGCACGAACGGTGGTGGGTTGGCTCCGCTGTGGCAATCCCCCAAAAACCGCGTTAGGTCGCAGACATGGCGAAGCCGCACCCGTTCCATTCGATCCACACCCACGGCTTCGTCCGCGTCGGTGCCTGCACCCCGCGCGCGAGCGTCGGCGATTGCGCGGCCAATGCCGACGCGACGATCGCACTGGCCAAGGACGGTCACGCGCAGGGTGCCGACCTGCTCGTCTTCCCCGAGCTCAACATCACGTCCTACGCGATCGATGATCTGCACCTGCAGACTGCGCAGCACCGTGCGACCGAGGCAGCGATCAGCGCGGTAGTGGCGGCAAGCACCAAACTGCGCCCGGTGCTGATCGTGGGTGCGGCGCTCCCCCGCAACGGGCGGCTGTACAATTGCGCGGTGGTGATCGCGCGCGGGCGCATCCTCGGCGTCGTGCCGAAGATTTTCCTGCCCAATTACCGCGAATATTACGAAAAACGCTGGTTCGCGAGCGGTGCGGGGCTGACAAATTGCGAGATCGCGCTCGCCGGACAGACCGCGCCCTTCGGCACCGACCTCATCTTCGCGGCAAACGACCTGCCGCATTTCATCTTCCACGCCGAGACGTGCGAGGATTTCTGGGCCCCCACCCCGCCCTCCACGCTGGGCGCGCTGGCGGGTGCGCTGATCTGCTGCAACCTGTCTGCCTCGAACATCGTCGTCGGCAAAGCGCGCGAACGCGCGATGCTGTGCGCCGCCCAAAGCGCACGCGCGATGTGCGGCTATGTCTTCTCCGCCGCAGGCCCCGGCGAAAGCACCACCGATCTCGCGTGGGACGGCCAGGCGATGATCCACGAACTCGGTGATTTGCTCGCCGAATCGAGCCGCTTCAACCGCGCTTCCGAAATCGTCTTCGCCGATATCGACGCCGAGCGGATCGCGCAGGAGCGGATGCGCGTCGGCACCTTCAACGATGCCGCCCGGCTGGCCGGCAACCCCGAACTCGCGTTCCGCCGCATCGCATTCGATCACAAGCCCGATCTCAAGGACATCGGCCTGCGTCGCGAAACCCGCCGCTTCCCGTTCGTGCCCAACACGCCCGAGAAGCTCGATCAGGATTGCTACGAAGCCTTCAACATCCAGGTCGAGGGCATCCTCAAACGCTTCGAGGCCGCACGCGCCGAGCGCCTCGTCATCGGCGTCTCGGGCGGGCTCGATTCGACTCACGCGCTGATCGTCGCGGCCAAGGCGATGGACCGCTTGGGCCTGCCGCGCAGCCGCATCCTCGGCTTCACCATGCCCGGTTTCGCGACCAGCGATGCGACCAAGGACAATGCCTGGGCGCTGATGCGCGCGCTCGGCGTGGATGGCGACGAAATCGACATCCGCCCCGCCGCGCGCCAGATGCTCGCCGACATGGGCCACCCCTTCGCGAGCGGCGAACCGGCGTACGACGTTACCTTCGAAAATGTGCAGGCCGGCCTGCGCACCGATTACCTCTTCCGCCTGGCGAATCAGCGCGGCGGGCTGGTGGTCGGCACAGGCGATCTGTCGGAGCTGGCGCTGGGCTGGTGCACCTACGGCGTCGGCGACCAGATGAGCCATTATGCGGTCAATGCCGGCGTGCCCAAGACGCTGATCCAGTTCCTGATTCGCTGGTGCATCCGGACCGATCAATATGACCCCGAGACCGACGCGATTCTCGAATCGATCCTCGCGACCGAGATTTCGCCCGAGTTAGTCCCCGCCGGGGCCGATGGCGCGATCCAGAGCACTGAGGCGAAGATCGGCCCGTACGCGCTCAACGATTTCTTCCTGCATTATGTGGTGCGCCACGGCATGGCGCCGTCGAAGATCGCCTTCCTCGCTCTCCACGCCTGGCGCGATGCGAGCGCCGGGCGCTGGCCGCGCGATTTCCCGGCAACGGCGCGCACGGCATATGATTTGCCGACGATTGCGAGCTGGCTGGAGAAATTCCTGATTCGCTTCTTCGCGACGAGCCAGTTCAAGCGCTCGGCGATCCCCAACGGGCCGAAGGTTTCAAGCGGCGGCGCGCTCAGCCCGCGCGGCGACTGGCGTGCGCCATCGGACGGCACAGCGCGGGTGTGGTTGGAGGAACTGGCGCGCGGGTTGCCTTAACCTCCGCGATCGACGCCGATAATCCGCAACTTTGTCATCCCCGCGAAAGCGGGGACCCATCTCCCGCGCTACGAGATGGGTCCCCGCTTTCGCGGGGATGACAACCGTTGCGATCGGATTACGGACGCCTCAGCGCTTCGCCTTACGCGCGGCATAGCGCGCGTCGCGCGCCGCCTTCTTGTCGATTTCGGCCTGGATCGCGGCTTGCTTGGCTTCCTCGATCGCGCGTTCGGCGGCTTCCGCCTTGGCGATCTTTTCGAGCCGCGCCTGTTCGATCGCGGCCTTCTTCTCTTCGCGCTTCTTGGCTTCGGCGGCTTCCTTCGCCTCGCGCGCGGCCGCACGGGCGGCAACGACGGCGGGGTCAAGCGGCGGCTTTGCCTTCAGTTTTTCCAGCGCGCGCTGCTTGGCATCGGCGGACAGGGCCGCCCGGTCTTTGAAAGAAGGTTCTTTGTAAGATGCCATGTGGCGCGCTTTAGCCCTATCGTCGGAAGAAGGAAATGGCGGAGAGGGTGGGATTCGAACCCACGGTACCCGTGAGGGCACGCCGCATTTCGAGTGCGGTACATTCGACCACTCTGCCACCTCTCCGCGAGGTCATATGATGCCGCTGTTTTGGAGAACCCGCCAAGCGACACCGGTCGGTGAGCGCGGGCCTCTAACGCACTGCCACCGGACACGCAAGCGTTTGGGTACAGCATTCTCTTGTGCAGCGGCGAACAAGGCTTAGATTGGGTCCATGCACCGTTCCCCGATCACCACACCGCCCTTTTCAGCCGAGATTCCGCTGCCCCCCGTCAGCCACGCGCGCTTTGCGATCGGCGATGTCGTGCGCCACCGCATGTTCGATTTCCGCGGCGTGATCTTCGATGTCGATCCGATCTTCGCGAACAGCGACGAATGGTATGACGCGATTCCGGAGAATCTCCGCCCGGCGAAGGACCAGCCCTTCTACCATCTGCTCGCCGAAAACATGGAGTCGAGCTACGTCGCGTATGTCAGCCAGCAGAATCTGGTGCCCGACGATACCGACGAGCCGGTCGATCATCCCGCCATCGCGGGCATGTTCGGCGAATATGAAGACGGCAAATATCCGCTGCGGCGCGAACACCGGCACTGATCGCGCAGGGCGCAGGACGTAAAAAGAGGCGGCGGATCGCGTGATCCGCCGCCCCTTTTCGTTCGTCGAAGCGGAACCCGGTCGTCCGGGAGCAATGCTGCCCCCGGACGCTCCGATCCTCAATATTTGACGCGGAGGCGGGCGTAGTAGAACCCGCCGTTCATGCCGAACGGCCCACCCGAGCGGGGATAGACCTGCCCGTCGTTCAGCCCGCCCGAAAGCGCATAGATCGGGTTGACCGGCGAAGCCTTGATCTTGTCGGGGAAGATATTGAACAGGTTATTGGCGCCCAGGGTCAGCGTGTAATGCTTGGCAACGGTGTAGCTGACGTCGAGATCGAACAGCGTTTTTCCGCTGAAAATCTGCGACGGCGGTGCGGATGTCGCGCCCGCGACGGGTGCGGCGAGGTTATATTCCAGCGCGTTCGACCATTCGCCGAAGTAATTGGCGCGGGCGTTGATCGTGAAATTGTCGATCTGCCACGCCGCCGAGGCCGTAATGCGGTTCCGCGGGGCGAGGTTGGCGATATTATATTGCTGCTGCAGGCTGACCAGCGGCTGTCCGGCGGTCGTCAGCTTGATGTTTTTCGCCTTCAGCCGGTTGTAGCTATAGGCGAGCGTGAAGTTGAGCGGCCCGCCCAGCAGCTCGGTGCGATAGTTCGCCACCGCCTCGATCCCCTTTGAGGAGACGTCGAAGCCGTTGGTGAAATAGTTCACCACGCCGCCCAGACCCACCGACGCCAGCGACGGCAGCGCCGCGATGTTGTCCGCGCTCACCGTGAAGTTCTGCGAAATGCCGATGCGATTCCGGATCTCGATGATGTAGCCGTCGACCGTCACGGAAAGACGCGATAGCGGCTTCAGCACGATACCCGCACCATAGTTGGTCGATCGCTCGGGCTTGAGCAGCCCCGCGCCATAGAATTGCGCGATTGCGCTGGAGGTCGGGTAGGTACCGGTCTGCACCTGGTTGCCGCCGAGGAAGTTCGTGGTGACGACCTGCGTGTTGTTCTGGCCTGGCGACGGCGCGTGAAAGCCGGTGCCGACCGTCGCGCGCAGCGAGACGGCATCGGTGATGCGATACAGTGCGTTTGCCTTGCCGACGACGACGCCGCCGAAGGTGTTATAATGCTCGTACCGGCCCGCAAGGCCGACCGTCAGCGCTTTGGTGATGTCGGTTTCGGCACCGACATAGAAGGCGTAGCTATTCTGGGTCGATACGCCGGCAAAGTTCGGGCTGGTGCCGCCATAGCCACTGGCAGCCGGCGATTGCGTCGCAGTGACAGGCTGGACCGCGCCGTTGAGCAGGACCGGCGCGCCCGTCGCGTCGCGCACGATCGTGCGCTGGTATACGCCCGGTGCGATCTGGTCATAGAGTGGCTGTGAGGCGTAAGGCCCTGCTCCATAGGATTGCAGGTCACCGGTCGTCTTCTCGTAGCGTTCGCGGCGATACTCCGAACCTGCCGACAGCACGATCGGGCTGTCGAAGCCGACTTCGAGCGGATAAGTGAAATCGGCATTCAGCGTGATTTCGCTCTGGATCAGCTTGCCGAACTGGAAACTCGTCTGGCTCTGCGGGCCGTACGACGCCGACAGCGAGTTGGTCATCGACAAGTCGAGCGAGTTGCGGCTCAACGTCCCCGACAGGTCGTAGGTAAAGCCGCTGTCGGTCTTGCCCTTGAAGCCCAGCGTTCCATAGATCTGATCGACTTTACCGATGAAGCGCGGGGTAAAGCCGCCCGGATAGATGCCCGCGAAGCTGAACGTAGTGCCATTGTTCAGTGGGAACAGGGTGCTGGGGGCGCTTACGTAGCCAGGTGCTCCGTTCACCGGCGAACACGTCGCATTCCCTGCCGGGCACGCCGTCAGGAAGATCGGCGCGAACGCGCCGTTGCGGCCTGGCGATGCGGTCGCGGGCGTGCCCGATCCGTTGTTGATGACAAGGCCGGGCTGCGACACAGGCAGGCGATAGTTGAAGCTCTGGTTGGCTTCGCTGTGCGCCAGATTGCCAGTGAGATAGACTTGGCTCTGCGCACCTATATCGAGCGCGGCATTCAGGAACAGCTTATAGCCGTCACCCGGCGACGTGCCCCAGATCTGCGCCGGCTCGCGTCCGGCACCCGGAATGCTGGCAGCAACGGCGGGGCTGGTCGCGGCGAGCGAGAGCGCGCTGGCGCGCGTCACGCCGCGGCTGGTCTGCCCCTGGTCGTAATATTCGCCCGCGAGGCTGACGAAGCCGCGGTCGCCGAGTTTCAGCCCGCCATAGCCCGAAAAGATCTTGCTTTCGCCGTCGCCGCGATAGGTCTGTCCGTACAGCGCCTGTGCCTCGATCCCGACGTCCTTGCGGATCGAATAGTTGAGCACGCCTGCCAAGGCGTCGGCGCCATATTGCGCGGTCGCGCCGTCGCGCAGAACCTGCAAATTGCCGATCGCGATCGCGGGGATGTTGCCGATGTCGGCGCCCTGCGACCCGAACGACAGCGCCGTGTCGGCTCCGGTGTAAACGTTGACGAGTGCCGAACGATTGTACCGCTTGCCGTTGATCATCACCAGGATCTGGTCCGCACCCAGGCCGCGCAGCGACGGCGCGCGCACGAAGGTCGATGCGTCGGAGATGGTGTTCTGGGGCACGAAGAAGGACGGAACGAGGTTCCTGACGGCGTCGAGCATGTTCACGGCTGGCTGCGCCGCCAGCTCGGCTGAACTGATCACATCGATCGGCGATGCCGAATCGGTGACCGATCGATCGGTCCGGCGCGTGCCGATGACGACGATATCCCCGTCGGCGGGCGCTTTTGCCGCCGCCGGTTCGCTCGTTTGCAGCCCGGCGGCACCGCCAGCAGCCTCGGCCTCGCGGCGCTCCTCGGCGAGCGCAGGCGTGGCGGCGCTGGCAACCGCCAGGGCGAGGAGTGAAATCGCGTTTCTGTAGATCACGGTCAAATCCCCCAAAGATGAAAACACGTTGCAGTCAGCCGACACGATTCCGCGCCGACGGCACGAAGACACGCTCCGCGCCGACCAATTTCGTCGACATCAGCAAACACACGTTCCCCTGCCGCAAAGGCGACAGTCGATAAACCTGCGAACTTCTTTGTATCCCGCTGCACCAAACAGATAAAATCAGTGGAGCCGGACTTTGCTTGGGGAATTTACGCGGGGCTAATCCTTGTCGAGCGCAACAATGTTGCTCAAATCCCGATCGCCTCGTCTATCCCGAACCGGATGACGCCATATCGGCTTATCCATTGCAACATAAAGTTCACCGTTTTTGGTGGAGTCGTCCGGATTAGGGCGTTTTCGGCCCTAACTATGGCGTTTCGGCAACGCTTTCGCTGAGCTGGCGTGCGTCGTAGCGGTTGACAGCGGCGCGCTCCTCGCATAGCTGGCGCTTCTTTCCCGCGCTCGGCTTGCCTTGCGTGGGGTACAGGTATTTTGCCCCGCCGGGGCACGGCATTTTTTGAAAGTGACTTAGGCCCATGTTCGCAATCGTGCGCACGGGCGGCAAGCAGTACCGCGTTGCCGCCGGAGACAAGATCGTCGTCGAGAAGCTCGAGGGCGAAGCTGGGGCGTCGATCACGCTCGGCGATATCCTACTGGCGGGCGAAGGCTCGGAGCTGAAGTCGGTCGAGGGTCTCACCGTCTCGGCTGAGATCATCGCGCAGGCGAAGGCCGACAAGATCATCGTCTTCAAGAAGCGCCGTCGTCACAACTATCGCCGCAAGAACGGCCATCGCCAGCAGCACACGATTCTGCGCATCACCGCGATCGGTGGCGAAGAGAAGAAGAAGGCCGTGAAGGCCAAGACGGCAGCTCCGGCGGAAGCCGAAGCCCCGGCCGCTCAGGCGTAAGGAGTAATTCGAGATGGCACATAAGAAAGCAGGCGGTTCCTCGCGCAACGGTCGTGATTCGGCCGGTCGTCGCCTTGGCGTGAAGAAGTTCGGTGGCGAAGTCGTCGTCCCGGGCAACATTCTCGTGCGTCAGCGCGGCACGAAGTTCTACCCCGGCACCAATGTCGGCATTGGCAAGGATCACACGCTGTTCGCGCTGACCGAAGGCCGAGTCGCATTCCACCAGGGCAAGCTTGGCCGCAAATTCTGCTCGGTCGAAATGCCGGCGATTGCCGCCGAATAACATCGGGTGACCATCCGGGTTACCCACCAGGGTGACCCGAGGTCTGAACAGACTATCGAAAAGGGAGAGCGGGTCGCCCCGGTCTCCCTTTTTTCATGCTCCCTCCCCACCCATTGTCGCTTGGCCGTCACGAGACACGGGCAAGCGGCGACGACGAGGAGAGTAGAATGTTCGCTCGTACCCGGAGACTCACCCTGCGGCCCGGCTGGCCGGAGGACGCCCCTGCCCTGACGCAGGCGATCGCGCATCAGGACGTCGTGACCAAGCTGTCGCGCGCGCCCTGGCCTTATACCGAGCGCGACGCTGCGGAATTCCTCACCCAGCCGCGCACCAGCACCGACGCCACCTTCGTGATCTTGTGCCATGACGCCGCATACCCGCAGATCGTGGGCTGCATCGCCCTGACGCCGGACGCGCAGGGCCATGAATTTGGCTATTGGCTCACCCCCGATGCGTGGGGCCGCGGCTATGCCACCGAGGCGGGGCACGCGGTGATCGACATGGCGCGCCACGCGCTTGGCATCCGCCACATCCACGCCGGGCACTTCCTCGATAACCCGGCCTCGGGCCGCGTGCTCACCAAGCTCGGCTTCCGCCCGACTGGCCGCGTCGAACCTCGCGAATCACGCGCGCGCGGCGGTAGCGTGCCGTGTGCGCTGTTCGAACTCGACTTGGACGTATCCCGAGCCATCCCGCTCGCAGCCTGACGGTTGCGGGCGGCTACGCGGCACCGCCCTTTGACCCCTGCCTTCCCCGGCGAAGGCCGGGGCCCAGAAGGGAGCAGTCGGACAGTCGAGAGCGGCGCCGAGACACAGAATTCTTGGCCCGAATGGTAGAGATTGGTGGCAAGCAGTCGTTCGCGGATATACGCGTTCGTGACTGTGGAGGATCGGATGGCTGAAGCACCGCTTGGATTGATTGAGGACTTGGCCTCGAAAGAGGCGCAGCTTCGGTGGATCGTAGGCGGCAACAAGGACGAGTATATCCTTCCTGAGGAGTTACTCAACGACGGGCTGCGGTTCTGTCGGATGACGTTAACATCCGATAATTCAACCACCTCTCGGCAGCGTGACGCGGTTCGGGCGCTCCAGTCAGCGATCGACGACGCGGGAAATTTTCTAGATCGGTATGATCGATCAAATATTTCATCGCTCGTTGACGATGACACCAACTGGTGCGCGATCAGACAGCGGGCCAGCGATGTCATCCAAGCGTTTTCGCCCCTTGAGTACGAATGACGCCTCTGTCGAGATGTCCGAAAGTGGGCGGAAGCCGCCGTTCTCCAGTAAACCCCACCCCTCAATACACCGGCCCCGCATAGTCCGAGAACTTCGTGATGCTCGGCTCGAACTTCAGCGTCACCTTGCCCGTCGCGCCGTGGCGCTGCTTCGCCACGATCAATTCCGCCAAGCCATCCACCCGCGACAGATGTTCCGACCATTTCGCGTGCTTGTCCTGCACATCGGCGGGGCTGTTCGCGCTCGGGATTTCGGGCTGGGTCATGTTGAGATAATAATCCTCGCGGAACACGAACATGACCATGTCGGCATCCTGCTCGATCGAGCCCGATTCGCGCAGATCCGACAGCATTGGCCGCTTGTCCTCGCGGGATTCCACCGCGCGGCTGAGCTGCGACAGCGCCATCACCGGCACGTTCAAATCCTTCGCGATGTTCTTGAGACCGCGGCTGATTTCGGAAATTTCCTGCACGCGCACGTCGCCCGAACTCTTGGCCGTGCCCGACAGCAATTGCAGGTAATCGACCACGATCAGGCCGAGCTGGTTGTTGAGCTTGCGCTGCAATCGCCGCGCACGGGTATGCAGCGCACCGATCGACAGACCGGCGCTATCGTCGATGTACAGCGGCAAGCTCTCCAGACTGGCGGCGGCGGCGGCGAGCTTGTGGAATTCCGCATGGCTGATTTTGCCCGATCGCAGCACTTCGGAATTGATCCCCGATTGCTCGGCCAGGATACGCCCGGCGAGCTGATCGGCCGACATTTCGAGGCTGAAGAACGCGACCTTGGCCCCCAGCGAACGATCCGGCTCGATCCCATCGGCCATGTCGCGCATCCAGCGTTGCGCGGCATTGTACGCGATGTTGGTGGCAAGCGAGGTCTTGCCCATGCCCGGTCGCCCGGCGAGGATCATCAAGTCGGAGCGGTGCATACCGCCGATCTTGGCGTTCAGACTGTCGAGACCGGTCGTAATGCCCGAGATATGCCCGCCCGAATTGAGCGCAATCTCGGCCATCTTGATCGTCATGGTCGAGGCCTGGACGAAGGTCTTGATCTGATTGTCGCTGCCGCCGTCCGCCGCAACCTTGTAGAGTTCCTCTTCCGCCGCCTCGATCTGCGCGCGCGGATTGACCTCCTCCGACGTGTCCATCGCGCGCTCGACCAGCCCGCGCCCGACCGTCACCAGCGTGCGCAGCATCGCCAGATCATAGATCTGCTTGGCGAATTCGCGCGCGCCGAGCAGGCCCGCGCCCGATCCGGTCAATTGCGCGAGATACGCCGGACCGCCCAACTCGCGCATCCCGGCATCGGCCTCGAACATCGGGCGCAGCGTGACCGGGCTCGCCAGCATGTCATTGCCGCGCAGCGTGCGGATCGCGGAGAAAATACGCCCGTGCAGCGGCTCGAAGAAATGGTCGGGCTCGAGCGTATCGATCAGATCGTCGGCAAGGCGGTTGTCGATCATCATCGCGCCGAGCATCGCAGCCTCGGCCTCGACATTCTGCGGCAGCGATACGCCCTCAGGCGTGGTTGCGGAAACGGGTGGAGATGCAAATGCTGTGGCCATCGCGCCTTCTCCCAGACGGCACGATTCGGGTCAAACGCGCGCGACGAGAATAGCGGGGATAAGTTTGGTCGGGCTGGCGGTCCCGCCCCTCAGCGCATCGCCATCTGACGCAGCGCGGACAAGGTATCCTGAATTGTCTCGCGCGGCGGTGGCGGTGGCATGTGCGGGGGTTCGACGGCTTCGGGCGCTTCGACCGCTTCGGGGGCTTCCACCGCCGCTTCAACGATTGCCGGGGCCACCGGGCGCCGCGCGGCGGCAACGCGTTCCAGCCGATCGAGCAGCGCCTGCACCGTCTCGGACGGATCGGCCTTCGCCGGTGCGGGGCGCACCATCGGGGTCAGCGGGAAAGTTTCGAAGCGTTCGCCCGGTCCGAAGGTCTGCGGCCGCTGCGGCACCACCGATTCGACCGGTGCCGGAAACCATTCGAGCGGCGCTGCCGGGACGGCAGCCGGATCGAACGCGGCGAGCGGCTGATCGAGATCGGTCGGCAGCGGTTGCTCGATCGGCGCGGGCGGAGCCATCTCGATCACCACCGGCGTCACTTCAGCAGAATCGACATGCACCGGCTTGGCGCGCACCTCCAGAAAGGGCGTGCCGAGATCGGTATTGGCGAACAACGGGCGGCGCGCGGGCCGTAGACGTTGAAGTAGCGCAGGCCGACAACCTGGTTGCGCGGCTTCATGC
>JAIXZV010000081.1 GCA_027489365.1 Sphingomonadales bacterium
CATCGCGGGCGTCGTCTTTGCCGAGCGCAAGGAAGTCGTTCAGGCGATCCCGGCGTCGGCATCTGAAGGACGTGCGGCGCGTAAGGGTGTCGTCGCGCGCGCGGCGCTGGCCAAGGTCACGCCCGCGCCGGTGCAACCGCATGTGGTCGCCAAGGGCAATTTCTACGTGCAACTCGGCGCGTTTGAGAATGCCGGTGTCGCGCGCGATGCCTGGGGTCGCGTCACGCGCCGCAACGCCGCGTTCGGTGGACATATGCCTCAGGGCATGAGCGTCACGGCTGCGGGCAAGAGCTTCTATCGCCTGTCGGTCGGCGGCTTTGCGCGACCAGATGCAGTTGCCTTGTGCCAGGCGTATCGCGCCAAGGGCGGCTCGTGCTTCGTCCGTGCAGGCGCGGGCGATCAGGTTGCGATGTGGGCCAAGGGCCGCGAACTCGCTTCGCGCTAATCCCGCGACGGCAAGGGGAGGGCGGTGCCGCCCTTGAACAGGCGCAGCACCTTGCCCTGAACCGGCAGCCCGTCGAACGGCGTATTGCCGGCACGCGCGTGGAAACGCTCGCCATTGACTTGCCACGGGGCATCGCGGTCGATCAGTACCAGATCGGCGGGCGCGCCGGGGGTGAGTGTCCCCGCCTCGACGCCCAGCACCTTGGCCGGATTGGCCGCGAGCAGCGTGAACAGCCGCTGCAGATCAATCGTCTCGTCACGCACCAGGCCGAGACCGAGCGCGAGTAAAGTCTCCGCTCCGGCCATGCCCGATGCCGAATCGGCGAAGGGCAAGCGCTTCTCCTCCGGACCGTGCGGATCGTGCCCGGAACAGAGAATGTCGATCGTCCCGTCGGCAATCGCGGCACGCGCGGCCTGCCGGTCGCTTTCGCTGCGCAAGGGCGGCGAGAGATGCGCGAAGGTGCGGAAATCGCTCATCGCGATGTCGGACAGGAACAGGTGTGCGGGCGTGATGCCGCAGGTGACGCGCACACCGCGCCGCTTCGCCGCGCGGACCAGATCAAACCCAGCGGCCGTCGTTACCTGACGAATATGCAGCGCTGCGCCGGTTTCCTCGGCCAGCATCAGATCGCGGGCGATAGCGAGCGCTTCGGCCACCGAGGGTGCCGACGGCAGGCCCATCCGTGTCGCCGTCTCGCCCGCGGTGGCGACGGCACCAGCGGTGATACCCCCATCCTCGGCGTGCGCGATCACGGTCAGCCCCAAGTCTCCGGCATAGGACAGCACTTTGCGCATCAGCCCCGAATCGGCGATCCATCCAGCCCCAGTGCCGATCGCGCGTGCGCCCGCATCGCGGTTGATCGCCATTTCGGCGAGATCCTTGCCCGCAAGCCCGCGCGTCGCGGCGGCGATCGGGTGAATCCACAAGCCCGGTCGACCGATCAGCGCGGCGCGCTGCACGACGCCGGGATCGTCGAGCACCGGCGATTGATCGGGCATCAACCCGACGCGGACGATGCCCCCGGCGTGGAAGGCGGGCACGTCGATCGCGAACACGCCGAGATCGACGATCGCGGGCGCGACCATCGCGCCGCCGCACGCGATCACCTCCGCGCCTTCGGGAATTTCGATGACCCCGGTCGCAACGATACGATCGTCCGCGACCAATACGCCGCCGCGCGACTCGCCCGCGACCGGGCAGACCAAAGTCGCGTCGGTAAAGGCCAGCATCCGGCTCATGCCCAGCCCGCCACGCCGCGCGATCGGCGCGTCAGTACGTCGAGGCAGGCCATGCGCACCGCGACGCCCATCTCGACTTGCTCGGTCACCGCCGAACGCGCGTGATCCGCGACGTTCGAATCGATTTCGACCCCCCGGTTCATCGGGCCGGGGTGCATCACCAGCGCGTCGGGCGCCGCACGTTCGAGACGGGCGAGCGTAAGGCCGTAGCGCAAGTGGAACTCTCGGTTTGAGGGTACGAAACCGCCGCTCATCCGCTCGGTCTGCAGCCGCAGCATCATGACCACGTCAGCCCCCTCCAGCGCCTTGTCGAAATCGGTGAAGGGCGTGACACCCATCCGCTCGATCCCGGCTGGCATCAGCGTGGCGGGCGCGCAAACGCGGACTTCGGCGGCGAGCGCGGTGAGGGCCAGGATGTTCGAGCGCGCCACGCGGCTGTGCAGCAGATCGCCGCAAATCACCACGCGCTGTCCCTCGATCCGGCCCCGGCGGCGGCGGATCGTGAGCGCATCGAGCAGCGCTTGCGTGGGATGTTCATGCTGCCCGTCGCCGGCGTTCAGCACCGGGCAATCGACCTTGTCGGCAATCAGCCGCACCGCGCCCGAACTCATGTGGCGGATCACGATCGCATCGGCGCGCATCGCGTTGATCGTCATCGCCGTGTCGATCAGCGTTTCGCCTTTCTTCACCGAGCTTTGCGCGGCGTGCATGTTGACCACGTCGGCCCCCAGCCGCTTGCCCGCGATTTCGAACGACAGCAGCGTGCGCGTCGAATTTTCGAAAAAGGCGTTGATCACGGTCAGCCCGCCGAGCCGCTTGTCGGCGATTGCGCGCGTCCGATTCGCCGC